>NZ_FUYT01000002.1:0-314922 GCF_900167995.1 Luteibacter sp. 22Crub2.1
TCGTCGCCCTCGCACTCGCGGAGTGGGCAGAACGCAACGGCATCAAACCCGACTTTATCGAACCCGGAAGGCCGATGCAGAACGGCTTTATCGAGCGCTTCAACGGCAGCTTCCGGCGTGGCGTTCTGGACATGCATGTCTTCCGAAACCTGAGCGAGGTACGCGAGCAGGCCGAGACTTGGCTTGCCGATTACAACGGTGAGATCCCTCACGACAGTCTCGGTGGCCTGACGCCTGCCGAATTCAGGCAGCAGAACGATCCGGCCGCCTCGGGTTATGGTTGGAACTAATTAACGGGGAGTCGACACTCCCAGCCACCACTGAAAAGCCCTCGAGAAATCGGGGGCTTTTCTTTTTGCGTGCTGCTGTATGGCATTTGGAAATAGTCGCGCTATCATGCGGCGTCGGACGTCAGGGGCAGGGGAGACGTCGACGCGATCGGTCACTGCCAGGCGGTGACCCTACGTTGCGTCGGATATTCCACGGAAGGGCGATGGGGTGATCGTCGCATCCGGATACGAGGTTCCTGACATCGCGACGCCCTCGGGGCGGTGCCGCGAGGGATGCCTTCGTCTTCAAAGGATCTGAATCGTGCGCGCCTTCATTATCGCTATTCCGGCCTTGTGTGGCCTTATGCTTCCCGTGGCGTCGATGGCACAGGCCTACGACAGGGGTTCCTCCGAAGTGGCCGACAGCTGGATCGGCCATGACTCCAGCGAATTGCTGGTGCAGTGGCCGGTGGATAGCGGATTCACGACCTGGGAAGTCTCCGGGACGGACGAAACCGCCTACTCGTACAACTTCGGAACGGAAGCGTATTCGTATAACGATACCACCTGGGCCCCCGTGGGTCAGGTCGGCAACACGCTGGTCATGGGCAGCAATACGACCCACCACGAAGTCGCCGCCCAGCACCATTGCACTATTACGTTCTACGCGAATGCCAAGGGCATCATCAGCCGCTACGAATACGACGGCGTGAAATGCCGGCCGTATGTCAAAAGCTGGGGACGCCCCAAGAACCGTTGATCCGCTCCCGACAAACAAGGTGATTTATGAAATGGATGCTCACCGCCGCACTGGCGGTCACTTCTCTCGCTCCCATCGCTGCCTTGCACGCACAGTCCGTGCGCCTCGGTACGATCGTCGACATGCAGCCGATCGACAATCGTGGCAAGGATGAGAGCGAGACGCACAAGCTCGGTCGTCACTGGGGCGCCACGCTCGGCAACATCGTCGGCATAAAGACGGCGCAGGCGGGCGGTGGCAGTTACGCAGGCAATGCCGCAGCCCAGGTGGCGCCGGCGGTCGGCGACAAGGTGGGTGGCGACCTTGCCGGTGAAGGTCCGGCAGCCCACTACATGGTTAAGCTGCAGATGGACGATGGCAAGGTGGTGTCGACGGTGCAGACCGGTCAGGCGATGCATAGCCTGCATAGCGGTGACAAGGTGGCCGTCAGTGGCAGCGGCGGCAACATGACGCTGTCCGCGGATTAATCGCCTGGCGACGTATGACGAAGACCCGCCCTCGTGGCGGGTTTTTTTGTGCGTGAGATCCTCACCATCGTGAACCAAGGCATGCCGCGAGGTGAGGCGACACGACAGCTGTGAGCGTAATCGGCAGCCGCCCGACAGGGGCCTCTGGCGATGGGCGAAAGTGGATAAATCGGTCATGGCACTGCCCTGACCGAGTCGCAGGATCTGTAGCGCACAGCGCCCAGACTTGCTCCACACAGCCCAGGAGGATCCACCATGCGCAGCTTTGCCCGCTCTACGCTCGCTTGCCTCGTCGTCGCTTCGCTCGGCCTCGGGGCCGCTCACGCACAGACCGCTCTGTCGGGACTGGGTCAGTCCTGGCCGAACACGACCGACGTCAGCGCCAGCCCCAACTACCACGTCTATGTCTTCCAGCGCGGAACGACCCGGTATATCCAGGTCAACGACGCGAGCGGGAAGGTGCGCGGTGCGGTCGCCCGCACGCCTTACGCGCTGGTGGGTACGCCGGTCGGTTCCGACGCGTCCGGCGTCTCCACGCCGGACGAACCGTTGAACACCCCGGCCAGTGGAACGTCGGAGACCGTCTATAACGACGGCACCGTCGAGGTGAAGGCCGCCACGCAGCCGGATGGAACCGTGCGTATTACGGCTCGTCTTGCCGGCGAATGCCCCACGGTGCGTGACTGCAATGGTCACGGTCCGTGATCGAGCACGAGGGAAAGACCGGGGCGTCGTTCCGCCTGGAACCTTTCGGTCAGCGCTGACTGGGTTCCCGGCAGGCGCCTTTCAGTACCACCGGGTGGTTCGCCGCGATGCGGCGAGCCACTCGTACACCGAACAGCAGGGACGTGAAGATCACCAGCGACAGCACGACCTGCGCCTGGATCATCAGCGGCTCCGTCAGGAACGACGATGTCGATGCGAGAGCGATGCTCGCGAGCATGCCGGCCACCGCGCTGCCGTGCCAGCCGTGCCGCCAGGTCAGCAGGATGACGGGAACCGCCATCGCCATGCGTACGCTCTGCAGCGCGGCGGTACCCTCGACGACCTGTGACGCGAGGAAGATCAGGATCGCGAGCGAGGGTACGACGATCAGCAGCGTATCTCGTGCCAGCGGGCTGGACCGCACGGCTTGCCAGGTGACGATGCCACCGGGCAGGGCAGCCATGCGCTCGCGCATCGCCATGATGGTCGGCGTCAGCGTAAGCGCGCCCAGGTATTGACCCAGGAAATAAATCAGGAAGTCCTGGACTTCGACCACGGGATTGGGCGACCCGTCGCCCATCTGCACGATCGACAGCGTAAAGGTGCTGGCACCGCCGCCAATGAGGGCGCAGGCAAGCGTCGCCACCATGATCATGTTCATGTTGATCTGGCCGTCGGCGCGACGCAGGTCCGCATGACGCCGGATCCATATCACCGCCGGCATGCACAGGCCGATCGTCGGGATCGAGACGAGGCAGGCCCAGAGCACGCCGAACGCGTGCGCATGCAGCGCAGCCATTTCAGCGACGGGCAGGGTTTCGCCGACCGCGAGCGCGGGCCAGAAGCGACAGGGAACAAGCAGCAGGCAGGCCAGGCGCAGGCCGGCCGGGAGCATCCAGTGCGAAAATGAAAAGTTGCGCGTGAGCTCGTAGCAGGCGGCATACGCGCCCGCGACGGCGACATAGCGCCCCCAGACCAACGGATCCTTGTTCAGTGCACGCACATTCGACCCCTTTTGCCTCCCGGGTGGCCGATCGGAGCAGTCGGTAGCGACGCTTTCCGCTCTCGGCATGCCTAGTTTGAAGGGTTATCGGCCCGCTCGCCATCGAATAAACGGCGAATTGGTAAATTTGCCGATTTCGCGCGCGGGTGAGACGAGCATGGCGGGTTCGATACACTGGCGGAATGAGCGACGAAGTCCACTTTTCCCACGGCCTCGCGGGCGACCAGCAGGCGCCGGACTGGCCGCCGCTGGCGGAAAACGAGGTGGCGTCGCTGCTCGACGGCTATCCCTCGCTGAAGGGGCCGTACGCCATCGTCTGGCACAGTCCGCGTCCGCTCTCGGCAGCGGCACGCGTCACCACCGCAGGTGGCGAGGTCTTCGTCAAACGGCACCACATGAGCCTGCGCGACGAGCGGACGCTGGCCGAAGAACATCGCTTCGCGGCGCACCTGCGGGCCGGCGGTATCCCCGTGCCGCACATCCTCGCTGACGCGACCGGCCGCTCCTCGGTGTCCAGGGGCGACTGGGTCTACGAAGTGCATCGCTCCGCGACCGGGAACGATGTCTACCGCGATGCGTTTTCGTGGTCGCCCGCGGGCGGCGCCGCGCACGCGCATGCCGCGGGTGCGATGCTCGCGCGGCTGCACCTTGCGGCGGAAGGCTACGACGCGCCGCAGCGGGGGACCCACCTGCTGGTCGCCCGTGCCGAGATGCTCTCGGCGTCCGACCCCCTCTCGGTACTGGCCGGACAGCTGCCCGGACGGCCGGCGCTCGCCGCCTATCTGAGCGAGCGCGACTGGCGCGACGACGTGGGTGCGGTTCTCGGCCCTTGGACGCAGGCTGCGGCCCTGGCCGTAGCGCGACAAACGCCTTTGTGGACTCACGGCGACTGGCACGTTTCCAACCTCTGCTGGAGCGACGCGAGCGATGCGGGACGAATCACCGACGTGCTGGACTTCGGCCTGTCCGCGCGCACGTTCGCACTGTTCGACCTGGCTACGGCGATCGAGCGGAACGCCATCGCGTGGCTCGACATCCAACAGGGCGGGATTGCCCGTATCGATCTGGCTCTCGGCCTGCTCGACGGCTATCGGTCCGTCCGGCCGCTCGCTCCGGCGGACTTGGCCGCGCTTGCCGATGTCCTTCCAGTCGTCCACGTGGATTTCGCCCTCTCCGAAGTGCAGTATTTCGAAGGCATCACGCGGCGCCGCGATCACGCCGACGTGGCCTATCGGACCTTCCTGCTGGGCCATGCCCGCTGGTTCGCCGGGACCGAAGGGCAGGGACTGCTCGACGCCCTCCGTCACGCTCGCTGACATTTCGTGCTTCAATAGGCGTTCTAGAAGCGGGGGTGCCCGGCATACGCCGGGCTGAGAGAGTCCCTTGGAACCTGACCCGGTTAGTACCGGCGTAGGGAGCTTGCAGAACCACAAACGCCCTGTCGGGCGGCGTGGTTCGCCGTCGCTTCGTCCGTGAACCCGAAGACGACGATGACTCTTGCCCGTACCCCGCTCGCCCTGGCCCTGCTCGCCCTTGCTCCGCTGGCCCAGGCCTCGGACGACCATGCCGCCCCGCAGCAGCAGGCCCGCACCCTGCCGACCATCGACGTGCACGCGTCGGCGACCGACGGCTACCACGCCGCGGACTCGCAGCTGGACGCCTTCGGCAGCTTCGGCAGCGCGGCGCTGCACGACACGCCGGCTGCCATCACCGTGATCACCCGCGCACAGATCGACGATCGCCAGCCGCGCACGCTCAGCGAGCTGGTGCGCGGAGACGCGGCGATCAACGACAACTACGCGCCGGCGGGTTACTACCAGGACGTATCCATCCGCGGTTTTCCGCTGGATCTCGCGACAGGCTTTCGCTTCAACGGCATGATGATGTCCGCGGAGCAGCTGCAGGCGCTGGAGGGTAAGGAGCGCGTCGAAGTACTGAAGGGTCTCGGCGGTCTCGAGGCGGGCGTGGTCGAGCCGGGTGGCCTGGTCAATTACGTCAGCAAGCGTCCAGCCGAGGTGCACAACCTCACGCTCGGCACCGACTCGCACGGCTCGAGCTACGAAGCGCTCGACCTTGGCACATGGTTTACCCCGTCGTTCGGCGTGCGGGTGAATGCCGCCAACGAAAAGACGCACGGTGCCATCGAACACACCGACGGGCGTCGCAGCTTTTTGTCGCTCGGCGCGGACTGGAAAATCAACGAACAGGCGACCTTGCTCCTCGACACCGACTATCAGACCAGCGGTGGCAATTCCGCATCGGGTTATCAGCTGCTCGGTGGAACGGCGATTCCGGCGCACCCGAGTCGCACCCGACTGCTCGGCTACCAGCCCTGGCAACGACCGGTAGGTATCCATTCGAGCAACACCTCGCTGCGCTTCAACTACCGCTTCAGCGACACATGGAACGCGCAGGTGTCGGTGGGTCACAGCCATACGGTGATCGACGACAACGTCGCGTTCGCCTATGGGTGCTTCTACGCCGAGTCGTGCGCATCGGGTGCCACACCCGGTTACTTCTTCGCACCGAACGGTGACTACGACGTCTATGACTACCGCAGCCCCGATGACACGCGTCAGAACGACGAGGTGCGTGGCGTGGTCACGGGCAGCTTCGCCACCGGTGCGCTCGATCACGAGATCAACCTCGGCGCCAGCGCGTTCCGTCGCACGGTCGACCAGCGTCCTTACGTCTACGACTATGTCGGCACGGCCAACATCGATGATCGCGTCGTGCCCGTTTTCGACCCGTCGCCGAACCAGCCCGGCGCGTCCGTGCGTCGCCTGACCAGCTGGCAGCGCACGTTGTTCGCGATCGATCGCATCCACATGGGTGAGCAGTGGCAGGTTCTGGCCGGCGCGCGCCTGGTCAAGCTGGACGAGCGCGCTTACGACGACACCGGCGCACTCGAGCGCGACACACGTGAGACGAAGACGCTGCCGCAGGCAGCGGTGCTGTGGCAGCCGACAACGCCGCTGACGACGTACCTGAGTTACGGCGAAGGCATCTCGCTCGGTCGAGAAGCGCCTTACTGGACCTCCAACGGCGGCACGACGCTCGCACCGCTGCATTCGCGCCAGGTCGAGGCGGGTGTGAAATATGCCGTGAGCGATGTGCTCGACCTGCAGGCCGCCTTGTATCGCATCCGTCAGTCGTATCAGTTTGCACGTGCGGATGACACAGCCGAAGGCTTCACCTTTGTCCAGCAGGGACAGGAGGTGCATACGGGCGTCGAGTTGAACGTTGCCGGGCAGGTCACCGACCGGCTGCGTATCACGGCGAGCGCCAATGCGATCCGCGCGCGTGCGGAAAATACCGGCGCGCCGTCTTATGAAGACCACCAGGTAGTCAACGTGCCGCGCTGGCGTACCGCCGTCTATGCCGACTACAGCCTGCCCTTCGTTCAGGGACTCGCCGTGCTGGGCGGCTGGCGTTACGCGAGCAGCAATGTGGCGACGCCGGACGGCGCCACGCGCGTGCCCGGCTACCATGTGTTCGATGCCGGGCTTCGTTACGCGACCACCGTGAGCGGCCATGCGATGACATGGCGTCTGAATGTCGATAACGTCTTCAATCGCTTCTACTGGCGCGACACGGGTACCTCGGGCGGCGACGCCTACCTGTTCCCCGGCATGCCGCGCCTGGCCCGCCTTTCGGTGACCTATGAACTTTGAGCTGTCGTGGTTCGAACTGGCGGCCGCGCTGGTGAGCGCAGCCGCCGTGTGGCTCACGGCGCGACGCAGTCCGTGGTGCTGGCCGGTGGGGCTGGTTTCCGTCATCGCCTACGCGTGGATCTTCGTCGACGCCAGGCTCTATTCCGACACGCTGCTACAGATCGCTTTCGCCCTGTTGATCCTCTACGGCTGGCATCGCTGGCGACGCAATCTGGATGGGAGCGGTCACGTCCGCGTCGCCGATCTGGATGGTCGGAGTGCGTTTACACACCTCGCGGTCGGCGCGGCGGCGGCACTGGCCCTCGGTTACGCGATGCATCGCTGGACCGACGCCTCCCTGCCGTGGCTCGATGCCGGGCTCACCGCGTTCAGCCTCGTCGCGCAATGGTGGCAGGCAAGACGACACGTCGCTGCGTGGTGGCTCTGGATCGTCGTCGACGTGCTCTACGTCGGTGAATACATCTACAAGGCACTGCCGGTCACGGCCGTGTTGTACGCGGGATTCGTGGTGCTGGCGGTGATCGGCCTGCGCGCGTGGCGCCGTCAACCGGCGCGGCCGGTCACGGCCTGAGCAAGGTTGGCGCCTGCCCGCTCAAAGCTTCGGAATGCGGGTGCGGCTGACCATCAGCGCGCCGGAGACCGCGAACATCAGGGCCAGCGGATGCAGGCCCAGCGTGGCGATCTGGACGCTGCCGAGCCACATCCGTTCGTGCAGGGCGCCGGTGGCCGACGCGGCGCAGAGCACCGCGACCAGGACGATCGAGGTCGGAATGGGCGTGCCCTCGAAGTGCGTCACCTTGCCTTCCTCGTTCGCGTGGGCTTCGGCGGTGACGTTGTAGCGGGCCAGGCGGGACACGCCGCAACAGACGAACATCAGCAGGATGGCGCGGTCCAGTCCGCCCTGCATACCGCAGCCGTAGCCGATGACGGCGGGGGCGACGCCGAACGAGATGACGTCCGCCAGCGAGTCCAGTTCGCGACCCATGAGCGACGCGCGCTGGCGCCAGCGCGCGATCCGTCCGTCCAGCACGTCGAAAATCAGTGCCAGCAACACCAGCCCCGATGCCATGTAGAGGTGCCAGACGCCACCTTCCTGCAGGTAGGTCATGGTCGAGAACAGGGCGCCCACGCCGCTGGCGGCGTTGCCCAGCGTGAACCAGTCGGCCAGCGCGAAGTCGCGGATCATGGAAAACGGTCGCGGTTTCGTGGTCATCGGCTCGCTCGGCGGGGTGAAGACGACAGTTTACAAGGCACGACAGTCGGGGCGACGTGGAGAGGCGGTCGCTTGCGATCCGCGCGATTTTTCAGAATTCTTCTATATGCCAAAGCGGCAACGACCGTCATGCTGTCTGTGTCGCCGCCGGTGGCGGGTCGGCTCAAGGATTTGAGAACGACTCGCCACGGTGACCGACAGCGGCCGGGCGTGGGACGCGTCCCGGCCGCTTCTTCCGATCAGTGTCGCGGCGCGGCACCCCAGTCCTCGGGCCCGAAGCGTAAGTGCAGCACCGCGCGCACACTGTCGTCACCCGGCGGCTTGTAGTTGAGTGACGTGCAGCCCGTGGCGAGCTGCCGACGCGCGGCAACCGCCATCGCCCTGGTCATCTGCGTGGCGTACGTGGCACCACCCGCCTTCGACATGCTGATGGCGATGCCGAAACCGTCCGGGCTCACGCTGTCGGTGAAATCCGCCGGGGCGGTCTGCCCGCTCGGCAGCGCCATGATGTCCATCTTCTTGCCGCAGCCGCCCACACTGACGATATCGACGCCGTCGAGCAGGTTGCCGATGAACTTGTCGGCGCGCTCTGCCAGGGAATCGACCGCGTCCACCGTCGTGCTCAGGCGAATCTTGACGAAGTACAGCTTGCGGTAGAACAGGTAGGCGCGCGAGGTCAGCATGTCCTGCTGCGCATCGAATACGATCGGCAGGAACCGCCCCTCGAGTTTCTTCCCACCCGCCAGCGACGCCGTATAGGGAGCCTCGTCTCCCCACCACACGTTGCGGTAGATCTGCTGGCGCTCGGCGAAGTCGACCGATTCGCGGAAGTCGTCCGCGGCCTGTTTCAGCATCTTCGACGAATCGCCTTCGCCGGCGGGGTAGATGAACACGTCGGCGATGATCCAGTCCGCGCCATCGATGTGATAGCGCAGCGAGACGCCGGCGGCGATGTCACCTTCATCCGCGTAGTTCTTCACCGCCGCGAGCGTCGCGCCTGGGAGTCGTTTCGGCGCGACGATCCACGTGTCGTCGACGACGCCACGGTGGCTCTGCGCATCGGGGAGGGCGAAAGGGGGCGCGGCGGGCGCCTCCTGGGCCAGCGCACCGGACACGGTCGCCAGACCGAACATGACGGGAAACACCTTCCACCGCGACATCGTCAAACCAACCTCTGGAAAATGGAACGCGAACCCCGTGTGCGCACTATAGCCATCCGCATGCGTCAGCGGGAGCGGGCGGACGCACGAAGGCGCCGTCGCAGAAAAGCCAGGGTCAGCGCTTCCAACTTGCGCGGTGCATGGAGGCCGGTAGGTGGCACATGCCGATGAAGTTCGCCGACGAGCCACCCCTCGAACACCTCGGGGTGAATGTAAGACGCGCGGCAGACCGCAGGCGTATTGCCGAGCACGGAAGCTACCTGTTTTACGGCACCCGCCAGCGTCGCGCGTAAAGCCGCTTGACCGCCCTTGTCCGGTAACGGCGTTGCCGCCAGCGTGGCGACGGCATGCACGGTACCGCCCCAGGTACGGAAATCCTTCGCGGTGAATTCGCCCCCCGTCACCCTGCGCAGGTAGTCGTTGACCATGCCCGAATCCACAGGCTGGCGGTTGCCCTCGTCGTCGAGGTACTGAAAGACGCGCTGGCCGGGCAGCTCCTGCACGCGGCGCACGATCTTCACCAGCCGACGGTCGTCCAGCTCCACGTCGCGCCACTGGCCGCTCTTGCCGCGGAAGTGGAACTCGATGCGCCCCTTATGGACGGCTACATGTCGCGAGCGAAGGGTGGTCAGGCCGAACGAGTTGTTCTGTTTCGCGTAGGTGTCGTTGCCCACGCGGATCATCGTTTCCTCGAGCAGGCTGACGATCAGGGCCAGCACCTTGTCGCGTGGCAACCCCGGCAGGGCCAGGTCCTTGCTAAGGCGACGTCGCAGGGCCGGAAGTACCTTGCCGAACTCCATGACGCGCTCGAACTTGCCGCGATCGCGGACGTTGCGCCACTTCGCGTGATAACGGTACTGCTTGCGTGCGCGAGCGTCGCGTCCCGTGGCCTGCAGGTGGCCGCGTTCGTTCGGGCAGATCCAGACGCGGGTGTACGCCGGGGGGATGGCCAGGGCACGGATCCTGGCAAGCACGTCCTCGTCGGTGATCCGTTTGCCGTCGGCGTCGAGGTAAGAAAACGCCCGCCCGCGCTTGCATCGGGTGATGCCCGCGTCGGTGTCGCAGACATACACCAGGCCCGCCGCTTTCGCGTGGGCCTGTTCGGCGGTGACGACCACGAGGGCGTCGGTAGGCGGCTTCCTGGACATGGCCCGGAGTGTGGGCCAGCGGGCGATCAAGGCCCGGTGAACGCCTCGTCAGCCCACGCGACAGAACACCGCCTTGAGGTAGCGGTTCTCGGGGACGTTGCTGGCTACGGGATGGTCCGCGCCGGCACCGTCCACGTGAAGGACCTGCAGTTCGCGGCCCGCGTTGAGGGCGACGCGACGGATCATCTCGAGGAAATCGTCCTCGCCGACCAGGCCCGTGCACGAGCAGGTCAGCAGGATGCCGCCCGGCGCGAGCACGTCGAGCGCCGTGCGGTTCATCGCGAAGTACTTCTTCAGCGCGTTGATGACCTGGTTGCGGTCGCGGGTGAGCTTGGGCGGATCGAGCACGATCGCGTCCCAGGTGTCGCCACGGTCGATCGCGGCGCGCAGCCATTCGAAGACGTCGCCCTGCTCGAACGTGGCCTCGACGCCGTTCATGCGCGCGTTTTCACGGGCGACCTCCAGGATGGCGGCGTCCGCGTCCACACCGGTGGCCTCGCGGGCGCCGGCCTTCATCGCGTGCACGGCGAAGCCGCCGGCGTTGCAGCACAGGTCGAGCACGCGGCGGCCACGCGCCAGCTGCGCGAAGCGGCGACGGTTGTCGCGCTGGTCGGCGAAGAAGCCGGTCTTGTGACCCAGGCCCGGCGCCGCATGGAAGGACAGGCCGTGTTCGTGCACATCGACCGCGGCCGGCGCGTCGTTGGAGCGGACGTCGAAGGACTCCTGGCGCTGCACGTGCTGCTCGGCGAACCAGTACAGCGAGGCGCCCGGGAAGTGCTTCTGCAGTTCGGCGTGGATGGCGTCGCGGAAGCGCCACATGCCGGCGGCGAAATATTCGACCACCAGGTGATTGGCGTAACGGTCGACGACGAGGCCGGAAAGGCCGTCGCCTTCGCTGTGCACGACACGCCAGGCGTCGCTGACCTCGTCCAGACGGAGCAGTTCGCGGCGCAGTTCGACGGCGCGCGCGATGCGGGCGGCAATCCAGCCCTCGTCGATCGACTGGTCCGCGTCGGTGGTGAGCAGGCGCAGGGCCACGCGGGCGTGGCCATTCCAGAAACCCCGCCCGATAAAGCGACCCCGGGCATCGTGTACGTCGACGACGGTGCCGGGGGGCAGGCGGTCGTCGGGTTTGACGATCTGGGCCGACCAGACCCACGGATGGCCGGGGACGCGGTCGTTTTTGAGGCGGATGACGGGCAGGGCTGGCGTATTCATCCGCCCATGATACCGGGGCTCAGCGGCCGAAGCGCAGCACCAGCCAGGAAACGAGGGCCAGCAGGTTGATTCCCAGATGCGCGGCAGACGGGCCGCCGAGGGCGAGCAGCCAGCCATGCTCCGCGATCGCCCAGTCGAAACCCAGGTGCGGCGAGCGCTGCAGGGTGACCGAGAGATTGGCGAAGGCGCCGCTGGACAGCGCATAGCTGAACATCGGGGTGGCGATCAGCGGGGCCTGGAGGAACTGGGCCCAGATCGACATCTGCGTGCCGCGACCGTCGTTACTCGCCAGCAGAACGCCGGCGACGAGGATGAAGCCGAAAAGCAGCACGCCCAGTACGGCGACGATGGCATCGACACCGCTGAAGCGTCCGTTGAGCAGACGCTCGAACTGATGGACCAGACCGAACAGGCCGCCGGCGATTTCGAACACGGCGATGATGCGGGTGAAGAAGGAATTCAAAGCGGTCTCCACGAGAAAGCGAAAAGATGTGATTAAAGGTCGTCGGCGATGTCGTGCAGATCGGCGATGTGCTGCTCCCACCAGCGAGGCTCGGCCGCGAAGGGAAACGCGGCGGGGAAAGCCGGGTCGTGCCAGCGCTCGGCGATCCAGCCGGCGTAATGCACCTGGCGCATCGCGCGCAGTGCGGGCACCAGCGCCAGCTCCGTCGGGTCGAAGTCGCGAAACTGGCCGTAGCCTTCGAGCAAGGCATCCATCATGGCGTCGTCGCCCGCCAGCATCCACAGATCCTGCACGGCCGGTCCCATGCGCGCGTCGTCCAGGTCGACGAAGTGCGGGCCGGCGTCGGTCCACAGGACGTTGCCCGGATGGCAGTCGCCGTGCAGGCGGATGCGGTGAACCGGTCCGACCGCTTCGATGCGGTTCGCCACGGCGTCGTCCACGCGCGACGCGGCGTTGCGATACGCATCGAAAAGATGCGCGGGCAGCAGGTCGGAACCCAGCGCGGCGCGCATCGGCGTGTCGATCATCGTCGCCCGGTCGAGCGTGGTACGGGCACGAAACGGCTGGCGCGCACCGATCGCATGCATGCGACCGAGCAACCGCCCCAGCCATTCGAGCTGGTCCGCCGATTCGAGCGATGGCGCGCGGCCACCCCGGCGCGGATACACGGCGTAGCGATAACCCTCATGGCGCAGCATCGTCCGGCCATCGAAGGCGAGAGGCGCGACCATCGGCAGTTCCGCCGCGGCGAGCTCGAGGGCGAACGCGTGCTCTTCCTCGATAGCCGCGTCGGTCCAGCGGCCCGGGCGATAGAACTTGGCCACCACGAAACCACCGTCGTCCAGGCCGACCTGAAACACGCGGTTCTCGTAGCTGTTGAGCGTCAACAGGCGGCCATCGCTCCAGGTGCCGGTGGCGTCCACGGCGGCCAGCACGACATCCGGCGACAGGGCGGCGTACGGCGCGCTTTCGCTCACGGGCGCAGGTTCCCCGGCGCGCCACCCGGCGATGGAATCACCGCCATGGTCAGGCGCGAGAGGCAGACCAGCTTGCCCTGTTCCTCTTCGATGCGGATTTCCCAGACCTGTGTGGTGCGACCCAGATGCAGGGCTTTGGCTGTGCCCGTGACGATGCCGCCGCGCACGCCGCGGATATGGTTGGCATTGATGTCGAGGCCGACGGCGACTTCTTTCTCGACGTCCAGCGTCAGCAGGGCGGCGGAGCTGCCGAGCGTCTCGGCCAGCACGACGGAGGCACCGCCGTGCAGGAGACCGAACGGTTGCTGCGTGCGCTGATCGACAGGCATGGTGCCGCGCAGCCAGTCGTCGCCGAAGTCGGTGAAGCGGATGTCGAGGGTCTCCATCATCGTGCCCCGGCTCCAGCCGTTGACGCGAGCGAGGTCGATGGGGTTTTTCCAGATGGCCATACGTGGGGTCGTCCCATGAGCAAGCCATCATTGTCCTACAATGCGCAGGTGCCCACCGTAACCCTGACATCGTCCGGCAAGCGATTCGATGCCGAGACCGACGAAACCGTACTCGAAGCCGCCCAGCGGGCGGGTATCGCGCTGCCGTACTCCTGCCGTGGCGGTGTGTGCGGCAGCTGCAAGGCCACCCTGGTCGAAGGCGACTGCGCCTACCCGCGCAATCCGCCCATGGCGTTGTCGGCGTCGGAGAGCGAGCACCACGCGATCCTGCTCTGCCAGGCCGTGCCGCAAGGCGACATCGCCATTCGCGCGCGCGAGATCGCCTCCGTCGAGGACATTCCGCATCGTCGTGTCGAAACGGAGGTGGTCGAGCGTCGCCTCCTCGCACCCGATGTCGTAGGCATCTGGCTGCGTCCTCTACAGGGCGACCGGCTGAACTGGCTGCCAGGTCAGTACCTGGATGTGATCCTCGAGGACGGCAAGCATCGCCCGTTCTCGATCGCCAGCGGCCCCCGCCGCGACGGGCTCATCGAACTGCACGTGCGTCACGTCCCCGGCGGCGGCTTCACGTCGTGGGTGTACGAGTCGCTGAGAGTCGGCGATCGCCTCGCGATCGAAGCGCCCCTGGGGACCTTCGTGCCGCGCGAGGATTCCGAGCGCCCCATGCTGTTCATGGCCGGCGGTACGGGCTTCGCGCCCGTGAAGGCCATCGTCGAACACTTCATCGCGCTGGGCACGCGCCGTCCCATGCATATCTACTGGGGCGCGCGGATCGCCGCGGATCTTTACCTGCTCGACCTTGCGCGCTCATGGGCCAGCAAGGTGCCGAACATCACCTTCACGCCGGTGCTGTCCGATCCGGACGAAGCGCAGGCCGGTGGGTTGCGCGAGGGGCTGGTCCACAACGCGTTGCTGGCCGACCATCCGGACCTGACGGGCGTGGAGCTCTACATGAGCGGGCCGCCGGCCATGATCGCGGCGGGCCGGGACTTCTTTGTCGAGGCCGGTCTTCCGGAAGACCGGCTGTATTTCGACTCGTTCGATCTGGCGCCGGATGTGCTCGATGCGATCCTGCGCGGGCGCGCGGGGATCCACGGTCTCTAGCGGTCCCCGGGGGGCTCTAGGGGGGGGGGGGGGGGGGGGGGGCTCCAGGGACTTCCGGCGCTTTCGCAGGTCTGGATCGCGCGCGGCGCGCGCTCCTACCGTTTGCCTTTCGCTGTCGGCAACTGGGCTGCCTGCCAGCCGTAGGTGCCGCCTTCCAGCACGAACACCCTGGCGAAGCCCGCCTTGATCAGGCGGTTGGCCGCCTTGCCGACGCCACGCCCGTCCTTGTCGACCAGCACGACCGGAAGCTCCTTCGCCTTGCTCAGGTCCTTCTGGGTTTCAGGGTCGAACTGGCTCATCGCGACGTTCTTTGCGCCCGGAATGTGGGCCTTCTCGAAGTCGGCGCTGGCCGACAGGTCGACGATGAGCGGGGTGTCGCGGTTGATCAGCTGGGTGAGCCCGGCCGGCGTCAGGCTCTTCCACTTGCGGAACAGCACGCTGACTTCGCCCGCGATCAGGGCGATCAGGATGACCACGAAAAGCGCGACCAGCGCGCCATGGTTGCTCACGAACTGGGGCAACTTCTGCAAAACGTCGTTCATCGGGTCTTCCGCGTGCCAGTAGGGCTAAACGCTCGATTATAGCGGCTTCACTGCGGTGTGAAGTTCGGCAGGCCAGTCATCAGGCGCCACTTCTTCTTTTCGCGGTCGTAGTGCCAGCGCTGGCGGTCGAGGACGGTCCGCTCCGCCTGCGTGTTGATGTTGACCACGCTGATCTGGACCAGCTGGACGACATCGTCCGGGCCGTCGGGCCGCGGGCCGCCGCCCTCGTCGTAGCCGGTCACCCGCAGCTGGGCCAGCCGGCTCATTTCGACCTGGCTGACCGGGTGCTCCTCGGCGTAATCCGGATCGATATAGATCTGCGCGCCGGTGAAATCGCCCCAGCGGATCGAGCCCGCGTAGTTCATCAGGGTGCTGTTGAGCGCCTGGTTACGAATGTCCGTGGCGCAGCCGGTGAGGGTCGCGAGCACGAGCACGAGGGAGGACAGGGCGAGTCGGCGCATGGCAGGGTCCGTTGAGGCGTCGGCGGGCATTATGCCCGGCGTTTCGCCACGAAGCGCGCGTCCATGCTGGCAAGCGGTTTGCCGTTGCCGCCGGGGACGACGCAGGTGAAGTCGGCGCGGGCCCTGCCGCGGCCGTCCAGCATCGCGAAAAAGGAGCTCCAGCGTGCGCCGGGCGCCAGACTGGCCTCCGCGCGCAGGTCGGTCCAGACCGGATCCAGGTAGCGCACCGTCGAATCCGCCACGAAGACATCGCAGTCGCTGCCACGACGGCGCAGCATGGCCTCGACCAGGCTCCAGCAGGCCAGGGTCATCAGGGTGACCAGGCTGCCGCCGAACGCACAGGCCTTGTCGTTGATGTTGGGGGCGAGCGGGGCGGTCATGACGAGGCGTTCGCCATCGAACTCGGCGAGGTGCACCCGCATGGCCTGCGCGAGGGGGATGCCGTCGAGGATGAAGCGCTCGAGGCTGGCGAGATCGTCGGGTATCGAAGTCATAAGCGGTCAAGTCTACGAGGCGAGGTAATCCGTTCGCATCCGTATGGCGCCCCAACCTTCGGCATTGGTGACGCGGCCCTCATCTTTCTATGCTGGCGTATCACTCGCAGGATGCTTTCACGTGAGCCGTACCCACCCGCTTCGCAACGTCACGGTCGTGATTACCCGGCCCGCAGGCACGGCTGGCCCGATGAGCCGTCGTGTACGCAAGCTCGGCGGCATTCCGGTGAGCGTGCCCGGCCTCTCGTTGCGCGCCACGGAGGA
This sequence comes from Luteibacter sp. 22Crub2.1, assembly GCF_900167995.1. NCBI lineage: Bacteria > Pseudomonadati > Pseudomonadota > Gammaproteobacteria > Lysobacterales > Rhodanobacteraceae > Luteibacter > Luteibacter sp. 22Crub2.1. The sequence goes on from NZ_FUYT01000002.1 coordinate 16,372, forward strand.
TGCGAGCGCCGTCGATGCCGATCTGCGCCGTGCGCTCGAGGGCGATATCCTGATTTTCACCAGTCCTGCCGCCGTGCGTTTCGCCGCCGACGTGCTGCCGCTGGCCACGCGCGCCGTGGTGATCGCCGTCGGGCGCGGCACGGCGCGTGCCCTGCGTACCGCGAACCTGCCCGATGCGCGCTTCCCAGAAACGTCTCAGAACAGCGAGGGTGTGCTCGATCTTCCCGAGCTGGCGGACATCCAGGGCCGCTGTGTGGCCCTGATCGGCGCCGCAGGCGGGCGCGGGCTGCTCCGCGAGCAACTCGTGGCACGGGGCGCCCTCCTGGCGGAGATCCACGTCTATCACCGGGTGGCGCCCCGGCTGGATCGTCGGCACATCGACCCGCTCCTCAAGCTCACGCGCCGCTCCGCCGTCCTGCTTTCCAGCGCCGAGGCGCTCGACCATCTGCACCGCGCCCTGATCGCTCCCGCCTGGCGCCGCCTGATCCAGGCGGTGGCCGTCGTCAGCAGTGAGCGGCTGCGCGATATCGCCGTGCAGGTCGGTTTCGAACGCGTGGTGGTGGCCGCCTCGGCGCTACCGGGCGACCTCCTCGCGGCCGCAAGCCAGGTGTCGTTCACGCGCCGTTGAGGGATGTGTTCCATGCGTTGGCGTACGGCCTGTTAGCATGCGGCCCATGACGACCGAGACCCCACCGACCGATTCCGTCCCGGCGCAGCCGGCCCCGGCCGCCGCGCCTCCGACCGCCCGTGCGCAACGGTCGCGCGACCCCGCTCCACGCCGTGGGGGTGGCGCGCTTGCCGTTGCCATCCTGCTCTCGCTGGCCGCGCTCGGCGCGGCGGGTTACACCGGCTGGACCGTCTGGAACATGCGCCAGGATCTGGGCGCGGCGAACGGTCTGCGCGGGCAGGTGGACACGCTGCAGGCCGCCGTCGACGGTCTGCGCGACGACAACGCCAATCTTCGTCGCCGGGTCGGTGACGCCGATGGCGTGAATCGTTCCGCACGCGAAGAGATGCTAGGCGTGTCCGAGCGTACGAAGAACCTCGAGGATGCGGTAGCCAATCTGTCCGAGCGCAGCCTGAGCGGTCATGACGCGATGCTGCTCGACGAAGCCGAATCGCTGCTGCGCATGGCGAAGGAACGCTTCGCCCTGTTCGGCGACGCCAATGGCGCGCTGTCTGCTTACGACCTTGCCGACAAGACGCTGGCGTCGGTTAACGACAGTGCGTTCTCCGCGGTACGGCAGAACGTGGCCGCCGAACGCGAAGCGCTCAACGGCATCGCTCCGCCTGCACGGGCCAGCGATCTGGCGGCACTGGCCGACCTGCGTGCACAGATCCCGACGCTGCCGCTGACGAGCACCGACGCGAAGAACGACACGGCTCAGGATCGCGATTTCTGGCAGCGTGCCGGCGACGCGCTGGGCAGCATCGTCAAGGTCAGTCACGACGACGGCACCCCGCTGGGTCTGGCCGACGACCGCATCGCACGCGAACTGGCCGCGCTGGATGTGGCTCATGCGGAATCGGCCGTGCTTGCCTACGACGACGTCGGTCGCCATGCTGCGCTCAAGCGCGTGGATGCCACGCTGGCCGCCCGCTTCGATCCGGCTTCGCCCGCCGTGCAGGCTGCGCGTTCGCGCATCGCGGCGCTGCTGGCCAGTCAGGCGAAGGGGCAGGAGCCTAAGCTCGGCGCCGCGCTCGCGGAACTGCGCAACCTGCGTTCCGTGCATGCGCTGAAGGGTGGCGACACCAACAGTGGTCCCGCCCATGCGGCCAGCGCGTCCGCGCCTGCGGCACCGGCCGTTCCGTCGAGCGCCGCTCCGGCGCCGAAGGCCACGCCATGAAGCTCTGGCGCTGGATTGTCGGTCTCATTCTCGTCGCGGTGATCGCCGCGTTCGCATGGCACTGGGTCGCCGACGATCCCGGCTATGTACTGATCCACCTGCGCGGCACCAACGTGCAGATGACGGTGGTGACCGCCGTCGTGATCCTGTTGCTGGCATGGGCGGCGATCACCGCGCTCGTGGCGCTGATCCGCTGGCCGTTCGGGGCGATGACGCGTCGTCATCGCAACCTCAGTCGCCGCCGTCTCTCCGATGGCCTCGTCTCGCTGATCGAAGGTCGTCACGGCGAAGCCGAGCGCGACCTCAACCGCGCGGCGCGTTACCCCTCCGTTCGCGGTCCCGCCCTGCTCGCCGCCGCCGAAGCCGCCGAGCGTCACGGCGAGTCGACCCGAGCGCTGGAAACACTCGACCAGGCCGCGCAGGAAACGCCGCGTGCCGCCCGCGTGTTGCGTGCCCGCCTGTTGCGTCGTGCTGGCAAGCCGGCCGACGCCGCCACCTTGCTGGCGCCCGAAGCCAACAGCGGTGCGCTCACGCCCGCGGGCTGGATCGAATTTGCCGAAGCCTCGCTCGCCTCGGGTGACGCACGCGGCGCGGTCCGCGCGATCGAACCCCTGCAGAAGAGCGGCGAGTTCGGCTCGCGTGCCTTTGCCGAACTGGAATCGCGCATCGTCACGGCGTATATCGCCAGCGCGCCGGACGGCGCGGCACTGGCCGCGTTGTGGTCGCAGCTGCCGAAGGGGCAGCGTCGCCTGCCCGCGGCCGTGGACGCGTATGCGCGCCAGGCGGCGCGTCACGGTCAGATCATGGCGGCGATGGACGAGATCGAGACGTCACTGCGTCGCGAATGGTCGCCGACGCTGGTCGCCACCTATGGCGGCATGGGTGCGGAAGATATCGATCAGCGCCTGCGCAAGGCGGAGGCCTGGATCGACACGCATCCGAACGATGCGGCACTGCTTACGGCAGTCGGCCGCATGTGCGTTCGCGTGCGTCTGTGGGGCAAGGCGAAGCCGCTGCTGGAGCGCGCGCTGGCCATCGAGCCCAGCGTCGCCGCCTGGGAAGCGCTTGGCGACGTCTACGTCGGCGAAGAGAATCCCGCCATTGCCCAGCGTTGCTATCGCAACGCGCTGGCACTGGCGCGCGGCGAGGTCACCGAGGCACTGCCCGAGATCCGTACGGGACGTATCGATACGCGTGTCACGGCGGTGGAAGAGCGTGACCAGCACGGGGTGCCGCGTTTGTCGCCGTGATCAGCGACCGGGCGCTGGCGGATGCCAGTGCCCGGCTCTGGCGCAGCGGTCCGCACGTGTCTTGAGGCGTTCCGCCTCCACAGATGCCCTTCCGGCCAACGCGTCAGGCGCATCGAGTTCCAGATAGAGATCGGCACACTGGCGTGGCGTATCCGCCGGTAATGGCGTCGGGTCGTACGGCACGGAAGGTTTGTCTGCGAACCCGTTAAAGACCAGATGTCCGATGCCTACGCACATCGACATGACCAGCACCGCCAGCCACGAGGACGACCTGCCTCGTGCGCGTTCGCGGGCACGGGCGACCCTGGCCGGTAGAAAGGCCGAATCGGGCAACGCCATGCGCCTGTACATGTCCTGGGAGGATGGCGACTGCGCGTCGAACATGGATTGCCATGCTTGCAGCGTGTCATGCGACAGGTGCAGGCCGAGCCACGCCGGATAGCTCTCGCGGAGCCTTGCCACCTCAGGCCAGTGTCGCAGCAGCGATGTGTCCAGCGACGTCTCGGCACGGGCGAAGACCGCGAGCCATCCATGGCGCTGGTCGGTACCCAGCTCGTTCCACGCATCGCGTTCGGACAGCACCTTCTCGACCCACTGGCCCCGTTCGCCCAGCGCGGCAAGATGGCCCACCTCGTGCCAGTGGAACTGCTCTTCCGCCGCCGCGAAGACGTTTACCCGATGGCCGATACGCTGCAGCGCGACCAGATCGATCAGGTGTTCCTCGTACAGGCCCGGCGCATCGATGTATTGCTTGCGCACCTCCGCCAGCGAAGCAGCCAGGAGCGCGGCCACCTGCCCGGCGCCGTGGGTACCGACCCCGGCGGCGAAATCCATGGCCAGCGCCAGCGTGTTGTCCGTCACGGGGGGATGGTCGGGGGATGCCCCGGCGGTCACTTCTTCCGGCTCACGGGCGTCGTACCGGAGCGCCCCGACGTCCGTCGACACGGCGAGGGTCGGCTCGCTTGCTCCCGCCTCGCACCACGCCCGGGCCGCTTCGTACGCTTCGCGCAGCCTGCCGAAACCGGCGGGATCCGTTTCGGGATCGATCTGACGGAGCGCGGCGGCGTACGCGCGACGGACGGCGACCGGGTCCGCATACCCCGGCAACCCGAGCACCTGCAGATGCCACGGGGTTCCCGCGGTCACTTCATCCATCCGAGCTGGCGAAAGATGGCGACGGCGATGCGGACCGCCATGCCGAAGTAGAAGAGCCAGGCAAGTCCGCCAGTGAAACGCTCCCTGATCCAGCTCCACCACGCCGCCGGTGCCGCACCGCGCTCCGCCTTGCGTTCGAGCTTGCGACGACGCGCCGGCGGCAAGGCCGCAAACGCCTCGCGCCAGGCCTCGAGCACCTCGTTCGTGACGCGAAGTGACAGGTAGGTTCGATACGTACCGAGATATCGGGCGATCAGGGGCCATGCGGCGACCACGTGGGGCGCCCGCACGTCGTCCTCGCGTGTGGCGGCGCGAATCGCGTCGAAAACCCGCTCCTGCACGCGTTCCGGCAGTGCCTTCCATCCGGTCTCCTGGACGAGCACGTGTTCGACCCAGCGCCCGTGATCGCCCAGCTCGGCGAGACGGCCGACCTCGTTCCAGTGGAATTCCTGCGTCGCCGCAGCGAAGACTTCATCGCGCCTGGTCAAATCCTGCCCGGCGATCGCGGCGATCAGCAGCACTTCGAACCAGGCCGGCGCATCGACGTGGCCGCGTACGGTCTGCGTCACGCGATACAGAAGCACACGCGCGCCGGTGCCAGGCTCCGCGACAAGGCTGCCCGCAAAGGACGACAAGGCAGCGCTCGCTTCGTCCCGGGGGTCGAGGCTGGCTGTCGCGGGTGTCGGCGGAACATCGTCCGTCACCGCGTGCTGGCGCGGAACGTCGGCGCCCGCGCCGTCGCGATACCACGCCTGCGCCTCTTCATACGCCTCGCGCAGCGTCGCAAAGGCCGCTGGCTCCCGCGCCGGATCGATGGCCTTCAGGCGCGTGGCATACGCGCGCCGGATGGCGCGCTCATCGGCGTCGGGATCGATGCCCAGCACGGCGAAGAAGGATGATTCCATAACGGTCAGACCGCCGGATCCGGCATGAGGTAATGGTCACGTTCGACGCTGTCGATCGCCTCGCGGAACGCGGCCGCGTCGCGTGCGATCAGTCGCGGATCCTGCGTGGCGAGCGTCTGTTCAAAGCGGAGAATGACGTCGCCGAGACGATCGCGCAGATCGCCCAGCGATTGCTCGTACATGCGTTCCGCCCGCGCGAGCAGCGTCCTGTTTTCCAGGGTGTCGCGGGGATGGATCTTCAGCTCGGACAGCGCGGCAAGGCGACGGGCGACTTCGGCGGGTTGCATGTGCGTATCGCCGCTCTCGATCACGAGCTGCTCGACCTTGCCCGTCGCGACGACGGTGACCTCCACCTCGAGCAGGCCGTTGACGTCGTAGGTGAAGCGAACATCCACACCGTCGGCGTGTCCGGGGCCTGGCTCCAGCGGCAAGGTCAGTTCACCCAGTGAGATGTTATCGCGCACCATGCGCGACTCGCCCTGATACACACCGATCCGGATCTGTTTCTGCTGTGGTGTCAGCGGTACGAAACGCTGTACACGACTCACCGGCACCACCGTGTTGCGCTCGATCACCGGCGCATAGAAGCCGGCGGCCTGGGCGCCGTTCTCGATCCGTCGCGACACTTCCGTACCCAGCGTGTACGGGCATACATCGGTCATTACCGTCTCGTCGAGCGCCTTGTCCTTCATTTTCAGGCCCGCCTGCACGGCGGCGCCGAGCACGACCACCTCGTCGGGAGGGTGACCGACCGCGGGGAAACGCCCGAACATGCGTGTCGCCAGCGCACGAATCATCGGCATGCGTGTGGCACCGCCGGCCAGCACCACGTTGTCCAGGTCCGCGGCGCGAATGCGCGCGTCACGCAACGCACGCTCGATCGGGCGCCACAGGCGGTTCAGAAGAGGCTGGGCGAGCTTCTCGAACGCGTCCCCGTCGAGCGCCACGGCTACGGTCTGGTCACGCCAGGCGATCTCGAAGCGCGCCTTTCCCTGCGTACTCAGCTCACGCTTGGCGACTTCCGCCCGTGCCGCGAGGCGCTGCATGAACCTTGCATCGTCGCGTGCGGCTTGCGGAATACCCTCGACGAAAGCGAGATCGGCAATCAGTGTGGCGAAATCCTCGCCACCCAGCATGTTGTCACCCGCGCTGGCGCGCACTTCCATGACACCTTCGAACATCTCCAGAATCGACACGTCGAAGGTGCCGCCGCCCAGGTCGAAGACCAGAAACTGGGTCTCGCCGCCGGCGTCATGCAAGCCATAAGCGAGCGCCGCGGCCGTAGGCTCGTTGAGCAACCGCTCGACCTTCAGCCCGGCGAGTTCACCGGCGACACGCGTGGCTTTGCGCTGTGCATCGGAGAAATACGCCGGCACGGTGATGATGGCCTCGGTGACCGGCTGGCCGAGGAACGCTTCGGCATCCGCTTTCAGTGAACGCAGGACCAGGGCGGAAAGTTCTTCCGGGCGATAGTCGCGATCGGCCAGGCGTACGGTCCGGGCACTGCCCATGTACCGCTTGAAAAGGGATGCCGTGCGCTGCGGGTGGGTCTGCAGGCGTTCGCGTGCCGCCGCGCCGACGAGGACGCTGCCGTCGTCATCGATGCCGACGCACGAAGGCGTCAGCACGCCGCCCAGCGCATTCGGAATGAGGCGCGGCGCGCCATCGATCCACGCGGCGACGAGACTGTTCGTGGTTCCCAGGTCGATCCCGACGATCATGCCTTTCTTCCCTTGCCTGCATGAGCCGCGTAGTCGTCCATGCCAGGCGATCGGCGTTGGAGCCCCCTTACAACGCGGTCAGATTGGCATAAGCGTAAACCAACCACTTGCTCCCGGCATCCTCGAAATTCACCTGGACGCGCATATGCGCACCGGCGCCTTCGGCACTGACGATGGTGCCCTCGCCGAACTTGGGGTGGCTGACCCGCTGTCCCAGGCGAATCGGCGAGGCTTCCTCGAGCGATGAACTGCCGGCGTAACGGTCCGCATACGCCGGGCGGGACACCTGCACCCGCGGGCGCAGCTCATCGATCAGCTCGGGCGGGATCTCGCCAAGGAAGCGCGATGGTCGGGCGAGGATCTCGGTGCCGTGCATGCGGCGCGATTCCGCATGCGACAGGAACAGGCGCTCGCGGGCGCGCGTGATGCCCACATACGCCAGGCGTCGTTCTTCCTCGAGGCGATTTTCTTCCTCCGTGGAGCGCTGGCTCGGGAACAGGCCTTCCTCCATGCCGACGAGGAACACCACCGGGAATTCCAGGCCCTTGGCCGAATGCAGGGTCATCAGCTGGACGCAGTCGTCCCAGGCTTCGCCCTGACCTTCGCCCGCCTCGAGCGCGGCGTGTGACAGGAAGGCGGACAGCTCGTTGAGCCCGGCATCCACATCTTCCGGTGTCATCTCGAAGCGGCTGGCCACGTTGACCAGCTCGTCCAGGTTCTCGACCCGGGCCTCCCCGTTGCCGCGCTTGTCGTTTTCGTAGAAGTCGCGCAGACCGGTATGCAGGATGGCGTGTTCGATCTGCTCAGCGAGGTCGAGCGCGGTGGGGGTGTCGTCGCCGCTGACGTTGTCGTGACCGCCGAAGGTACGAGCCAGGTTATCGATGAGCCCGATGAAGGCCTTCAGTGCGTTTTTCGCCCGGCCCGCCAGCGAACCGATCGAGGCTTCGGTGAGTGTGGATTCCCACATCGAGCTGCCATCGCTGCGGGCGCGGCGGCGCAGTTCGTCGAGCGTGCGGTCGCCGATGCCGCGAGGCGGCGTGTTCACCGCGCGCTCGAAGGCGGCGTCGTCATGACGGTTGGAGGCGAGGCGCAGATAGGCCAGCGCGTCCTTGATTTCGGCGCGCTCAAAGAAGCGCAGGCCGCCATACACGCGGTAAGGCGTATCGCGCTGGATGAGCTGTTCTTCGAAGTTGCGCGACTGCGCGTTGGAGCGGTAGAGAATGGCGCAGTCGCGGGCATTGCCGTGCTCCGCGATGTGCTCGCGGATACGTTCGACCACGAAGCGTGCTTCGTCCTGTTCGTTGTACGCCGCATACAGCGCGATGCGCTCGCCTTCGCCGCCGTCGGTCCACAACTGCTTGCCCAGGCGTCCGCCGTTACGGGCGATCACCGCGTTGGCGGCGTTGAGGATGGTCGAGGTGGAGCGGTAGTTCTGCTCGAGGCGGATGGTCCTGGCGCCCTGAAAATCGCGCAGGAACTGCTGCACGTTTTCCACCTTTGCGCCGCGCCAGCCGTAGATCGCCTGATCGTCGTCGCCGACCACGAAGACCTGCCCCGTGTTGCCGGCGAGCACGCGGATCCACGCGTACTGCAGCGTGTTGGTGTCCTGGAACTCGTCGATCAGCAGGTAGCGCCAGCGATCCTGGTAGTGCTTGAGTACCTGCGGGTCCTTCAGCCAGAGCTCGTGCGCGCGCAGCAGCAACTCGGCGAAGTCGACCAGGCCGGCGCGCTGGCACTGCTGCTCGTACGCCTTGTAGACCTCGACGAACGTGCGCGTGACCGGATGGTCGCGGTGCTCGATGCTGTCCGGACGCTTGCCCTCGTCTTTCCAGTTGTTGATCTGCCAGGCGGCCTGACGCGGCGGGAAACGCGCCTCGTCCAGCCCCATGCCGGCAATCACCCGCTTGATCAGCCGTTGCTGGTCGTCGGAGTCGAGGATCTGAAAGCCCTCGACCAGCCCGGCCTCGCGCCAGTGACGGCGGAGCAGGCGGTGGGCGATGCCGTGGAAGGTGCCGACGGTAAGCCCCTGCGTACCGCCAGGGATGATCCCGTCCAGGCGCGAGCGCATTTCGCCCGCCGCCTTATTGGTGAAGGTGACCGCCAGGATCGCCCAGGGCGGCACGCGTTCGACCTGGGTCAGCCAGCCGATGCGGTTGATCAGGACGCGGGTCTTGCCGGAGCCGGCGCCCGCGAGGATCAGATAATGGCCGGGCGGGGCGCTGACAGCCTCACGCTGGGCGTCGTTCAGATCGTCGAGAAGGTGGGAGACATCCATCCGCCCATTGTAGCGGCTGGGCTCCCACCTTGGCCCGACGGGGCGATCAGCGCTTCTGCGCGATGCCCGCGACAGCGACGATGCCGCCGATCACGATCCCGGCGATGCCCACCCACTGCGGGATGGACTTGTTATGGGTCGCTTCGATCTTGGCCGGTCCCAGCGACGCGACGGTGTCGGTCTTCTGATAGCTGCCGCCGCCGACGGTGATCCAGATACCTGCCGCGACAAGGATAATGCCAACGACAATCAGGCCTGCACGCATGTTTGATTCCTCCCGGTTCGATGTGGGCGGGAGGATGCGTTGACGGATGTGAGGGCGACGTGGGGAGAGCCGGTTTCCGCAAAAAAAACCCCGGAGGCCAGGGGAGCCTCCGGGGCGGGGTGGATGACCGGGCCCAGGGGAAGACCGGGTCGTCCTGAGGTGATCCCAGGGAGGTGGGATCCACCGATGGGACGCCGTTGCGTGCGTCCGAAGATATAGACGCGCGAACGAGGAGAAAGTTGCAACGGATCGCGAAAAAAAGTCAGCCCGTATTTATGGGCTGACTTATCAACGAGTTGCCGTCATTCAATATGAACGACAAAACGGAAATCTTACGTTTGGACGGCCGCGTGATTCCGAAAACGACCAGGAGCGCCGCGGTACGACGCTTGGTACACCCTCAGTGCGCCTCGTCCCAGTTGGCTCCGACGCCGATGTCGACCTGTAACGGCACGCTGAGCGATGCCGCACCGGTCATGTGCTTCTCGATGCCGGCGCGGATCTCGTCAACGGCGTCCTCGCGAACCTCGAAGACCAGTTCATCGTGCACCTGCATCAGCAGGCGGACATCGTCGCGGCCTTCGATCCAGCCCGATACCGCGATCATCGCGCGCTTGATGATGTCGGCGGCGGTTCCCTGCATCGGCGCGTTGATGGCGGCGCGCTCGGCACCGGCGCGAAACGCCTGATTGCGCGAGTTCAGATTGTCCAGGTACAGGCGGCGGCCGAACAACGTCTGCACGTAGCCGTCGCGATGCGCCTGTTCGCGGGTCGTGTCCATGAACGTGCGGACGCCGGGATAGCGCGAGAAGTAGCGACCCATGTAATCGGATGCTTCGCCTCGATCGACGCCGAGCTGCTTCGCGAGCCCGAAAGCGCTCATGCCGTACATCAGGCCGAAGTTGATCGCCTTCGCCGCGCGGCGCTGGTTGGTGGTGACCTCATCGGCCGGTACGCCGAAGACTTCCGCCGCGGTGGCACGGTGGACGTCGCCACCCTCCCGGAATGCGCGAACCAGACCCTCGTCGCTGGACAGGTGCGCCATGATGCGCAGCTCGATCTGGGAGTAGTCGGCCGCGACGATGCGCCATCCCGGCGGCGCGACGAAGGCCTGGCGGATGCGCCGGCCTTCCTCGGTGCGCACCGGAATGTTCTGCAGATTCGGGTCCGACGAGCTGATGCGGCCTGTAGCGACCGCGCCCTGGTGGTAGCTGGTGTGTACGCGGCCCGTACGCGGGTTGACGATGCCGGCGAGCTTGTCGGTGTACGTCGAGCGCAGCTTGGCGAGGCCACGGTACTCGAGGATGATGCGGGGCAGTTCGTGCGTTTCGGCGATCGCTTCGAGCGCTTCCTCGTTGGTCGAGGGCTGGCCGGTCGGCGTCTTCACCTTCGCCGCGAGACCGAGCTCGTCGAACAGTACGGCCTGCAGCTGCTTCGGTGAGTCGAGGTTGAACTCGTGACCGGCCGACGCGTGCGCGACGCTCTGCAATTCAAGCATGCGCTTGCCGAGCTGCTGGCTCTGCAGGCGCAGCACGTGCGCATCGATCAGCACGCCGGTGCGCTCCATCTTCGCCAGTACGGGGACGAGTGGCACCTCGATGTCCTGATAGACGTCACGCAGCGACGGCTCGGCTTCGAGCTTCGGCCACAGCGCATGGTGCAGGCGCAGCGTGATGTCGGCGTCTTCCGCGGCGTAGCGGCAGGCCGTGTCGCAGTCCACCTGCGAAAACGGAATCTGCTTCGCGCCCTTGCCGGCGACCTGTTCGTACTTGATCGTCGTGTAGCCGAGGTAACGCTGGGCCAGCGAGTCCATGTCATGGCGCGTGGCGGTGGCGTTGAAGATGTACGACTCCAGCATGGTGTCGTGCGCCAGGCCCTGCACGTCGATACCGTAGTGCGACAGGACGTTGATGTCGTACTTGCCGTGCTGACCGACCTTGCGGCGCTTCGGATCTTCGAGGACCGGTTTCAGCGCGCTGAGCACATGATCTCTCGGCAGCTGCGTCGGCGCGCCGGGATAATCGTGGGCCAGCGGGATATACGCGGCTTTGCCGGGTTCCACGGCAAGCGACACGCCGACGATCTCCGCCATCATCGCGTCGATGCTGGTGGTCTCGGTATCGAAGGCGATCAGCGTCGCGGTTTCGAGCTTCTCCAGCCATGCGGCGAGGCGGTCTTCGGTGAGGACCAGTTCGTATTCGCCGGGGTGGGACAGCGAGATATCCGGTGCGGCGACCACGGGAGCGGCCGACGTCGCCGGCGCGGCGGAACCCGCCGCGGAAACCGGAGCCCTGGCCGGCGCGTCGGTGCCTGCATCGAGGTCTTTCAGCGCCGCCTTGAAGTCATAGCGAGCATAAAGCTCCCGCAGTGCGTCGACATCGCGATCGCGCATCGACAGGTCGACCGGCGCTAATTCCAGCGGCACATCGGTACGGATCGTCACCAGCTCGCGGGATAGCGGCAGGCGCGGGATGGCCGCGCGCAGGTTCTCGCCGATCTTGCCGCCGATCTTGTCGGCATTCGCAAGCAGCGCATCGAGGTTGCCGTACTCGCCCAGCCATTTCGCCGCCGTCTTCGGGCCGCACTTTTCCACACCCGGAACGTTGTCGATGCTGTCGCCCATGAGGGTGAGATAATCGACGATCTGCTCGGGACGAACGCCGAACTTGGCGAAGACGCCGTCGGCATCCATGGTGGTGTTGGTCATCGTGTTGATCAGCAGCGTGTGCTTGCCGACCATCTGCGCGAAATCCTTGTCGCCGGTGGAGATGATCGTATCGATGCCCTGCTCGGCCGCCTGGCGGGCGAGGGTGCCGATCACGTCGTCGGCTTCGACACCGGTCACGCAAAGGATGGGAAAGCCCAGTGCGCCGACGATTTTCATCATCGGTTCGACCTGCGCGCGCAGGTCGTCCGGCATCGACGGGCGGTTGGCCTTGTACTCCGGGTACAGATCGTCGCGGAAGGTACGTCCCGGTGCGTCGCAGACGAAGGCGACGTAGTCGGAACCGGCCTTCATGGTCGTGCGCAGCATGTTGACGATACCGAACAGCGCGCCCGTGGGCTCGCCGAAAGCATTGGTCAGGGGAGGCAGCGCGTGGAACGCGCGATACAGGTACGAGGACCCGTCGATGAGCGTGAGTGTAGGCATCCCCGGATTCTCTCACGGTCGGTCGCGCAGGGTTCGTCATGGTCGATCGTTCACGTGGAAACAGGGTGGCGCCTTGCTATCCTCGTTCCCCCGCCTGGAGAGATTCCCCATGAACCGCTCGTCTGTCCTCGTCGCCGCGCTCGCCCTCGTCCTGGCGCTGCCCGCCGCCGCGCAAACCGCCACGGATCCGAAGTTCGCCCCCCTTCCGCCGCCACCGGGGCTGAACGATCCGGGCGTCAAGCCGGGTGAAGCGGACCGCTCGGGGCAGAAGCCCGTCGACCGGCCGGTGACCTACGACGAGGCCCAGGACGGCAAGTCGACGCCGGCCACCTCGGACGCCCAGGGCGTTCGCTCGCCGGTCGACCTGCCGACCATGCAGGACAGGGGCGCCGTCGACGCCCGCGGCCAGCAGGCACCTCAGGTGACCGTGCGCAATCAGGACAATGGCGACCGCGTTGAGGAATACCGTACGGGTGGCAAGCTGTTCATGGTCGTCGTGACGCCCAAGAACGGCGTGCCGCAGACGTATATGGCCGACCCGGACGGCAAGCTGCACAACGACCCCAAGAACGGCCCCGTGAACCCGGTTTACTACAAGGTCTACGAGTGGGGCGCCGCGCCGAAGCCCGCCGGTTCGAACTGACGGGTTGAATGGGTGCCCGCCGTGGCAGGCGGGCTCCTGCCCGAAGCTCAGTCATCCAGTTCGGGGTAATGCCGGAAGATGCCGTTGGTGTTGAACGGCACACGGCGTTCCGACGCCAGATAGGCGGCGATATTCGGCCGGTCGGCTACGCGTTTCGCCAGGTCCCTCAGCAGCGGTACTTTCTGCTTCGCCAGCGCTTTGGGAAACGCGTACTCCAGTCCCGCCATAATCTGGAACAGCGACAGGTCCACGTACGAGTGCTCGCGCAGCGGAAACCTGCCGCCGCCGCGTTCGAGCGACTTCTCGAAGTAACCCAGGAATTTCGGGATGCGGTGCTCGCGGAAATCCTTCGCGCGCTTCTTCGCCTCGTCGCGCTGGTCTTCGTAGTACAGCTCGTTGGAAACCGGGTGATGCGTATCGTGCACTTCGGCCACGAAGTCGGTGACGGTCAGTTCCAGCTGGTGCGCATGCAGTCGCTTCGACTCGCCTTCCGGCACCAGCCCATGGCGCGGCCCGAGGTACTGCAGAATGTTGGCGACCTGCGCGATCACGAGGCGCCCGGACTTCAGGAAGGGTGGAGCGAAGGGCAGGGCGCCCTCCCGATCGCCGCTCAGAAACGGCATGATCGCGTCGTCGCCCTCGATGCGCGCGACGTCGGCGTATTCGGCGCCCGCATCCTCGAGACACAGACGAACGAACTCGCCGCGCCCCTGCAGTCCCGTCCAGTAATAAAGCTGGTAGCTCATCGACCGACCTCCTGCCACAAAGCGCGAAGGGTGCGCCCGCCGCGTTCAAGCCAGCGTGAGCGCGATGTCGCGGAACGTTTCCCAGACCGTCTGCGCAGGCGGCGACAACGATCGCGCCCGGCGACGAACCAGCGTGACTTCACGGCTCAGCTCCGGCGTCAGGCGTATCGCCACCAGGCCCGGCCGCAACGCATCCAGCGACAGCCGTGGTGTGACCGTCACACCGAGACCCGCTTCGACCATACGGAACGCGGTATGCGGGTGCCCCACTTCGAGTGTCACGTGCATCGGGATGTCGTGTGAGGTGAACGCGGCATCGATGATCCGCCGGCTGCCGGAGGCATGGTCGAGCAGGATCAGCGGCTGATCTTCGAGGGCCTCCCACGGCACGATCGGCATCGAGGCCATCGGATGATCGCTGCGGCACACGACGTCGAAAGGATCGCGAAGAATCGTCTCCGCGTCGAACTCTTCCACGGTCGCCGGTTCCACCGTCAGGCCGAAGTCGATCTCGCCGCCCCGCACCGCGTCCAGTACCTGGGTCTGGTTCTGGTCGCGCAGAACGATTTCCAGCGACGGGTGCCCGATCGCGCAGCGGGCGATGCATAAGGGCACCAGGCCGGCCGACAGCGTCGGTACCGCCGCGATTCGTACGCGCCCGCGCAGAGGATCCGCCTGGGTGCGGGCATGGGCGAGGACCCCGTCGAGCTCATCGAGGACGCGCGCCAGGGCCTGCTCGAGATAGCGGCCGGCTTCGGTCGGCACGACCTCGCGCGTGCTCCGGTCGAAGAGGCGGACGTCGAGCTCGCCCTCGAGGTCGGCCACGAGGCGGCTGACGGCCGGCTGCGTGAGATGCAGGGTCTCCGCTGCGCGTCGGAAATGCCGGTGGCTGGCGACGGCCAGGAACGCCCGGAGCTGTCGCAGGGAGACATTCATGCGATTAATGTATCACTGAATCAGATAAAACGAATTGCCTTATCAACCGGTTGAAGCTGCAATAGGTGCCATTCCCGCTGCCCCTGTGTCGCCCCCATGCGCCGCTTTCTCCCCGATGGTTTCACCCTTTCGCTGATCGCCACCGTCCTGCTGGCCAGCCTGCTGCCTTGCAGGGGCGAGGCCGCCGCCGTCTTCGAGGTGGTCACCGACCTCGCCATCGCCCTGTTGTTCTTCCTGCACGGCGCGAAGCTGTCGCGTGAGGCCGTGGTCGCCGGGATGACCAACTGGCGGCTGCACCTCACGGTGCTGGCCAGCACCTTCCTGCTGTTCCCGCTGCTCGGCCTGGTATTGAAGCCGGTACTGTCGCCGCTGGTCTCACCCGATCTGTACCTGGGCATCCTGTTTCTGTGCACGCTTCCCTCGACGGTGCAGTCGTCCATCGCATTCACGTCGATCGCGCGCGGCAATGTGCCGGCCGCGATCGTATCGGCGTCGGCATCGAGCCTGCTGGGTATCTTCATCACGCCGTTGCTGGTCGGCCTGATGATCGCGGGTACCGGGCAGGGCGGCCTGTCGTGGCACTCGGTGGGCGCCATCGTCATGCAACTGTTCGTGCCCTTCGTCGCCGGCCAGATCGCGCAGCGCTGGATCGGCGGCTGGGTACGCAAACACGCGAAGCTGCTGACTTATGTCGACCGCGGATCGATCCTGCTCGTGGTGTATACGGCTTTCAGTGCCGCCGTGTTGCAGGGGCTCTGGCATCAGTTGCCGGTGCCGGTGCTCGCCGGCCTGATCGTGGTGAACATCGTGCTGCTGGCCTGCGCGCTGCTGGTCACGCGTTACGGTGCGCGAGCATTGGGCTTTGCGACGGAGGATGAGATCACGATCGTGTTCTGCGGCTCAAAGAAGAGCCTGGCCTCGGGCGTGCCGATGGCGAAGGTGTTGTTCGCCGGGCATCCGCTGGGACTGATCGTATTGCCGATCATGCTGTTTCATCAGATCCAGCTGATGACGTGTGCGGTACTGGCGCGGCGTTATGCGATGCGGCGGGTTGAATCGCCGGCAGGGCTGGCTTCTACAAGGTAACGGGTTCCCTGCAGGAGCCAGCGCTGCTGGCGAAAGCACGCGACCTCAGTGCCTGAAGTGGCGAACGCCGGTAAACACCATCGCCATATCGTGCTCATCCGCCGCGGCGATCACTTCGTTATCGCGCATCGATCCGCCCGGCTGGATCACCGCACGAATACCGGCGGCGGCCGCCGCGTCGATGCCGTCGCGGAACGGGAAGAACGCATCCGACGCCATGGCGCTGCCCGGCACGACGAGGCCTGCTTCTTCGGCCTTAAGGCCTGCGATCTTCGCGCTCACCACGCGGCTCATCTGGCCCGCGCCGATGCCGACCGTGCGGTTGTCCTTCGCGTAGACGATCGCGTTCGACTTGACCATCTTGGCGACGCGCCAGGCGAACAGGAGGTCGTCGAGTTCGGCGGCGCTGGGCTGGCGCTTGCTGACGACCTTGAGTTCGTCGCGCTGCACCTGCCGATGGTCCGCCGTCTGCACCAGCAGGCCGGAGCCCACGCGCTTGATGTCGTGCGTATTGCGACCGTCACCGGGCGGAATTTCCAGCACGCGCACGTTGGCTTTCTTCGTGGCTTCTTCCACCGCGCCCGCATCCACGGACGGTGCAATCAGCACTTCGACGAACTGCCGCTTGAGGATGACCTTCGCGGTCTCCGCGTCGAGCGGGCGGTTGAAGGCGATGATGCCGCCGAACGCCGAGGTCGGGTCGGTCGCGTAGGCGAGTTCGTAGGCGGCGAGCGGGTCCGCCGCGACGGCGACGCCGCAGGGATTGGCATGCTTGACGATGACGCAGGCGGGGGCGTCGAACTGGCGCACGCATTCCCACGCCGCATCGGCGTCGGCGATGTTGTTGAACGAGAGTTCCTTGCCCTGCAACTGGCGGAACGTCGCGAGCGTGCCCGCTGCCGGATACAGGTCGCGATAGAACGCGCCGGCCTGATGGGGATTCTCGCCATAGCGAAGATCCATCACCTTCACGAAGCGTCCGTTGGACTGCTCCGGAAATTCCGCGCGCGAGGAGACCGCGGTGTGCGAGTCGTCAAGCGAAACGCCGGAGAGGTAGTCGCTGATCGCCGCGTCGTAGTTCGATACGCGATTGAACGCGGCGACGGACAGCTTGAATCGTGTGGCGCGCGACAGGCCACCCTTGCCTTCGATTTCCGCGAGCGCATCGTCGTACTGCGCCGGATCGGTCAGTACGCCGACGTGGTTCCAGTTCTTCGCGGCGGCGCGAAGCATGGCCGGTCCGCCGATATCGATATTTTCGATCGCATCGTCCAGCGAGCACGCGGGATCGGCCACGGTGCGCTCGAACGGGTACAGGTTGAGCACGAGAAGATCGATCGGCAGGATGCCATGCTCGGCCATGACGGCGTCGTCGGTACCGCGACGACCCAGCAGCCCGCCATGCACGCGCGGGTGGAGCGTCTTCACGCGGCCGGCCATGATTTCGGGGAAGCCGGTGAGGTCGCCGACGTCCCGCACGGGGATGCCCGCGTCGCGCAGCGCCTTCGCCGAGCCGCCGGTGGAAAGGATTTCGATGTTCGCGGCCGCGAGGCGGCGGGCGAGTTCCGTCAGGCCCTGCTTGTCGGAAACGCTGACGAGCGCGCGGCGGACGGGAACGAGGTCGGGCGTGGACATGGGCACTTCCGGGGCGGAAAGCGCTCCATTATAGCCGCCCGGACGTCCGTGCGGCCCCGGGACGGATTGCCTCAGGAAATGCCGTGGGCGGCCAGCTTCTTGCGCAGGGTGGCACGGTTGATGCCGAGAGCGACCGCGGCACGGCTCTGGTTGCCATCGTGGAAGGCGAGCACTTCGCGCAGGAGGGGGCCTTCGACTTCACGGATGACCAGGGCGTGGAGGCCTTCGCCGCCTTCGGTGTCACCGATGTCGGCGAGATAGCGACGAACCGTACGGCTGACACATTCGCTGAGGGCACTCTGCATGGAGGTCTCGTTGGCGGCCTCACCAGCAGCAAGTCTCACAGCGTTCAAGGCATTCCCCTCTCACAGGCCGGGACGCAGGGCCCCGGTCGGTTCTTATTCGGTATGGTCGCTTGGAATGCGACTTGGACACGCCGTGAACGGGGTCTGGAGTCGCGAAGGGAACCGAGTGTACTCGTCCCGGACCGGGAAGTGCAGGCTTGCAAAAAGAAATTTTTTCGCACGCTCATTCGAACGAGAAGGCGAAAGCGACCGCCCGCTGGCCCGGGTCTTGCACCTCGAAGACCATGGCGGTGGTCGCGCCGCCCGGCAGGCCCCGCTCGCGCACGCCCGTGTCGCCGACATAGTCCTCGGGCTGGAAACGCCGCATCGCCAGGCGCTGCCCGTCAGCGTCGGACAGTACGATGGTGACCACGGGGTAGGGCTGCGCGAACGACGCATCGTTGCGCACGCTGGCGGTGATCAGGAGGCCGTCGCGTACGGAGGGATGCTGCTCCACATCGCGCGCCATCAGGCGCAGCTGTGACGGCGCCGGGACCAGCGGCAGGTGACAGCCGACCATGGCGCAGCCGGCGGCAACCACCGGGCCTACGGTGGGATCGGCGATCAGGGAGTCGCGCTTCGCCCAGGCCAGCTGCGCGCCCAGGCCGAGCAGCAAGGCTACGCACACCACGGTCCACGCGGCCGTGTGCCAGGAGCGCCGGCGCTTCCTCGCGAACCCGGGGGTGAAGGTGAGCTTCGAAAAATCTTCGGCGGCCCCGGAGTCATCGCCGACGGGCGCGTCGTCTTCCACAGGAGGTTCGTCGATAACCGGACGCGGACGGAAGACCGCCACCTCGGCCAGCGGCGGCGTCTGGTCGAGCGCGTGCTCCGCAAGGCGGGTGAACGGCTCGGGCGGGAGCTGCGCGGCGAGGGTACCCAGCGCGTTGAAAACCGTGTCGCAGTGGCTGCAACGCACGCAGCCGCACGCCGGGACGAGCGTCTCGGCTTCCAGCTTGTAGACAGTCAGGCACTCGGGACACTGCGTATACATCGTTCGATCATAACGTGCGCGCCCGGTAGAATTGTCCTCCCGACCAACGATCTGGCCCTCCGATGCCCTGGCTCGAACTCTCCCTGACGATCCGCGCCGCCGAACAGCCGCGTGTCGAAGCCGCGCTCGAAGACCTCGGCGCGCTGTCGATCACTCTGCAGGACGCCGATGCCGAAACTCCCGACGAAGAAGCGATCTTCGAGCCGGGCGTCGGTGAGCTTCCGCTGTGGAACCAGATCGTGCTCAACGCGCTGTTCGACGCGGAAGCCGATCGCCGCGGTCTCACCGCCGCCATTGCCGACGACCTCCCCTTCATCGAACCCGCGCAGATCGTGTGGCGCGACGTGGGCGATCAGGACTGGACGCGTGTCTGGATGGATGACTTCAAGCCGATGCCGTTCGGCCGCCGCCTGTGGGTCTATCCGTCGAACATCGATCCGCCCGCCGACGGCGACATCGTGGTCGTTCGCCTCGATCCAGGCCTCGCCTTCGGCACCGGTACACATCCGACGACGGCGATGTGTCTGGAGTGGCTGGACGGCCAGCAGATGGCCGGCAAGCTGGTGCTCGACTATGGCTGCGGCTCGGGCATTCTCGCCATTGCCGCGCTGAAGCTTGGCGCGGCGCGCGCGGTCGGTATCGACAACGACCCGCAGGCGATCGTGTCGTCGCACGACAACGCGGAACGTAACGAGGTGCGCGACGATCTGGCCGTCTATCTCCCGGGTGAGGCGCCAGCCGAACTCGCCGATGTGCTGGTGGCGAATATCCTCGCCGGTCCGCTCGGCGAGCTGGCGCCGGTCTTTGCCGCCGCCGTGAAGCCGGGTGCGCCGTTCGCGCTGTCGGGCATCCTGATCGGGCAGCACGAGGAACTGCTCACGCGTTACGCGGAGTGGTTCGACGATCTCGACGTGCGCACGCTGGAGGACTGGGTACGGATCAGTGGGCGACGCAAGGCGTAAGCGCCGGAACGCCGCTTTGTGAGATCGGACCGCTGGTCTGAGCGGGGCGCGATGCCTCATTAAAAAAAACCCCGCTTCGAGGCGGGGTTCTTTTTTTTACGCGGCTGGCGGCGTTTCTTTCTGTTCCGCCATGCGTTTTTCCAGGTAGTGGATGTTCTGTCCGCCCTGCTGGAAGCCGATGTCGGCCATGATCCGCTGCTGCAGCGGGATGTTGCACTTCACGCCCTCGATCACCGTCTCGTTCAGCGCCATGCGCATACGTGCGATGGCGGTGGCACGGTCCGGACCGTGCACGATGATCTTGCCGATCATCGAGTCGTAGTTCGGCGGGATGCGGTAGCCGTCGTACAGGTGAGTGTCCACGCGCACGCCGGGGCCACCCGGGGCCTCGAAACGCTTCACCGTGCCGGGGCTCGGCATGAAGGTGTCGGGATCTTCCGCGTTCACACGGCACTCGATGGCGTGGCCGGTGAGCACGATGTCTTCCTGACGGATCGAGAGCTTCTCACCGCCGGCGATCAGCAGCTGTTCGCGGACCAGGTCGATGCCGGTCACCAGTTCCGTCACCGGATGCTCCACCTGGATACGGGTGTTCATCTCGATGAAGTAGAAGCGGCCGTTCTCGAACAGGAACTCGAACGTACCCGCGCCGCGGTAACCGATGCGGAGGCAGGCGTCGACGCAGACCTTGCCGATCTCGGCGCGCATCTCCGGCGTGATGCCCGGTGCCGGCGCCTCTTCCACGACCTTCTGGTGACGGCGCTGCATGGAGCAGTCGCGTTCGCCGAGGTGGATGGCGTTGCCCTGGCCATCGGCGAGTACCTGGATTTCCACGTGGCGCGGATTTTCCAGGAACTTCTCCATGTAGACCTGATCGTTGCTGAAAGCCGCCTTGGCTTCCTGCTTGGTCATCACGATGGAGCTGGCAAGGTGCGGTTCGGTGCGCACGACGCGCATGCCGCGACCGCCGCCGCCGCCGGCCGCCTTGATGATGACGGGATAGCCGATCTCACGGGCGATGCGGATGTTTTCTTCGACATCGTCGCCCAGCGGGCCGCCCGAACCGGGCACGCACGGCACGCCGGCGGCCTTCATGGCACGGATCGCCTCGACCTTGTCACCCATCAGGCGGATGACGTCGGCCGTGGGGCCGATGAAGACGAAACCGGACTCCTCGACCTGCTCGGCGAAATTCGCGTTCTCCGAGAGGAAGCCGTAACCCGGGTGGATCGCGGCGGCGTCGGTGATCTCGGCCGCGGCGATGATGCGCGGGATGTTGAGGTAGCTGTCGACCGAGGGACCCGGGCCGATGCACACCGATTCGTCGGCCAGGCCGACGTGCTTCAGATTGCGGTCCACGGTGGAGTGCACCGCGACCGTCTTGATGCCGAGCGCGTGGCATGCGCGCAGCACGCGCAGCGCGATTTCGCCGCGGTTAGCGATGACGACCTTCTCGAGCATGGGTCTGGCCTCAGGCGATGACGAACATCGGTTCGTCGAATTCGACCGGCTGACCGTTCTCGATCAGCACGGCGACGACGGTACCGGCCACATCGGCCTCGATCTGGTTGAACATCTTCATGGCTTCGATGATGCCGAGCGTCTCACCGGCCTTGACCTGCTGGCCGACGACGGCGAACGCCGGTGCGCCCGGGGTCGAAGCGGAGTAGAACGTGCCGACCATCGGCGCCTTCACCACGTGACCGGCCGGAAGGCCGGACTCGGCGGGCGCCGCCGCGGGTGCCGAGGCAGCCGCGGCCGGTGCCGCTGCCGCGGGAGCGGCGGCCGCCGGAGCCGGCGCCGCATACATCGGCTGAGCGACCGCGGTGCCCTTCGGCACGCGGGACAGACGGACGACTTCTTCGCCTTCCTTGATTTCCAGCTCGGCGAGGTTGGATTCCTCGAGCAGGTCGATGAGCTTCTTGATCTTGCGCAGGTCCATGGGGCAACCCTTAGTCGGTGGTGGAGGTGCGGGCGCCGTCTGGCGCGCCGCGAAGGGGAATTCAGGCGGCGGGCACGGCCAGCCGGAGAAGTGCGGCTTCGAGCGCCAGGCGGTAGCTGTCGCCGCCGAAACCGCAGATCACGCCCGCGGCGATGTCGGACACATAGGAGTGGTGCCGGAACGCTTCACGCGCGTGCGGATTGGACAGGTGGATCTCGATGAACGGGATTGCCACGCCGGCCAGCGCGTCGCGCAGGGCGATCGAGGTATGCGTGAAGGCGGCGGGGTTGATCAGGATCCAGGCCACGCCTTCGTCGCGGGCCTGATGCACCCGGGCGATCAGCTCATGCTCGGCATTGGACTGGAACCAGCTCAGGTCGTGCCCGGCCGCCTGTGCGCGGCCCTGCAGCGAGCTGTTGATGTCGGCGAGCGTCTCGCGCCCGTAGACCGACGGCTCGCGAACGCCGAGGAGATTGAGGTTGGGTCCATGAAGGACAAGGATCCTGGCCACGCTTCACCTGTGCCGTAGGTCCGGAAATCCGGAACGCCGCGCAGTGTGCGCCTGTCCCCCGGACTTGTCCAGTTCGGTGAAGATCGACGCAGTTCGCTGGAGATCGCGACTTTCCACACGCTCCCGTATGGTCTTGGCTAGGGCTCGGGGAACAATGCCCGCCATCCGTCGTGCCCCAGCTTGTCCAGTGTGGCCATGTTGGCCTCGAAAATACTGGCCGCCTCCGGAAACGCGGCGACCGCCCGGTCGATGCTGGCTTCGCGCAGCAGGTGCAGGGTCGGGAACGGCGACCGGTTGGTGTAATTGGTGATGTCGTCCGGTGCGGTGCCCTCGAACTGAAAGTCCGGATGAAAGCTGGCCACCTGGATCTCGCCATCCAGCGAGAGCTCGGCGACCGTTTCGTCGGCGATCTCCAGGAATTCGTTGAAGTCCATGAAGTCGCCGAGGACGCGCGGGTGAATCAACAGCGTGGTGTCGATCGTCTCCGGATCGCTGTCCCGCAGGCGTTTGAGTTCCCGCACCAGATCGTCATGCAGTTGCAGGGGCTGCTCCGCCTCGCTGACGACGAAGCGGATCTGGCCCTTCCTGTGCACGGCCTTGGCGAACGGGCACAGATTGAGGCCGATGACGGCACGTTCGAGCCAGCGACGGGTCGCATCGATCGCCTGGTCGTCTGAAAGCGGGGCATCCATGGTGAAGTTCTCCGGGAGATCTAAGGCGCGAGCCATTCGTCGATCTCGGCCGCGCTGAAGCCGCCGAGTTTGCGCCGCAGGATACGCCCGTCGTCGCCGATGAGGATGCTGTAGGGCAGAACCCGCCGCGTATTGCCGAAGGAGAGCGAGCTGCCGGGGGCGTCGCTGTCGACCAGCAGCACGGGGTAGTTCACCGGGCGCCCGGCGAGATAGCGTGCCGCGTCGGCGTCGGTGTCCTCGGCCACGCCCAGAATGGCGACCGTGCGACCGTGGTCGCGGTCCGAGGCGGCGCTCAGGAGTGGCATCTCACGCCGGCAAGGGGCGCACCACGAAGCCCAGAAGTTGATCAGCACGCGCCTGCCTCGCCATTCGGACAGGCGATGGGGCGTGCCATCGATAGCGACGTAGGTGACGTCGGGCGCCACATCGCCCACCTCGGCCACCGTCATCCCGTCCGGGGGCGACGGATTGGCGCGGCGGTGCTCGACATACAGGCCGGCCGTGGCCCCGGCGATCGCCAGGGCCACGATCCAGAAGGTCGGGCCGCGTGTCACGAGCCGGGCGCGGTATCGAGCGCCTTCGCCACGCCGTCGTAGGTCAGGACGGTGGACAGCTTCCTGCCGTCGCCGCCACCCTTCGGATAGACGACGTACAACGGCACGCCTACCGAGTGGAACTGCTCCAGATACGCGGCGATGGGCGCATTGACGTCGGTCCAGTCACCCTTCATGTAGACGGTGCCCGTGCGCTTGAGCAGGTCTCTGAACGCGTCGGTGTCCAGCACGGCCTTTTCGTTGGCCTTGCAGGTGATGCACCAGTCGGCGGTCATGTCGACCAGTACCGGCGTGCCCGCGGCACGAAGTTCCGCGAGCTTGGCGGCCGAGTAAGGCACCGAGCCGTCGCTGGCCGTGGCGGTGGTCGTTGCGGCGGGAAGTCCATGCACCGTCCACAGCGCGGCCATGGCGCCGACAGCCAGTACGGCGGTGAAGACCCATGAGAGCGCGCTACGACGGCTGCGGCCGTACCACCACAGCGCCATCGCCAGCAGTACGCCGCCTGCCAGCACCAGCGCCGTCGCGTCGGCACCACGCTGCTTGGTGAGTACCCACAACAGCCACACCGCGGTGAGGTACATCGGGAAGGCCAGTGCCTGCTTCAGCGTTTCCATCCAGCGGCCGGGGCGCGGCAACAGGCGGGCGACGGCCGGCACGAAGCCGATGAGCAGGAAGGGCAGGGCAAGGCCCAGGCCGAGTGCCAGGAAGATCAGGAAGGCGATCGCCACCGGTGCCGCGAAGGCGAAGGCGATAGCCGAACCCATGAACGGCGCGGTGCACGGGCTGGCGACCACCACGGCCAGCACGCCCGTGAAGAAATCGCCCGAGGCGCCGGAGCGCGAGGCGAGGCCGCTGCCGATGTTGCCCAGCGAACCGCCGATCTCGAACACGCCCGACATCGACAGGCCCACGGCGAGCATGACGTAGACCAGCAGGCCGATGGCGACCGGCTGCTGGAACTGGGCGCCCCACTGGATCCCGTGGCCGGCGGCACGGATGCCGACGATGATCACGCCGAGCGCGGCGAAGGCGACGAGCACGCCGGCGGTGTACCAGAGCGCGTGCTTGCGCGCGGCAGCGGGGCTTTCGCCACTCTCCAGCACCGTGATCGCCTTCAGCGACAGCACGGGCAGGACGCAGGGCATGAGGTTGAGCACCAGGCCGCCCAGCAGGGCGAGTCCGATCGCGGCGATGAAGCCGACCGGCGCATCGGAGGCGGCGGGCGTCAGGCCGGCTGGCGGCGGGGTGGGCGCCACCTCGGCCGGGGCGCTGGCCGGAGGCGCCTCGGTGGCGCCGCCGATCGTGGCCGCGTGGGTGGCGAGATCGATGCTCACCCGGCGGGTCATTACCGGGTAGCAGATGCCGTTCTCGAGGCAACCCTGATAGGCCACGTCGACATCGACCTTGCCGCTCTTGCCCGCGCCGGTGAGCGGCACCGGCACTTCGACCTGGTCGAAATAGACGATGGTGTCGCCGAAGTGCTCATCGTGATGGGCGGTGCCACTCGGCCAGTCGGGCTCGCCCGCGCTGACGCCGGCAGGCGAGACCACCTTGATTTCGGTCTTGTCGCGGTAGAGGTAATAGTCCTTCGGCATCGTCCAGCGCAGCAGCAGGCTGTCGCCGCCCTTGACCAGCGCCTCGAAACGGAAGGCCTGGTCGGCGGGCAGTGCCTGGGCTTCGGTACCCGGCAGCGAAGCCGGCGCCCCCAGCAGCGAAGCGCCGCCGGCAGCGGCTGGCGGCGCGCTGGCGGGTGCCGCGGCCGGGATGGTCGACGGGCCACCGATCGTGAGCTTCAGGTGCTCGGTGTTCGGCGGGTAGCAGATCTTCGGCTCGACCTCGTGGCAGCCCTGGTACTGGACGTCGAGCGCGAGCGTCTTCGTCGCGGCGTCGGCGAGCGTATAGGGCACGGTCGCCTCGATCTCGCCGTGGTAGATCTCCACGTCGCCGAGGTATTCGTCGTGCTTTTTGAGGCCGTCCGGGAGGGTCGGCTGGCCCAGCGTGGCGCCGGCGTCCGCCGCCTTGATCCTGATCCGGCCGCGGTAGAGGTAATAGTCGGGCGCGATGGTCCAGTGCAGCCTGACCGAACCGGGCTGGCTCGCGTCGGAGGTGAGATGGAAGGCCTGGGTGACCGGCAGCAGGTCGTCTTCGGGATCCTGCGCGAAGGCCGGGGAAACGGCGAGCAACAGGCCGAGGGAGGCGACGAGGTTCCGCGCGAGGCGGGATAGCGGCGACATGGGGCTCTCCAGTAAGGCGTTGGTCATTATGACCGGGCAAACTCCAGCTGGCTTGCATCGGCGCCGGATGCTTTTTTGCACCGCGGCCCTTGAACGGTCCGCCGCCGCCGCCATCTGTCGACCATCCAGATAGTTCTTCCGATCCCGGGGCTGTTCTGGCTAAAATTCTGGCACTCACCCTGGGCAAGTGCTAACAGGGTGGCCTAAATTCCTTTCCCGTCAAACACATGTTTGGAGAAGTCATGAGCAAACTGCGCCCGCTGCACGATCGCGTCATCGTCAAGCGTCTCGAAGAAGAGCGCGTCTCGGCCGGTGGCATCGTCATCCCCGACAGCGCCACCGAGAAGCCCACCCGCGGCAAGGTCATCGCCGCCGGTACCGGCCTGCTGCTCGCCAGCGGCCAGCTCCGCCCCATGGGCGTGAAGGAAGGCGACGTGGTCCTGTTCGGCAAGTACGCCGGTCAGGAAATCAAGGTCGACGGCGAAGAGCTGGTCTTCCTGAAGGAAGACGACATCGTGGCGGTTCTGGAAGGCTGAGCCCCGGCTCGCCCCGTTCTCCCGACTTTCTCTACCTAACTATTCAAGGATTCAACGATCATGGCATCTAAAGAAGTCCGCTTCGGCGAAGACGTCCGCGCCCGCATGCTGAAGGGTGTCAACACCCTCGCCAACGCGGTGAAGGTCACCCTGGGTCCGAAGGGCCGCAACGTCGTGCTCGAGAAGAGCTTCGGCGTCCCGACCGTCACCAAGGACGGCGTCTCGGTCGCGAAGGAAATCGAGCTCGCCGACAAGTACGAGAACATCGGCGCGCAGATCGTGAAGGAAGCCGCCTCGAAGACCTCCGACGTGGCCGGTGACGGCACCACGACCGCGACCGTCCTCGCCCAGGCGTTCATCCAGGAAGGCCTCAAGGCCGTTGCCGCCGGCATCAACCCGATGGACCTCAAGCGCGGTATCGACCAGGCCGTCTCGGCCGCCGTCGGCGAGCTGAAGAAGCTGTCCAACCCGACCGCCGACGACAAGGCGATCGCCCAGGTCGGTACGATC
This sequence comes from Luteibacter sp. 22Crub2.1, assembly GCF_900167995.1. Classification (NCBI taxonomy): domain Bacteria; kingdom Pseudomonadati; phylum Pseudomonadota; class Gammaproteobacteria; order Lysobacterales; family Rhodanobacteraceae; genus Luteibacter; species Luteibacter sp. 22Crub2.1. The sequence goes on from NZ_FUYT01000002.1 coordinate 43,263, forward strand.
TCGGCCAACTCCGATGCCAACATCGGTGACATCATCGCCACGGCGATGGGCAAGGTCGGCAAGGAAGGCGTGATCACGGTCGAAGAAGGTTCGGGCCTCGAGAACGAACTCGACGTCGTCGAAGGCATGCAGTTCGATCGCGGCTACCTGTCGCCGTACTTCATCAACAACCAGCAGTCGCAGCAGGTTGAGCTGGACGACCCGTTCATCCTCATCCACGACAAGAAGATCTCGAACGTCCGTGAGCTGCTCCCGGTGCTCGAGGCTGTCGCCAAGGCCGCCAAGCCGCTGCTGATCGTCGCCGAGGAAGTCGAGGGCGAAGCCCTGGCCACGCTCGTCGTCAACACGATCCGTGGCATCGTCAAGGTCGCCGCCGTCAAGGCGCCGGGTTTCGGCGATCGTCGCAAGGCCATCCTGGAAGACATCGCCCAGCTGACGGGCGGCACGGTCATCTCCGAGGAAGTGGGTCTGGCTCTGGACAAGGCCACCATCAACGACCTGGGTCGCGCCAAGCGCGTCGTGATCACGAAGGAAAACACCACGATCATCGACGGTGCCGGCGATGCCGAAGGCATCCAGTCGCGCATCAAGCAGATCAAGGCGCAGATCGAAGAGACCTCGTCGGATTATGACCGTGAGAAGCTGCAGGAGCGCGTTGCCAAGCTTGCCGGCGGTGTTGCCGTCATCAAGGTCGGCGCGGCGACGGAAGTCGAGATGAAGGAAAAGAAGGCCCGCGTCGAAGACGCCCTGCACGCCACGCGCGCAGCCGTCGAAGAAGGCGTGGTCCCGGGCGGCGGCGTCGCCCTGATCCGTGCACTCAAGGCGCTCGAAGGCCTCAAGGGCAAGAACACGGACCAGGATCTCGGCATCGCGATCACCCGTCGCACGCTCGAGGCTCCGCTGCGCGCCATCGTCACCAACGCCGGTGAAGAAGCGTCGGTCATCGTCAACCAGGTCAAGGCCGGTGAAGGTAACTTCGGTTACAACGCCGCCACCGGTGAGTTCGGTGACATGATCGCCTTCGGCATCCTGGACCCGACCAAGGTCACGCGTTCGGCCCTGCAGTTCGCGGCCTCGGTCGCCGGCTCGATCATCACGACCGAAGCGGCCGTGACCGAAGTGCCGAAGAAGGACGACGGCGCCGGCCACGGTGCCCCGGGTGGCATGGGCGGCATGGGTGGCATGGACTTCTAAGTCCCCGCCTTCCGGCTCGCTGTACGAAAGAGGCCCCGCTTGCGGGGCCTCTTTTTTTTGCTTCGATGTGAGTCAGCGCCGTTGGCGGTTCAGTACGCGATGGTCGCCGATGTCGGCGTCGTGCTCAGTCCGTAATTGCACTGCGGATCGATGCCCGACGTATCGCTACCCTGCCACGGCGGTGACGCTACGCGCTGGTTGTTGCGGTCGTAGACCTCGATGTCATGGAAGGTGATCGGTCCTCCGGGATACTGCCCGCACGTCGCGACGCTGTACACCTCGAGCACACCACCAAAGACCCAGGTCAGATCCGCATACGGATTGGTCGTCAGCGAGCTGGTCTGGCCCGTGGTCGTGTTGCGCGAGTCGATCTTCCACGTCGAACAGGCTTCGCCCGCCGCGCATGTGGAGTACGTATCGCCCACGACGTTGTCACCCGCGCTTGCCGGTATCGGATCGCTGTGGAACGTCGTGCCGTCGACACAGCAGTTCCAGCTCGCCAGCGTCCACGCCTTGTCGCCGTAACCGTTCCAGCCAAGCACGGGCTGAAGGATGGACTGCACGTTGGGCAACTGTTCCAGGCCAGGGAAGAAATAGATCACCTGGTCGCTCTGCGTCGTCGGCGCACCGGGCACCGTCCACGTGGCCACGATGCGACCGATGGGCGTGCTGCTCGCGTAGTTTGCCGACTGCACCCAGCCGCTCTGCGCCGGTGGCGGCGTCGCCGCGGACCGTAGCGTATGGCGGCCGTCCGCTTCGACGCGTTCGCCCTGCAACGTGAAATTGGCCTTGCCGCAGGTAGCGGCTTTCTCCGTCATGCCCGAGGCACGTTTAATCAGACCGTTTTTCTGAAGCTGATCGCCTGCATGCACGGTGGCGACGCAGTCGGGTGAGAAATAACCATTGGGTGTGACGACGTAATCGTCCGGAACGCCCGCGGGCTTCGCGGTGGCCGGCATGGCGCCGACGCGGGTGAGTTGAAGCGTAGGCGCTGCCTGCGACGTATCCGCCGCGCTGGCGCTCAGCGTTACGGAGAACATGGCCGCGATGATGCCCGCGCGCGCCACAACCCTGCCGATTGAAGCGAACCTCTTCATGCGTACGACTCCTGCGTTGGAAGGATATCGTCCATGTGCCGCCGACCGGATGATCGACGTGCGTCCCCCAGGCTCCTTTGCACTACGACGAGTGCAGAGCCACGCTAACAGTGCGGTGACAGGTATTTTGTGACGCAGGCGCTATTTGAATGACAAATAGCTACGTATGCCATTTTTGCGCACGAAACCTTCAGCGGCGGCCTATTGTCCCGCGCCGGACGCCGCGGCTTCTTCGGCTTCACCGGCCTGACGAGCGACCAGGTTCGGATCGGGCTGCGCGTATTTCGCCACCAGGGGGTCGAGTTTCCGCTTCATGCGCAGCAACGCGACGTTGCGCATCGAGGTGTCGGTGAATTTCAGGCCGGCGTCTTCAGGCGCTTCCCTCGCATCGGGTGCGTGTGTCAGGGCCGCCAGTTGTCCACCGACGACCTGCGTCAGCGCAAAGTACGCATCGTCATGCACGCCAGCCTGTTCCAGCAGTTTCCCCGGCAGCATCCACGATGCCAGATCGGTCTTTACCGGAGCGGGGCCGTCCTCGTGTGCGTCGATCAGAATGTACGGCACGGTCTGAGTCAGCATGTCGCGACCGTTCGTGAAGCCGGCCTTGGCGTAAGTCTCGGTCAATGCGGGCAGGTGGTCGCCGTAAAACAGCAGGAGCGTCGGACGCTCGCGCTGCTTCAGGAGCTCGGCGAGGCGTCCGAGCTCGGCGTCCGCGTGACGCATGTGATAGATGTAATTGCGCAGCTGCAGCTTGGCATCATCGCTGATGCCATCCGGCACGGGAATGGCGTCGCGCTCCTTCGTGTCGATGTTCACCGATTTGTCGTAGGGCCCATGCGCCTCCATACTGATGGCGAAGACGAACCGGGGCGGCCCGTCGTTCTTCAGCTGGCTCATGATTTCGTCGGTCATGGCGCTGTCGGCCATGTATTCGCCGTCCTTGCGGAAGCCCTTCGGGAAATCGGGCTGCGAAACGAAGCGATCGAAACCCAGCGATCTGAAGGCGGCCGTGCGGTTCCAGAAGCCGGCGTCGTTGCCATGCACGGCGATGGTTTCGTAGCCGTGCGAGCGCAGTACGCGAACCATGCCCGGCATGACACCGGCCTGCATCTGCAGATACGGGAATTGCATGGTCGGGAAGTAGCGCAGCGACAAGCCGGTCAGGACTTCGAATTCGGTGCGGATGGTGCCGCCGCCAAAGGTCGGTACGTGCAGCTGGCCCGTGCTGGCATGCTCGGCCAGGCGATGCAGGTTGGGCGCGAAGTCCTCCTGCTCGATGCCCCTGATGACGCTGGGGTCAAAGAAGGACTCGCTCTGCACGATCACGATATCAGGCGTTTGTCGGCCATTGGTGGCGGCCTCCGCCATGTGCTGGCGCAGGTCGCCGCCGGTCGCGGCGATGAATTGCTCGGCCTCGGCGGGATCCGCTTTCTCCTTCTTGCCCGCGTTCTGCAGGCGGAACTGCATGATCGTGGTCACGACGCCGTTGTAGCCCGCGTTGGACGCGGCCGACCACGGCTGCATGCCAAGCCGGTCCTTGTTGTACATCTTCGACCACGCGGGAACGCCCGCGAGTAGCGTGCCGATCAATGCAAAAAGGGTAAGCCCGGTGATCAGTCGACGCCCGTGCGTGCGGCGCGCGAACAGCGCCGGCTCGAACCGGGCGACGATCGCGATGAGGCCGATGGTGCCGAGGATCGCGAGATACGGCAGGGGGCTCGAGGGCAGGTAACCGCCGAGCAGGTGCAGGCCACCATTCTTCAGCTGACCCACCATGCGGAAATCCGCAGGTAACAATGGCGAGCCGAGATTCTTCATCTTGATGGCGCTCACCGCGAGCACGGCGCCCTGCACCATGAACGCGACGCCGAACGACAGCCACGCCCGTCGGGTCAGCACCAGAAGCAGAAAGGCGAGCATGAGCCCCGGCAAGGCGTTGGCGAACAGGTGCCACGGGCGGTCGGCCCAGGCGCTGCTGGCGACGCCGGGATTCCCATCGAGGAACCCGGTATAGAGGACGAACGCGACCGCGAGCAGGAGCGGCAAGGCGACCCGTCCGGCGATGTCACGCCAACGCGTTGAATTGACAGTCATAACGTCCTCTTGTCACGCCCCTGTCAGCGAGGGGGTAGGGACTGTAACGCAACGGACATGAACCGGTTGTCAGGCGGATGCGCCATGTCGCGACGAAAAAGGTCATGATTCGTAAGAAAAATCTGAATCCTCTCACCCGGCCGCCACAGGCCTCGTCTCGGGCACAATGACCGCCTCATGAATGCTTCCACGCCAACACCGCGCGAAAGTCCCGAGCTCCGCGCCCTGATCGACCACCGTTACGCCGACGTGATGGCGGCGTGTCGTGCCGCGCGCATCCCCTTGCACGATGACGCGGGCGTCGCCGAGCGTATCCGCCGCACGCTTCTCGCCTCGGACTTCGCTTTCGATGTCCTGCGACGTCAGCCCGAGTTGCTTGCGCCAGCGGGACTGGAGCGACTGCGCGGCAATGCCGATGCGAGCACGCGCGCCACCTCGCTCGATCTGCCCGCCGACGAAGATCTCTGTATGGCGATGCTGCGCCGTTTCCGGCACGCGGAGGCGCTGCGTATCGTGTTTCGCGACGTCAACGGGCTCGACGATGTCGATGACACTTTGTCGTCGACGAGCGCGCTGTATGAAACGCTGCTTTCGGCCGCCCTGCGCTGGTCGGAGCACTCGTTGCACGCGCGCTTCGGCCGCCCACGCGATGCGGCCGGTGTCGAACAGCGCATGGTCGTGATCGGCTTCGGCAAGCTGGGCGGCAACGAACTCAATTTCTCCTCGGATATCGACCTCGTGCTCGCCTACGCGTCCGGAGGTGAGACCGACGGCTCGCGTCCACTCGACAATGGCGAGTATTTCATTCGGGAAACGCGACAGCTCGTACGGCTGCTGGCCGAGCCGACGATCGACGGCATCTGTGCCCGTGTCGACCTGCGATTGCGTCCGTTCGGCAACGCCGGGCGGCTGGCGTTGCCTTTCGCCGCCATGGAGCAGTACTACCAGCGCGAAGGCCGTGACTGGGAACGCTACGCGTGGATCAAGGCGCGACCGGTGGCGGGCGATCGCACGGCCGGTCGCGAATTGCAGGACATGCTGCGGCCGTTCGTTTACCGGCGCTATCTCGACTACACGGCGTTCGCCGGGCTGCGCGAGATGAAGTCGCTGATCGATGCGGAGGTGGCGCGAAAAGACCTTGCCGGCAACCTGAAGCTGGGGCCCGGTGGTATTCGCGAAATCGAATTCGTGGTGCAGCTCACCCAGATGATTCGCGGCGGTCGCGACCCGGCCCTTCGCGTGCGGGGACTGCTTCCCGCCCTGCGGGCGTGCGAGGCGAAGGGCTATATCCCCAAGGCGCGCGCGAAGCTCTTGCGCGAGGCTTATCTCTTCCTGCGCCTTCTGGAGAATCGTGTGCAGATGTTGCGCGACGCGCAGACGCACGATATTCCGGACGACGAGCTGTCGCGCGAGCGCCTGGCGCTGGGTCTGAACTACCCGTCGTGGGATGCGCTGGCCGAAGTCCTGACTCGTCACCGCGACGCGGTCTCGGCGGAATTCGCCGCGGTGCTGGTGCCGCAGGCAGGCGGAAAAGCCGTCGCGCCCGCCGCCGACGTGGAGTTGTGGGAGGCCGCGCGGGACGAATCGCTGGTGGCGGCGACAATGGAAGCCTCCGGTTTCCGGCCCGGACAGGACGTGGCGTCGGAGCTGATCAAGTTGCCTCGTGCGGCATCGGTGCGGTCGATGTCGGCACGTTCGTCCGAGCGCCTGCAGCGGCTCATGCCGCAGCTGATCGGTGCCGCCCGCAGCAGTGCGTCGCCGGCATCGAGTCTGTTGCGCATGCTGCGCCTGGTGCAGGCCGTTGCGCGCCGTTCGTCGTATCTCGCGCTGCTCGACGAGCAGCCCAGTGCGCGCCGTCGTGTCGCCACAGTCTTTGCGGACAGCGCGTTCCTTGCCGAGCGGGTGATTGCGCAGCCGCTGTTGCTCGACGACGTGCTCGATCCGCGCATCGATCAGCTGCCGCTGAAGCGCGCGGACATCGCAGTGGAGATGGCCCGCTCGCTGGGCACGCTCGACGAGCGCGACGCCGAGCACGAACTCGAGCGCATCAATGAATTCCGGTCCAGTATCGCCTTCCGGCTGGGTCTCGCTTTCAACGACGGTCGTGCCGACGCGACCGCCACGGCGCGTCGTCTCGCCGGACTGGCCGAGGCGGTGGTCGCCGCGGTGCTGGCGCTCGCCACGCGCGAACTGACCGCTCAGCACGGGCGCCTGCCCGGGGAGGGCAGCGGCTTCGCCGTGCTCGGCTACGGCAGCCTGGGCGGTGAAGAGCTGGGCTTCGCCTCCGATCTCGATCTTGTCTTCGTCTATGACGGCAAGCGCGCCAATGCGATGAGCGATGGCCCGCGTCCGGTCGACGGCACCCGGTGGTATCAGCGTCTCGCCCAGCGTGTCATGCACTGGCTGAGCGCGCAGACGCATGCCGGCAAACTCTACGATGTCGACACGCGTCTTCGGCCCGATGGCTCGAAGGGGTTGCTGGTCGCCAGCGTGGATGCCTTCGAGGCCTATCAGCGCGATCGCGCCTGGACCTGGGAGCATCAGGCGCTCCTGAGGGCTCGTCCGGTTGCCGGCGACGCCCGTGTGGGCGGCCAGCTGGCGGAGATCCGCCGGGAGATTCTTGCGACGCAGCGGGACGGTGTGCGGGTGTTCGCTGAAGTCAGCGCCATGCGGACTCGCTGGCGCGGCGAGCGCGACCGGTCGGATGCCGAGCAGGTGGACCTGAAGCAGGGCGTGGGTGCACTGATCGACATCGAGTTCATCCTGCAGGGCATGGTGCTTGCGCACGCCGCCAGCTGTCCGCCCATTCTGGATACGCCGGCCAGCAGCAGCCTGATCGACGTGCTGCGCGAGCAGGGGCTGTTGACCCAGTCGCAGGCGGATACGCTGCACCTGGCCCATGCGGATCTGCTCCAGGCGGGACTTACCTGCACGCTCGATCTTCGTTCGCGCATCGCGACCCGTACCCCGTCGCTCAGGCGGGTGCTCGCTGGCGTGAGCCAGGTCGCGTCGGAGCTCGGCTTCGAGTTCGGCACGGCCGAGATCGCGTCGCAGGCTGTCTGAAGGGCCCGGCCGGCGGTATGCTGTCCGGCCGTCCACGGACCGATAACCGATGACCCGACTTCCGTTGCTGATCGACACCGACCCCGGCGTGGATGACGCGCTGGCGATCCTCATGGCGCACGCGCATACCGATGTCGCCGCCCTGACGGTTGCCGCGGGCAACGTAGGCCTCGGTCATACGGTGCGTAACGCCCGTACGCTGGTCGAACTGATCGGAGCGACGACGCCCGTGTTCGGCGGATGCCCGTCCCCGCTGGTGCGTGCGCCCGATGAGGACGCCGCGTTCGTCCACGGCGCGGATGGCTTTGGCGATGTCGGCTTTCCTGAGCCCCAGCATGCCGCGGAGGCCGAGCACGCCGCGCTCGCGCTGATCCGCCTGACCCGCGAACGTCCGGACGAGCTCACGCTCGTCGCACTGGGTCCCCTGACGAACCTGGCCCTGGCCGTGCGTCTGGACCCGACGCTGCCTGCGCGCGTGAAGCGCCTGGTCATCATGGGCGGCGCCGTCACCGGTCACGGCAACACGGGGAAGATTCCCGCCGAGTTCAATATCGGATTCGATCCCGAGGCGGCGCACGTCGTCTTCGAGGCATTCGAGCACTTCGATCTGGTGGACTGGGAGGCGACCGTCCGTCACGCCTTCCCCGACGAGGTCTACGAGCGCTGGGTCGCCTCCGGCGATAAGCGCGCCTCGTTCTTCGAGAAGATCTTCGCGACGGCCCGCCGCTTCAACGCCGAGCACGAGCGTACCGGGTTCATCGCGGCCGACGCGCTGGCCATGGCCGTGGCGCTGGATCCCGCCATGATCGTGCGCGCCGAAACCCGCCACGTCGCCATCGAGCTCGACGGGCGCCTCACGCGTGGCGCTACCGTGGTCGACTGGCATGGCCGTCTCGGCGGCAAGCCGAACGCCCGCATCGTGCTCGAGGTCGACCAGGCCCGCTTCGGCGAGCTGATCGCGGGCGCACTGGGCGCCGTCTGAGATCCCGCCCGTGGTGCCGGCTTGCACGACCCCGGACCCCGGGCTACAATGCCGCTCTTTTCACCCCGCTATTTCTCAGGTTCAAGCCATGAAAGAGAACATTCATCCGAAGTACCAGTCGGTGGTCTTCCAGGACCTTTCGTCCGATTTCGCGTTCCTGACGCGTTCGACGATGTCCTCCAAGGAGACCGTCAAGTGGGAAGACGGTAACGAGTACCCGGTCATCAAGCTCGATATCTCGAGCCACTCGCACCCGTTCTACACCGGTAAGCAGAAGACGCTGGACATCGGCGGTCGCGTCGACAAGTTCCGTCAGCGCTACGGTCAGAAGTAAGACCGCACCATCCGCGCGCCGCCTGCGGGGTGGCGTGTCGCGAGGATAGAGGACACGGGGCGAGCCCATGGCTTGCCCCGTGTCTTTTTGCGTGTGCGATTTACACGCGGGCCTAACGGACGTTTGAATCGTCGCTGTGTGATAATGGGGAACTTCGGTCGCGGGTTGCGGCCGGTACGGGACCTTCCCCAGGGTGCCGTTATTCCAACCATTGCTACGTCGTTCCATTGCGTGGAGCGGCGGGAACAAGCACAGAGGAGCTCGCCGTGTCCGACGCCAAAACCGTCAAATTGGTCGATGAATCCAACAAGCCCGTGAGCGAACTGCCGGTCATCGGCGGCACGCTCGGCGCCGAGTGCGTCGACATCGGCACGCTGTACAAGGACACCGGTTACTTCACGTACGATCCGGGTTACGGCAGCACCGCCAGCACCAAGAGCGCCATCACGTACATCGACGGCGACAAGGGTGTCCTGTTGTACCGCGGCTACCCGATCGAGCAGCTGGCCGAGAAGTCCACCTTCCTCGAGACCTCGTACCTGCTGCTCAACGGCGAACTGCCGACGAAGCCGGAGTTCGAGAAGTTCTCCGGTGAGGTCACGCATCACTCGATGATGCACGAGAACCTTAAGGACTTCCTCAAGGGTTTCCATCACAACGCGCATCCGATGGCCATGCTGGCCGCGTCGATCGCTTCGCTGTCGGCGTTCTATCACGACAAGCTCGATGTCGATAACCCGGAAGACCGCAAGCTCGCCGCCATCCGTCTGATCGCCAAGATGCCGACCATTTCGGCCGCTATCTACCGTCATTCGATCGGCTGGCCGACGCGCTACCCGCGCAACAACCTCGAGTACGTCACCCGCTTCCTGCACACCATGTTCGAAGTGCCGAGCGAGCCGCTCGAACTGAACCCGGTGGTCGCCAAGGCGCTCGACCTGCTCTTCATCCTGCACGCCGATCACGAGCAGAACGCGTCGACCTCGACGGTCCGTCTGGTCGGTTCGACCGGTGCCAACCCGTACGCGTCCGTTGCCGCCGGCATCACCGCGCTCTGGGGTCCGGCGCACGGTGGCGCCAACGAAGCCGTGCTCAAGCAGCTCGAAGAAATCGGTACCGCCGACAAGGTCGAGACCGCGGTCAAGCGCGCGAAGGACAAGAACGACTCCTTCCGTCTGATGGGCTTCGGTCACCGCGTTTACAAGAACTTCGATCCGCGCGCCAAGATCATCCGCGAGATGTGCCACAAGGTGCTGGAGGAGCTCGGCGTCAACGATCCGCTGCTCGACGTCGCCATGAAGCTGGAAGAAGCCGCGCTGAAGGACGACTACTTCGTGGAGCGCAAGCTCTATCCGAACGTCGACTTCTACTCGGGCATCATCTACAAGGCGCTGGGCATCCCGACCGAGATGTTCACCGTGATGTTCGCCATCGCGCGTACGTCGGGCTGGATCTCCCACTGGATCGAGCAGCACGAAACCCCGGGGGCGCGCATCGGCCGCCCGCGTCAGATCTACACCGGTGCCGACGTTCGCGATTACATCCCGAACGACAAGCGCTAAAAAGAAACCCCGCGAAAGCGGGGTTTTTTTTAGCGCGGTAGGAGCGCGCCCCGCGCGCGAAAAGCCAACGGAGCGATGAAGCGGTACCCCGTCACCGCCCTGTTGGCTTTTCGCGCGCGGGGCGCGCTCCTACATGGCCGCGTTGTAAGCGGCTACGTCCTCTTCCGCCAGCAGGTTCTGCACCATCGACGCGGTGGCCCGGCGCATCGGGCGTTCGTCGACACGGTCCAGCGGCGCCTGGCGCAGCGCGTCCAGTGGCAGCACGGTCAGGTCGAACGGGATACCGTCCGCACCGAACAGCAGTACCGGATGTTCGCTCTGTTCGTTGTTGGACCAGCGCAGCCGGCGGGTCTGGGTCTCCAGCGGAATGCCTTGTTCCTGCAGGAACAACACAGGCGCTTCAGGGTCATCGCTGAACAGGTGCAGGCAGACGGCCGAGTGCTCGTCCGCCGTGCCTTCGAGCACCGCGCCGACCAGTCGTGCGTCGAACCCGCGCAGAAACCGCATCGCCTCGATGGCTGCCTCGCGACGTGCCCGCAAGGCCTGTGGCTGCGTATCGGCCTGGAAGATGCGCTGGTGTTCGCGCAACGCGTCTTCGATCTCGTTGTTGCGCGGAAGGGCCTGGGTGTCGACGATACCGAGCCGCTCCGCCGCCTTCAGCTTCGCGTGGTGGAAGTCACGAATGCCATGCTCGCTCATCAGGCGCGCCGCCTCCTGGGCGACGAGGACGCGATGCCGCTGCGTCCGGTCCTGCGCATGGATCTTGTGGTGCTCGCCTCGTGCCATGACTCACCCCCGTGTGGTGTGTAATGTGGACGTATCAGAAGATGTCGTAGGCGTGTTCCTGCTGATCCTCCTGCTGTTTCTGCGCCGCCTGTTCGCGAAGACGATCGACATCCTCGACCTTCATGATTTCGTTCATGCCGCCCGGTGAGGGCAGGCCGGAGCCCGGATCGATCTGCACCGTGGCGATGCCCGGAGGCATGGCCAGCGTATGCGACGGCTTGTCCTTGAGTACGGCGCCCATGTAGTCCATCCAGATGGGCAAGGCCGCCTTGGCGCCGAACTCGCCGCGACCCAGGGAGCCGAAGTCGTCGAAGCCGACCCAGACGGCGGTGGAGACATCGCCGTTGAAGCCGACGAACCACGCGTCGCGGTGATCGTTGGTCGAGCCCGTCTTACCGGCGATATCGTCGCGACCGAGCGCGCGCGCCGCCGAGCCCGTGCCGCGCTTGACCACGTCCTGCATCAGCGAGGTCACCAGGTAATCGTTGCGCACGTCGATCACGTGCGGCGCCAGCTTGGGCGCCTGAGCGGTATTGTCGTGGGCGTCGGCAGGCAACACCGCATCGCCGGTACCGCTACCGGCGGCCGTGCTCGCGGCGGCTGGCTTGGCCGGGATCAGCGCCGTCGATGGCTGGGTCGGCGGGCCGGCGGGCGTCGGATTGAGCAGGCGCTCCTGGCAATCCGAGCACGCGCGCTCGGGGTTCGCCACGTAAACCGGCTTGCCGTCGCGATCGTCGATGCGCGAGATGAAGTAGGGCGTGATGAGGTACCCGCCGTTGGCGAACACCGCATAGCCGCGCGCCATGCTCATCGGCGAGACCGAGGCGGTACCCAGCGCCAGCGAGAGGTTCTGGGGCAGGGCGTCCGGCGTGAAGCCGAAGCGCGTCATGTAATCGCGGGCGAAGCGCAGGCCGATCGCGTCCAGCAGGCGGACGGAGACCAGATTCTTCGACTGCACGAGCGCCTCGCGAAGGCGCATGGGACCGGCGAACTTTCCGTCGTCGTTCGCGGGCGTCCACATGCCGTCGGGGCGCGACGGGTCGGGGAAGGCCACCGGCGCGTCGTTGACGATGGATGCGGGTGTGAACCCACGCTCGAACGCGGCCGAGTAGAGATAGGGCTTGAAGCTCGAACCCGGCTGCCGTGCGGCCATGACCGCGCGGTTGAACTTGGACCGTACGAAGCTGAAACCGCCGACCAGTGCGCGGACCGCGCCGTCTTCCGGGTCCAGCGACACGAGGGCGGCCTGCACGGCCGGAATCTGGGTCAGGCGCCACGGCCCCCTGGCCGGCTCGGGATGGGACTCGGTGCTGACCTTGGCGGTGTCGGCGGCGCTGGCGTTTTCGGACAGGTCGTCCTTCTCGCTGCGGATCAGGCGGACGATGTCGCCACGCTTGAGCACCGTGTCGACGCGTGTCGGAGCGGCTCCCGCACGCCCTTCGTTGACGTAGGGCCGGGCCCAGGCGATCGACTCGAGGCTGATGGTGGCGGTTTCCTTGGCGGACAGGTACACCGTGGCCTCCTTCGCGCCGGTCGCGGTCACGATGCCGGGCATCATGCCGGCCACGCTCGTGTAGCCCGCGAGAACGCGGTCGTAGTCCTCGGGGCCAGCCTGCGCGGGCAGTTCCTCGTGACCCTCGGGGCCACGATAGCCATGGCGGCGGTCATAGGCGGACAGGCGTCCGCGCAGCGCGTCGTTGGCGGCGGCCTGACTGTCGCTCGGCACGGTGGTGCGCACGACATAACCTTCGGTCAGGGCGTCGTTGCCCAGCTTCTCCAGCACCTGCTGGCGGACCATCTCGGCGAGGTACGGCGCATCGACTTCGATCTGCTGCTCGTGCGGGAAAGCGTCGTTGGGCTCCTTCACGGCCTCGTCGTATTCGGCCTTGGTGATGAACCGGTTCGACAGCATCTGGCCCAGCACCCAGTTGCGCCGGGTGACCAGTCGCGCCTGGTTGTTCAGCGGATTGACCACCGATGGCAACTGGAACGTGGACGCCAGCGACGCGCATTCGGCCACCGTCAGCTGGTCGAGGGTCTTGCCGTAGTAATACGAGGCCGCGGCGGCCAGTCCGTAGGACCGGTGGCCCAGGAACATCTTGTTGATGTAGAGCTCGAGGATCTGGTCCTTGGTCAGCTCGTTCTCCATGCGCAGCGCGATGAAGACTTCCGTCAGCTTGCGCGAATAGAGCTTCTCGGGGCTGAGGAAGAAGTTGCGCGCCACCTGCTGGGTGATGGTCGAGCCGCCGGGTCCCTTGTCACCGCCGGAAACGATCACGTGGATGCCCGCGCGGGCGATGCCGTGCCAGTCGACACCCGGGTGGCTATAGAAATCCCCGTCCTCGGCCGATAAGACAGCATTCTTGAGGCGTGCCGGAACGTCGGCGATGTGGACCGGGACGCGGCGGGTTTCACCGAAGGAGGCGATCAGGCGTCCATCCGAGCTCAGGACTCGTAAGGGAACCTGCATGTGATAGTCGCGCAGGACCGCCACGGAAGGCAGGCGTGGCGCCAGGAGCCAGTAGGCGACGCCGATGGCGCCCGCCACGAAAAGGATGCCGGCCAGGGCGAGATACAGCGCGATGCGCAGCAGACGCTTGAGAATTCGCATGGAAGAGAGGGGGTCACCGGCGGATGGGTCGTCGCGGAGTATAGAGCCTCGCCGGGGGGTGGGGCGGGTGACCCGGGTTCGACGGGGTGTGAGAGGGTTTCGCTAACCCAGTGACAGGATTTGTGAATTAGTGCCGGTAAGGGCTGAAACGGCCCGTTGCCAATCCGTTAAGTTTTAGATCTAATGCCTTCGCGCCGAAGACCAATTCCGACAAGGCGCGGGGAAGGGGGACAACGTGGGGCTCTTTACACCCAAAGCGGCGCCGCTCATCGGCGTCGATATCAGTTCGACCGCAGTAAAGCTGCTGCAGCTCAGTCAGGCAGGTGGACGCTACCGCGTCGAGCACTACGCCGTTGAGCCGTTGCCGCCAAATGCCGTCGTTGAAAAGAACATCGTCGAGGTCGAGGCGGTAGGCGAAGCCATTCGCCGCGCCCTGGCCCGGTCCGGATCCAAGCTCAAGCACGCGGCGGCAGCCGTGGCGGGTTCGGCCGTGATCACCCGCATCATTCCCATGTCCGCCGATCTCTCCGAGGACGACCTCGAGGGGCAGATCCAGGTCGAAGCGAACCAGTACATCCCCTACCCGATCGAGGAAGTCAGCCTCGATTTCGAGGTCATGGGGCCGGTTCGTGACAACCCGGAAATGAATAACGTGCTTCTGGCGGCCTCCCGCACCGAAAACGTGGACATGCGCATCGCCGCGCTCGACCTGGGCGGTCTGACCGCCCGCGTGGTCGACGTCGAGGCCTTCGCCATGGAGAACGCCTTCGGGATGGTCGCCGACCAGCTCGCGGTGTCGCGCGACGCCCTGGTGGCGGTGGTCGACATCGGCGCGACCATGACCACGCTGGCGGTACTGAAGAACCAACGGACCATCTACTCGCGCGAGCAGGTCTTCGGCGGCAAGCAGCTGACCGACGAAATCATGCGTCGCTACGGCCTTTCCTATGAGGAAGCCGGTCGTGCCAAGCGCAAGGGCGGCCTGCCCGAGTCGTACGAGATGGAGGCACTGGAGCCGTTCAAGGAGTCGCTGGTCCAGCAGGTCAGCCGCCTGCTCCAGTTCTTCTTCGCCGGTAGCGAATACAGCCGCGTCGACCAGGTGGTTCTCGCCGGCGGTTGCGCCGCGATCGACGGCATCACCGAGTTGCTCGAGCAGCAGCTGGGTGTGCCGTGCGTCGTCGCCAACCCGCTGGCGCGCATGTCGCTGTCCAGCCGCGTGCAGGCACAGACCCTGGCCCAGGACGCCCCCGCGCTGATGATTGCCGTCGGCCTCGCCATGAGGAGCTTCGACTGATGGCACGGATCAACCTACTTCCCTGGCGTGCCGAGCGCCGTAAACAGCGCGAGCGGGAGTTCTACATCCAGCTCGGTCTGGCCTTTGGCGCCGCCCTCGTGGTGCTGATCGGCTGGTCGCTGTGGATGGACGCCCGGATCGACAACCAGAACGAGCGAAACGACTACCTGACCACCGAGATCAAGCAGCTCGACGATCGCATCGCGAAGATCAAGGATCTGGAGAAGGTCAGGGCCGATCTGCTCCAGCGTAAGCAGATCATCGAACAGCTGCAGGCCAACCGGTCGCAGATGGTCCACCTGTTCGACGAACTGGTGAAGACGATCCCGGCATCGGCTCGCCTGGCCGGCATGAAGCAGTCGGGTGACTCGATGTCGCTCGATGGCGTCGCCCAGTCGAACTCCAGCGTGGCCGAGTACATGCGCAACGTCGAGGCGTCGCCCTGGATGGGCCATGCCGACCTGCGCAAGACCGAGAACACGCATGACGCCTCGCGCATGCCGTATGCCTTCGGTCTCGACGTCCACCTGAAGAGCCCGGGCGACAATCCGCAGGACGGCGCCCCCGCCGGTGCCTCCACGGTCGCCCCGCCGGCCGCCGCGGTGCCCGCGCCGCTGGTCAACGCCGCCAATGCCGTTACGGCCAGCCCGGGTGCTCCCGCACCCGCCGCGGCGCCGGCTACGCCTGCCACTCCGCCGGCGGCCACGCCTGCGGCTGCCGCCGCTCCGGCAGGAGTCAAACAATGAAATTCTTTGACGATCTGCGCAATCTCGATCGGCACAACGTCGGTGGCTGGCCGAAGCCCATCAAGATGTTTTTCACCGGCCTGGTCTTCGTGATCGTGGTGCTGGCTGGCTGGTACTTCCAGATCAGCAGCCAGCAGGACGACCTGGCCAGCGCCGAGTCCAAGGAAACCAGTCTCAAGTCCGAGTTCTCGCAGAAGCAGGCCAAGTCCGCCAATCTCGAGGCCCTGGAGCAGCAGCTTTCCGACATGCAGGACATGTTGCGGACCCTGCTGCGCCAGTTGCCGAGCAAGACGGAAATGCCCGAGCTGCTGATCGACATCTCGCAGACGGCGTTGGCCGCGGGCATCGAGACCGAGCTGTTCCAGCCCGGTCCGGAAACGCCGAAGGACTTCTACGCCGAGAAGCCGATCACGCTGCGCATGGTCGGTACTTACCACCAGTTCGGCACCTTCATCAGTGGCGTGGCCTCGTTGCCCCGCGTCGTGATTCTGACGCTGCACGACGTCTCGCTGAGCCCGAAGAGCACCGACAAGAAGGCGGCCGGCAACGGCCAGCTGGTTCTCCAGGGCACCGTGAAGACCTACCGCTACCTCGAGGACGACGAGACGCCGCAGGCGAAGAGCAAGCTGCAGAAGGGGAATAAGTGATGAATCGCCATTACTCCCTCGCCCGCCCGCTGGCCGTCGCGCTGTTCGGTGTCATTTCGCTCGCCGGTTGCACCAAGGGCACGTCCGACCTGCGCGAGTGGGTCGACGCCGAAAAACACAAGAAAGGCGAGCCGATCCCGCCGTTGCCGGTGATCCGCACGTTCGAGACGTTCGCTTACCAGGACCAGGGCGCGCGCGATCCCTTCAGCCCGAGCACGGCTGAAATGGACAGCAACGTCGCCAGTGGTCCCCGTCCGGACGAAAACCGTCCGAAGGAACCCCTGGAAATGTTCGGCCTCGACGCTCTCAAGATGGTTGGCACGGTTGGTGCTGGTGCAAACCTGGAGGCGCTTGTGAAGGATCCCGGTGGGGTGATCCATCGTGTCCATCGCAATGAGTACATGGGGCAGGCCTACGGACGCATCACGGCCGTTGGCGAGGATCGGATCGATCTGGTCGAACTGGTGCCGAATGGCTCGGGCGGCTGGATGGAGCGTCCGGCAAGCATCGCGGTCGGCGAAAAATAAGAACTCGGGGATGACGCACATGACGACCAAACTGAATCATCTGCCGGGTAGCGCGCGTCTTCGCACGCGCCGCTGGATCCTCGGCACCGCGCTGGCCTTCGCCGGCGGTTTCGCCAGTGCCGCGTCGGCGGAGAACACGTTGCAGAACGTGAGCTACGACGCGCAGCCCGGCGGCCGCATCGAACTCCGGCTGGCTTTCTCGGAAAAGGCACCGGATCCGAAGGTCTTCACGACCAACAATCCGCCGCGTATCGCGATCGACCTTCCGGACACCACCAACAGCTACAGCACCCGCCATCTCGATATCGGCAAGGGCTCGACATCGGGCGTGTCGGTGGTCTCCGCCGGTGGCAAGACCCGCGTCACGGTCGAGCTTTTCCGTGAGTCGGCATACCGCACGCGCGTCGATGGCAAGAACCTCGTCGTCACCGTGAACAACGGTCCAACGGGTGCCACGACGACGACGGCGACCGTTTCCGATCCGACCAAGGCGTTGCCTTCGTCAGCCGGCACGCCGGTATCGAACATCGACTTCCGTCGCGGGCCGAACGGCGAAGGCCGCGTGCTGGTCACGCTGGGCAGCTCGGCCACGACGCCGGAAATGCACCGCGAAGGCGACCACGTGATCGTCAGCCTGTCGGGTTCGTCGCTGCCGCCCAAGCTCGCTCAGCGTCTCGACGTGCTCGACTTCGCCACGCCGGTGCAGTCGATCGAATCGAAGTCGGCTCCCGGCGGTGCCCGCCTGGATGTCCGCACCAAGGGCGATGTCGAAGTCTCGGCCTATCAGAGCGGCAGCGATTATGTCGTCGAGGTGGCGCCGAAGAAGGCCGCCGCACCGACGGGCAAGGCCGCGAAGGGTCAGGATCCGACGTATTCGGGTTCGCGTCTGACCTTCAATTTCCAGGATATCCCGGTGCGTTCGGCCCTCCAGCTGATCGCGGACGAAGCCAAGCTCAATCTGGTCGCCTCCGACAGCGTCGGCGGCAGCGTCACCCTGCGACTGGTCAACACGCCGTGGGATCAGGCGCTGGACGTGATCCTGCGGGCCAAGGGTCTGGACAAGCGTCGCAGCGGCAACGTCGTCTGGATCGCTCCGCAGGCCGAGCTTGCCAGCTACGAGCAGAGCCTCGCCGACGCTCGTCAGAAGGCCCAGGATTCCGCGGAGCTGGTGTCCGATTACATCCCGATCAGCTACGGCAAGGCGGAAGACATCGCCAAGCTGCTAACCCAGGGCAGCATGCAGGGCGGCGGTGGCAGCAGCGGCTCCAATACGACGCGTGGCTTCCTTTCCCCGCGTGGCAGCGTCTCGTTCGACGACCGCACCAACACGCTGCTGATCAACGACACGCCCGACAAGATCCGTGACCTGCGCGAGCTGATCGGTACCCTTGATCGTCCGGTGCAGCAGGTGCTGATCGAGTCGCGCATCGTGGTGGCGACCGATACCTTCACCCGCGAGTTGGGTGTGCGCTGGGGCGTCCAGGGATACAACCACAACAACGCCAACCAGGTCGTCGGTACGTCGCCGGATCTGAGCAGCGGCTCCACCGGTACCACGGCCGGCGGCACGGGCGGTCTGGTTACCAGCGTCCACAACAGCGATGTCGGCTATACCAACGCGGTGAACCAGTACAACGCCAACGGCGGCACGGGGACGATCCCGACGCCTGCCGCGGTCAGCCTGCCGGGTGGCTACAACGTCAACCTGCCGGTCGCGAACCCCTCGGGCAGCATCGGCCTGGCGATCCTGGGTGCGAACTATCTGGTCGACCTCGAGCTTTCGGCGGCGCAGACCGAGGGTCGCAGCGAGCTGATCTCGAGCCCGCGTGTGATCACGGCCAACCAGCAGGAAGCGGTCATCAAGCAGGGTCAGCAGATCGGTTATGTGACCTACCAGGCCTCGAGCTCCGGCGGCGGCGCGCAGAACGCCACGGTCCAGTTCAAGGATGCCGTGCTCGAGCTGCGTGTGACACCGACGATCACCGCCGACAGCCGCGTGTACCTGAAGATCAACGTGAAGAAGGACGCGCTGGCCCAGTTCGTCGCCAGCCCGGGCGGCGGTTCGGTCCCGCAGATCGACACCCGCGAAATCAACACCTCGGTGCTCGTCGACAACGGTCAGACCGTCGTCCTCGGTGGCATCTACGAGATCACCAAGACGAACACGACCAAAAAGGTCCCGGGTCTTGGCGATATCCCCGGTCTGGGCGTGCTGTTCCGCAATACTTCGCGGACCAACGACAAGGCCGAGCTGCTGATCTTCGTCACGCCGCGGATCCTGTCCGACACGCTGCAGTAAGCGCGTCGCCAGGACAACGGAGAAAGGCGGCCCGCGTGGCCGCCTTTTTCGTTTCGTGACCCGTGAACGACATCCGGGCCTAAACTTCCCGGCCTCGCTGTGGTCTCATCGGGGACTTCCACCGACACGAGAGCCCCCGATGTCCGAGACGCCAGCCGCCACGACCCCGCTCCAGGAGGCCTTCGTCCGCCTGCGCGAGGAACTGACCCGGGGCATCATCGGGCAACCTCACCTGGTCGAATGCCTGCTCATCGCCCTGCTGGCCGACGGGCACCTGCTGGTCGAAGGCGCGCCCGGTCTGGCCAAGACGACGGCCATCAAGGCGCTGGCGACGCGCGTGGAAGCCGACTTCCACCGCATCCAGTTCACGCCCGACCTGTTGCCCGCCGACCTGACCGGCACCGATATCTTCCGGTCGCAGACCGGCACGTTCGAATTCGAACGCGGGCCGCTGTTCCATAACATCGTGCTTGCCGACGAGATCAATCGCGCGCCGGCGAAAGTCCAGTCCGCGCTGCTCGAGGCGATGGCCGAACGGCAGATCACCATCGGCCGCCGCACCTGGCCGCTGCCTGATCTGTTCATGGTGATGGCCACTCAGAACCCGATCGAGCAGGAGGGAACGTTCGCACTGCCCGAAGCCCAGCTCGACCGTTTCCTGATGCACGTGACCATCGGCTATCCGGACGCCGAGGCGGAACTCGCCATTCTCCGTCTTGCTCGGCAGCAGGCCCGCGAGGTCATGCACCCGGCGCCGCCACCGGCACACATGCTGCGCCCGGCGGACGTCTTCGCGGCGCGCGACGCGGTGCTCTCGGTACACATGGCGGCGCCGCTGGAGCTCTACATCACGCAGCTGGTCGTCGCCACGCGCGAGGCCGGCAAATACGGTGCGGAACTGGCGCGATGGATAGCCTGGGGTGCCAGCCCGCGTGCCACCATCGCGCTGGACCGCTGTGCGCGCGCGCACGCGTGGCTCGCCGGTCGCGATTATGTCCTCCCGGAGGATATCCATGCGATCGCCCACGAGGTGCTTCGCCATCGCGTGTTGCCGAGCTACGAGGCCGAAGCGGAAGGCGTGCGCGTGGATACAGTGATCGATCGCCTGCTGGACCTCGTGCCGCTGCCGTGAATGCCGCTGTCACCGACGTCGAAGGGCGCGTCCACGTCTCGCTCCCGGAACTGATCGCCCTGCGCTCCCGCGTCGCGCGTGCACCTGCTCCCCCGGTCGTATCGCGCGCTCCGCGACATGGCCAGCGCCCGGCGCGGCTGCATGGCCGGGGCATGGACTACGCCGAATCCCGCGTCTACCAGGCCGGTGACGATGTGCGCCGCATGGACTGGCGCCTGACGGCGCGAAGCGGTGTCGCGCATACCAAACTCTTTCAGGAAGAGCGCGAGGGACGCCTGCTGATCCTGCTGGACATGAACGCAAGCATGCGTTTTGGAACGCGCACGCGCTTCAAGTCCGTGCAGGCCGCGCGAGCGGCGGCGACAGCCGCCTGGTACGCACTGCGCGGCACGGAGCGCGTGGGCGTGCTTGCCTTTGGCGGACAACGTCAGGTCGTCAGGCCTCAGGGCGGAGCGCGTGGCGCGCTGACGGTGCTCGGTGCGATCGCCGCATGGGATGCGCTCCCCGCGGATGGCGATGAGTCGCTGTCTTCCGCGCTGCAGCGGGCGGGACGATTGATGCACGGTGCGTCACGCGTTCTGTTGATCAGCGACGGATTCGCCGTGGACGAGGCCGCACGTGGCCGCATGCTCGGGCTGGTCGGCAGGGCTGAAGTCTCGGTGCTGGGCGTCGCCGATCCGCTGGAGCTCAGCGAACCGCCCGCCGGTCGCTACCCCTTCGCTTACCGCGGTACGCATTACGACATCGCGCTTCAGGGCGATCGACAGCGCGAAGAGTTCGCCCGCGGCCTCGGCGAAGGGCAGCGCAGACTGACCGCGCTGGCGGGCGGTCTTGGCCTGCGCGTGCGCACGATCAATACCACCGACGATCCGCTCGACGCGGTCACCGCGTTGCTGGGTACGAGGAGGGCGCGCTGATGCCGGATCAGGGACCCCGCTTGCGCGATGTTCACGTGCCGCACGTCTCGGCGTGGTGGCCATTGGCACCGGGCTGGTGGGTGCTGGCCGCGCTGCTGCTGATCGTGGTGGCGGTGCTGATGCTGGCCTGGCGCAGACGTGCCGCGTGGCATCGGTACGTCGACGGCACGTTGCAGGAACTGCGTGACGCATCGCGGCGGCATGCGCAGGACGGCGACGCCGCGGCGTTCGCGACGACGGTCAGTCAGCTGATCAGGCGCGTGGCGCGCACGCGCGATCCACGAAGCGTGACCCTGCGCGGCGCCGCGTGGCGTGATGCGCTGGCGTCGATGGCGCCCCGGCAGGATGTCACGCGCATCGCCGAGCTCGATGTCGCCTTGTACCGCCCCGCGGTATCGCTCGACGCATCCGTCGTGGCTCGCGACGCCGAGGCCTGGGTCCGCCAGGCGATGCGTCGCGACGCGCAGCGTCCGCATGCGGGGAGGGCGAAGACGCATGTCGGTGCCTGATTTCGCGTGGCCCTGGGTGTTCCTCGCGCTGCCACTGCCGTGGCTCCTGCGTCGCGTCCTGCGACCGGTGAAGCCAGCGCAGGCAATGAATCTTCCACAGCCCGGCCTGACGTTGATGCAGGCGGCCCGGATGCGTGCGCCATTCGCATCGACGTTGTTGCTGGCGCTGGCGTGGCTCTGTCTCGTCACCGCGGCGGCACGGCCGCAGCGACTCGGCCCGCCGGAGCCGCAGCAGCGCAGCGGGCGTGCGACGATGCTCGCCGTCGATCTCTCGGGCAGCATGGCGCTCGACGACATGCGCCTGGCAGGACGCACGGTGACGCGCTTCGCCGCGGTCGAAGCGATCGCGGGCGATTTCATCGACCGACGTGCGGGCGATGAGCTGGGGCTCATCCTGTTCGGATCGCAGGCGTACCTGGTGACGCCGCTGACGTACGATCTCGACGCGGTTCGCGCGCAGTTGCATGGCGCCGTCGTCGGCCTGCCGGGACGGGAAACCGCCATCGGCGATGCGCTGGCTGTCGCCGTAAAGCGTCTCGCCGACATGCCCGAGCAGGCGCGCGTCGTCGTCCTGCTGACGGATGGCGTGAACAACGCGGGGTCGATCGCGCCGCGCGAAGCGGCACGCGCGGCGAAGGCCGCAGGGGTTCGTGTCTATACGATCGGCATCGGTGCCACCGCGATGCGCGTGCCCGACTTTTTCGGTAGCCGCACGGTCAATCCGTCGGCCGATCTGGACGTCGGCATGCTGACCGACATCGCCAACCAGACCGGTGGGCGGTTCTTCCGCGCGACGGATACGGATGAACTGGCTAACGCCTATCGTGCCATCGACGCGCTCGAGCCGGTGCCGCAGCAGGGCGCCGCCCTGCGTCCGCATGTCGAACTGTTTCGCTGGCCTCTCGTCGTCGCGCTGGGTTTGCTCGCGTTGGCCGCGCTGCCTCGTTATCTGGGTGGGAGAGTGCGCGCATGAGCACCTGGATCGCCGACTTTCATTTCCTCGAACCACGCTGGCTGTGGTTGCTGATCCTCGTGCCCGTCATCGGGTGGATCGTGGGGCGTCGCTCGGGAGAGTCCCGCGCCTTGTCCCGGATCGCGGACCCCGCCTTGCTTCCGTATCTGCTCGACGGCAAGCCCGCGGCATCGCGCGCGCCGGTCGCGGCGGTGGTCGCGGCATCGTCGCTCGCCGTGCTCGCGCTGGCGGGGCCCACATGGGATCGCCAGTCGCAGCCGCTGTTCGCGGAGCGAGCCGGGCAGGTCGTCGTGGTATCGATGTCACCGGACATGCTCGCGAAGGATATCGTTCCGGATCGCCTCAGCCGCGTGCGTTACAAGATCCGCGAACTGTATGCCGCGAACAAGGACGGCATGAACGCGCTGATCGCGTACACGGGCGAGGCATTCATCGTGGCGCCGCTGACCACGGATGCGCACAGCGTGGACGATCTGCTCACGGCGTTGTCGCCCGACACCATGCCGGTGACCGGCGATGATCCGGGCAAGGCGATCGACATGGCGGCGGACCTCATCCGTCACGCGGATCTGCGTGGCGGGTCGATCGTTCTCGTCACGGATCGCGCCGATGCATCCGCCGCGTCGGCAGCGCGCCGCGCGCGCGCGGCCGGCGCAACCGTGTCGGTGCTCGGCGTCGGTACGACGCGTGGCGGTCCCGTGCCGACCGGGGACGGGGGTTTCCTGAAGGACGATCGCGGCGATATCGCGCTGGCTGCCCGTGACGACGCGTCCCTGTCCGCCGTGGCATCCGCCGGCGGCGGCCGCTTCGTTCCCGTGGCGGATGGCGGCTCCGACGTCGCGGCGCTCCGGGCCTTTCTCAGCGGCGATGGTGACGGGAAGGCCGTCTCCGGCGCGAAGGCAGGTGAGTGGCAGGATCGCGGACCGTGGCTGCTCCTGCCCGTGCTTCTGCTGGTGGCGCTGGCGTTCCGTCGTGGCTGGTTGCTCGTTCTGGCGATGGCCTGTCTGCCATGGTCGCCGCCCGCGCATGCGGATGGCGTCGCCGATGCCTTCCGCACGCGCGATCAGCAGGCGGCGCAGGCCCTGCGCGAAGGCGATGCAAAGCGCGCACAGGCGCTTGCACGCGATCCTGCCCTGCGTGGTGTGGCGGCATACAAGGCCGGGGATTTCGCGGCGGCGGAGGCGGCGCTCAAGTCAGGCAAGGACGGCGATTCGCAGTACAACCTCGGCAACGCGCTGGCGAAACAGCAGCGCTACGAGGATGCGATTGCCGCCTACGACCGTGCGCTGCGCATCGATCCGCATGACGAGGACGCGATCGCCAATCGCAAGGCGGTCGCGGATTATCTGAAGCAGCAGAAAGACGGTTCGAAGCAGCAGCAGGACAAGGGCGGCAAGCAGGACGCGAAGAACGGGGACAAGGATCAGCACGGCCAGTCGGGGCAGCAGGACAAGGGCCAGTCGTCCGGGCAGCAGGACGGCAAAGATAAACAGGACGGCCAGAGCGGGCAGCCGTCGGGCGCCGATGGAAAAGGCGAGGATGCGTCCGACAAGGGCGCGCAGGACAAGGCAGGCGAAGGCGAGGGCGGCGACAAGGCGAAGGACGACGGCAAGGGGCAGGCGCCGCAGGGCGACGCCACAGCCAAGTCCGCCGCCGAGCAGGCGCAGGCCGATCGCGCCAAGGCGGCGCTCAAGGAAAAGATGGATCAGGCGCTCGCCGGTAAGGCGGGGCAGCCGGATGCGAAGGACGACGGCAAGGGGCACGATCTGGGCGCATTGTCCGCCAGCGATGCCGCGTCGAAATTGCCGCCCGACGTGCAGCGCGCGCTGCTTCGCGTGCCGGACGATCCGGGCGGTTTGTTGCGGAGAAAGTTCATGCTCGAGTATCAGCGTCGTCATGGGACGGAGCCGGAGGAATGACGATGCGTCGCGTAATCCTCGCCTTCCTTCTGATGTGCGTGCCCGTCGTCGTCCTGGCACAAGCCAGCGGGCCAACGGCCTCGCTCGACCGAACGACGATCGGCGCGGGCGAAACCGTCACCCTGAACATCGAAGTCGCCGACGACGCCGACCCGTCGCCGGACCTCGCGCCACTGATGCAGGACTTCGTGGTTCTCGGCACGTCCACCAGCCATAACCTCAGCATCATCAACGGGCGCCGTGAGGCGCATACCGTGCTTGGCGTCGCGTTGCGGCCGCGTCGCGAAGGTCGTCTGACCATCCCGTCGCTGGTCATCGGGGGGCAGCGGACACAGCCTCTCTCGGTGGAGGTCAGCGCCTCCGCCGATAACGGTGCGTTACCGACGGAGAAGTCCGTCGTTCTCGAGGGCAAGGCGGATCCCGCGCAGGTGTATGTCGGTCAGCAGATCGATTACACGCTGCGCCTGTACTTCGCCGTCAATCTGGCGGATGGACAGCTCGGCGATCCGTCGGCGGAAGGGGCCGAGGTCCGCCGTGTGGGGCAGGATGCGAACTTCCAGACCGTTCGCGGGGGCCGGCGGTTCAACGTGGTCGAGCGTCACTACGCCATTTTTCCCCAGCGCGCCGGGGCGCTGTCCATCCAGCCGCCAGCCTTTCAGGGCACGGCGGTGGATCCCACGGACGCCAATGCATTCTTCGGCGCGGGTTCGCCCGTCAATGCCGTGGCCGAGCCCAGCGGCATCCAGGTGCGCGCGCGTCCGACCGCTGCGGCCAGCGGTGCGTGGATACCCGCCCGCGAACTCAAACTCGCCCTCGACGGTGTGCCACCCGATGGCAAGGCCCGCGTCGGTCAACCGCTGACGCTGACCATGCGGCTCGATGCGACGGGCATGCCGTTCGAGGCGCTGCCGGCGCTGTCGCTGCCGACGCTCGACGGCGCGGACGTCTATCCCGACAAGGCGGTTACCGGTGGCGGCGTCAGCGGGCCGTGGATCACGGGCCACCGGCAGCAGGGCTTCGCCGTGGTGCCAACGCGTCCGGGGACGCTGCATATCCCGGAGACGACGCTGCACTGGTGGAACGTGGTGACTGATAAGGCCGAAGTGGCGACCTTGACGGCACGCGACATCGAGGTCGCACCCGCCAGCGGCGCGGCGGTGGCCGGCGCCGGAACCACGCCGGTCGCGCAAACGGTCCGGCCGGACGCTTCGTCAGCGGCGGGCTCCGCGGTTGTCGAAGCCGGCTTACCGTGGCGATGGCTGTTCTTCGGTGCGCTCGCCTTGTGGCTGGTTACCGTCGGTATCTGGGTGATCCTGCGCCGACGCGGTGGGGTCATCGCGGCCGCGAGACCGGCGGAGGCGACAGCACCGGCGACCCGCGAAGGTCCGGCGCGTGAGGTTTTTCTCAAGAGTGTCGACGCCGACGAGCCTGCCGCCATCGAGCGCAACCTGCTTATCTGGGCGCGCGCGGTGCAGCCATCGATACGATCACTGGGTGCGCTGTCGACCGCTCTGGCCCCGGGTTCGCAGCCGGTCGCGATCGCCGGTCTGCAGCGCGCACGCTTCGCTGGCGGCACGCTCGACCGGAGCGCCTTGCGGACGGCGTTCGCCAAGGGCTTCGTCTGGAAATCCGTCGGCGGCGCCGGTGACACGCCGGGCCTGCCGCCGCTCTACCCTCGCTAGGGGTTGAGCGCCGTCTCGTACGCGCGCGTCATCGCGGCACCGAACGTGCAGAAGATCACCTGTGCCGGCCTCCACGGCGCGCCGCGCAGGGTGTCGACGGCGACCCGGGCGGCCGCCTCGGGCGGGTAACCGTAGACCCCCGCGCTGATGGCGGGGAAGGCGATGGAGTCGATGCCGTGCTCCTTCGCCAGGGCCAGGCTGGCGCGGTAGCAGGCCGCCAGCAGCCCGGCTTCGCCGCGTGTGCCGCCGTGCCAGACCGGTCCCACGGTATGAATCACGAAGCGCGCGGGCAGGTCGAACCCCGGCGTGATCCGTGCTTCGCCGGTGGGGCAGCGAACGCCTCGCGGGCTTTCGGGGAGCGCACGGCAGGCCGCCAGCAATCGCGGCCCCGCGCCACGGTGGATCGCACCGTCCACGCCCCCTCCGCCCAGGAGGGATTCGTTCGCCGCGTTGACGATGGCGTCGACGGCCAGCGTCGTGATGTCGCCCTCGCGAATCGTGAAGCTCATGGCTCAACTCCTTGTGACGGCACGCCCGCAATTGGCTACGATGGCGCCTTGTCAGTTCTGTATTGTTTCAGAAGGTTATGGCCGACTCGCTCAAAGTTGAAGACATCTCGTTCGCCTATCTCATCAACGACGTGACCTTGCTCTTCCGCAAGCACTTCGATCGGCGGGCCGTGCGCTTTGGGCTGACGCGCGCGCAGTGGCGTGCCCTGAAGGCGCTTCATCGCCGGCCAGGCATGCGCCAGAACGAACTGGCGGAGCAGCTCGATATGGAGCCGATCGCCGTGGGCAGGGTCATCGACCGCCTTCAGGCCGCCGGTTTCGTGGAGCGTCGCGCCGACCCCAAGGATCGCCGCGCCTGGCGCCTGCACGATACGGAGCAGGCCCGCGGGGTGATCGACGACATGGAAGACATCGCACGCGGCCTGCGCCGGGATGCGACGCAGGGCATCTCGCCCGACGACCTCCAGGTCATGCTGGCCGTCATGGACCGCATGAAGGAAAACCTCCAGGGCCTCGATGGTCCCGGCGAGGAACTCTGAGCGCCGGGTCAACCTCGGTGCCGGATATGCGTTAGCTTTTACGGATAGCCCACCCGAAAAAAACCATGTCCGCGTCATCGAGCGCGGCGACCGGAGCCTGAGGGTTCCGGCCGGAGTCCTCATGCAGCGATCCCCAGGGAAGAAACTCGTTCTCATCATCGGCCTGGTGGCCCTCGCCGCGGCCGGTGTGGGCGTATGGCGTCACGAGACGGGCGGCAAGGAGGCCCCGAAATCGCTCAACGGCAAGCAGGCATCGGCGGGTACGCCGGTCACCACAGCCGTCGCGCAGCGCGGTGAGATCGATCTGTCGCTCAAGATCATCGGCAGGGCTGAGGCGTATTCGACGGTCAACGTGCGTTCCCGCGTCAGCGGTCAGCTCGATACGCTGGCTTTCACTCCCGGCACCCACGTGAAAAAGGGCGATCTCCTTGCCCGGGTCGATCCGCGTCCGCTCAAGGCCGCGCTCGACGAGGCCCAGGGCAAGGTGGCCAGCGACGAAGCTCAGCTGGCCAAGGCCGAGGCGGACCTCGGGCGTTACCAGAACATGCTCGGCAAAGGCTTCGTCAGTCGCGCCGATTTCGATCTGTACAAGGCCAACCTCGGCGTGGCCCGCGCCGCCCTCGTCAGCGATCGTGCCGCGGCGCGTGCCGCGCAGACGCAGCTCGACTTCACCACGATCTCCGCGCCCTTCGATGGTGTCACCGGTGCGCCTCTGGCCTATCCGGGGGCGACGCTTACCGCCGACACGACCGATATCGTGGTGCTCAATCAGGTCGATCCCATCCGTATCGCCTTCGCGATTCCCGAGGACAGTCTGGCCGCGGTGCGCAACAACGCGCGTCGCGGCGCGCTCCCCGTCCAGGCGAAAATCCCCGGCGACACCGGTGGACCGCTGAAGGGCGAACTGGAGTTCATCGACAACGCCGTCGATGTCACGACCGGCACGATCGTCCTGAAAGCGCGTTTCGCGAATGCGGACGGCCGCCTCACCGCGGGCCAGTTCGCTGAAGTGACCCTGCCGACGACGCGGCTGACCGATGCCGTCAGCATCCCGGTGATCGCGTTGCAGAGTTCATCCGCAGGCACCTTCGTCTTCGTGGTCAAGGCCGACAAGGCCGTGGAACAGAGGCCCATCACGACGGGTGCGGCGACCGCCGACCGGGTCGTCGTGGACAAGGGCCTGCAGGCGGGCGAACGCGTCGTCACCGAAGGTCAGCTGTTGCTCGTCGACGGTGCGCGCGTGCGATGAACCTGCCGGAGCTCTGTATCCGTCGTCCCGTCATGACCACGCTGCTGATGGCGGCGCTTGTGATCTTCGGCATCGTCGCGTACCCGAAGCTGCCGGTGAACGAACTGCCGAACGTCGACTTCCCGACGATCAATATCAGCGCGAGCCTGCCGGGCGCGTCGCCCGAGACAATGGCCTCGTCCGTCGCGACACCGCTGGAGGCGCAGCTGTCCACGGTCGCCGGCATCGACTCGATGAGCTCGTCCAGTTCGCTGGGCTCGACCACGATCACCGTGACCTTCGCCCTCGATCGCAGCATCGACGGCGCGGCTCAGGACGTGCAGGCGGCGATCTCCGCGGCGCAGCGCCAGTTGCCGCAGGACATGCCGACGCCACCCACCTACCGCAAGGTGAATCCGGCCGACGCGCCCATTCTGTTCCTCACCATGCAGTCGTCGACCTTGCCGCTGTCGACGGTCGACGACTATGCGGAGACCGAACTCGCGCAGCGCCTGTCGATGGTCGACGGCGTGGCCCAGGTCAACGTCTACGGTTCGCAGAAGTACGCGGTGCGCATCGCCGTCGATCCCGATCGTCTGGCGGCCACCGGTATCGGCGTCGATCAGATGTCCACCGCCATCGCCGCGGCCAACGTCAACAAGGCCACCGGCTCGCTCAACGGAAGTCGCCAGTTGCTGTCCATTCGTTCGGACGGCCAGTTGATGCGTGCCGCCGACTACGGGCAGATCGTGGTCGCTTACCGTAACGGTGCGCCCGTACGGCTTTCCGATATCGCCGTGCCACGCGACAGCGTGCAGGACGACCAGAAGGCCAGCTGGTTCAACGGCGTCCGTGCGATCACGCTGGCGATCCAGCGGCAACCGGGCGCGAATACCGTCGAAACGGTCGACCGGATTCTCGCGCTGCTGCCCGGCTTCTCCGAGACGCTGCCGCCGTCGGTCAAGCTCGACGTGATGTACGACCGCTCGGTGTCGATCCGCGACTCCGTGCACGACGTGCAGTTCACGCTGGTGCTGGCGGGCATTCTCGTGGTGCTGGTGATCTACCTGTTCCTCGGCAATGCGTCGGCGACCCTGATTCCGGCGGTCGCGCTGCCCATCTCCGTACTGGGCACGTTCGGCGCGATGTTCGCGCTGGGCTACAGTCTCGACAATCTCTCGTTGCTGGCGCTGACGCTGGCCGTCGGCTTCGTCGTCGATGACGCCATCGTGATGCTCGAAAACATCATGCGTCACATCGAACTCGGCGAGACGCCCTACGAAGCGGCGATCAAAGGCGCGACCGAAATCGGCTTCACCATTTTCTCGATGACGCTGTCGCTGGTGGCGGTCTTCATCCCGGTGATGTTCATGGGCGGCATCGTGGGGCGTCTTTTCCACGAGTTCGCCGTGGTCATCAGCGTATCGATCCTGATTTCCGGATTCGTCTCGATCACGCTGACGCCCATGCTGTGCAGCCGTTTCGTCAAGGCGCACGACCACGACAAGCGCAGTGTCATCGTGGTCTGGTTCGACAAGGGCTTCAGCGCCGTGACCGATGGCTACACGCGCACGCTCGCCTGGTGCATGCGCCATCCGCGCACGGTGCTGGCGGTCTTCGCGCTCAGCCTCGTCGCCACCGGCGTCCTGTTCGTCGTCACGCCGAAGGACTTCATTCCGGCGGGCGACAGCGGTCAGTTACGTGTCACCACGGAGGGGCCGACGGATATTTCGTTCGCGGCGATGTCCGCGCGACAGAAAGTGCTGGCGCAGCTTGCGCAGGACGATCCGAATATCCAGGGCGTGATGTCGAGCGTCGGCGCCGGCGGTGCGCGCGCCACGGTGAACTCCGGCTCGCTGCTTCTGCGACTGAAGGATCCCGGCGACCGCGGGCATACGACGCCGGACGAGATCATTCAGGCGCTTCGGCACAAGTTCGCCGACGTGCCGGGTATCCGTACCTACATCCAGAATCCTCCGGCGATCCAGGTCGGTGGGCGCCAGTCGAAGGCACAGTACCAGTACACCGTGCAGTCGACCGATCTGAACGCGCTGTACGCGTGGTCCGGAAAGCTGGTCTCGGCGTTTCAGAAGCTGCCTGGTTTCCAGGATGTCACCACCGATCTGGACCTCAATAGTCCGTCGATGGTGGTGACCGTCAATCGCGACAAGCTGGGTCCGCTCGGCCTGACGATGGATCAGGTGCAGTCCGCCCTGGGCGATGCATTCGGTGAGAACCAGATCTCCACCATTTACGGCACGGCCACGCAGTACTGGGTGATCCTGCAGGTGGAGCGACGCATGCAGGACGACCCGGCGGTACTGTCGAAGCTTTACGTTACCTCGGACACCGGCAAGCTCGTGCCGCTGAATACCGTCGCGCAATTCGTGCGCAAGCCGCAGGTGCTGACCGTGAACCACCAGGGCCAGCTGCCCGCGGTCACGGTGTCGTTCAATCTCGCACCGGGTGTGTCGCTGAGCGACGCGGTGCAGAGCATTCAGCGCGCGACGGCTCAGATGAATCTTCCCGGCACGCTCAGCGGCAGCATCCAGGGCACGGCGCAAGCCTTCCAGGATTCGGTCAAGGGCATGGGATTGCTCCTGCTGCTGGCGGTGTTCGTGATCTATCTCGTGCTGGGCATCCTGTATGAGAGTTTCATCCATCCGCTGACGATTCTCTCGGGTCTTCCCGCCGCCGCGGTCGGCGCGTTGCTCACGCTGGTGCTTTTCGGCGCGTCACTGGATTTGTTCGCCTTCGTGGGCATCGTGATGCTGGTGGGCATCGTGAAGAAAAACGCGATCATGATGATCGACTTCGCGCTCGAACGTCAGCGCGAGAGAGGCGTGGCTCCGCATGAAGCGATCTTCGAGGCCTGCCGCGTGCGTTTTCGTCCGATCATGATGACCACGATGGCGGCATTCGCGGGAACGCTGCCGATCGCGCTGGGGATCGGTGCGGGCGCGGAGACGCGCCGTCCTCTCGGACTGGCCGTCGTCGGCGGCCTGGTGGTGTCGCAGATCCTGACGTTGTACCTCACGCCGGTGATCTATCTGTACATGAACCGGTTGCAGGATGGGCTGGCGTCGCGGAAGCCGGCGCGACAAGCGCCGACTGTGTAGGAGCGCGCCTGGCGCGCTCCTACATGGTCCTATTTAGTCGTGCGCGCCGTCTTTTGCGAACGCACCAGCCGCCGAACCGAAATTTCCATCCGCCTGCGCAGCCAGATACGCAAAGGTCGCGTACACCGCCACGTTCTGCGCGAGCGCCTTCGGATCGATCTTGTCCAGCGTGTCGTTGGCGTTGTGGTGGTAATCGAAGTAGTCGGTGCCGTCCTGCGTCAGCGAGAGCGCGGCCATGCCCTTGGCATGCATCTGCGACAGGTCGGATCCACCACCGCCGGGCCGGGCCGCGTCGTACGTCACGCCGATCGGCTCGATCACCCTGGCGATCTGCTCGATCGCGCCGCGCGCTTCGGGCTTCACGCTGGCGCTCATGCGCCAGATGCGGCCGGCGCCGAAATCGGATTCGGTACCCAGCTGAAACTTCGCCACGTCTTTCGCATGCGCTTCGGCATAGGCGCGTCCACCCCACAGACCCATTTCCTCGTTGGCGAAGGCGATGACGCGGATCGTGCGATCAGGGCGCTGCGGCATGTCCTTGATCAGCTTCGCCGCGGCGGCGGCGATCGCCACACCCGCGCCGTCATCGATGGCGCCGGTGCCCAGGTCCCACGAATCCAGATGTCCGCCGATGGCGACGACCTGGTCCGGGTGCTTGCGACCGGTGACTTCAGCGATGACGTTGGAGCCTTCGTACGTACCCGCAAAGCCGACATCGAGGTCGAGCTTCAGCGTGACCGGCTTGCCTTCCTTCAGAATGCGCTCAAGCTGATCGGCATCGGGCAGGGAAAGCGCGGCAGCCGGGATCGCGTCCTTCGGATCCTTGAAGCCGGTGACGCCCGTGTGCGGCGTACGGCTGTGCGGATCGGTGCCCGCCGAGCGCAGCAGGAACGCGGCGGCGCCCATCTTCGCGGCCAGGACAGGGCCGCCCGTGCGCGTGGCTGAGCCCTTGCCGTAGTCGTGGCCGTCCTTCTGCTGCTGCATGTGCGTCGAGACGTAGACGATCTTGCCCTTCACGCTGGCCGGGTCGGCGTTCCTGAACGCATCGAGGTCGTCGAAGCCGACGACTTCGGCCGTAAGGCCACCCTGCGGCGTACCGGCGGAGTAGCCCAGCGCGGTCAGAGCGAGCGGCTGCGGAAAGGGCGACACGACCGCTGCGTGCTCGCTGCGGCGCTGCCAGAGCGGATAGCTGACTTTCTCGGTGTAGACCTTGTCGAAACCCATGGCCTTGAACTTCGCGACGGTCCAGGCGACGGCGCGCGCGTCGGCGGCGCTGCCGGCCACGCGGGGACCCACTTCCGTGGTCAGGCCGGTCACGAATTCGTAGCCGGTGTCGTCGCTCATCGCGCGATCGCGCAAGGCGGTGGCGGCGGCGATCGCCTTGTCCGGAATGGTCGTCGCCTTGTCGGCGGCATGGGCGGTGAAAGCGAGCGCAAGGCACGCGGCCAGCGTGTGCAGGCGGAAGATATGACGCATGGTGACCCCCGGGACGGTAAAGGTCGATTATGACCATGGCGCGGGGTGCGGCCGCGTAGGTCGAAAGTCATGGTCCAGCCGTCCGGACGGCTGGACGGCTCCCGAAGTTACGGTTGTGGCAGGCTCACCACCACGCGCAGACCGCCTTCCTTGCGGTTGCGCAGCACGATGCTGCCGCCGTGATCGAGCACGATGGCGCGGACGGTGGCGAGGCCGAGGCCGATGCCGCCGGTGTCGCGGTTTCGCGAGGATTCCAGACGGAAGAACGGCGCGAAGACCTGTTGCTGCATGGCCTCGGGAATGCCCGGGCCGTCGTCATCGATTTCGAGCAGGCATTCGCCACGGACGGTGCGCAAGCGCATGCGCACCCTTTGCCCGTACTTGATCCCGTTTTCGACGAGGTTGACGACAGCGCGGCGCAGCGCCACCGGATCGCCGTCGAGCGTCACGGGCGGCCCGGAAAACACCGCCACGTCATGCCCCACGTCAACCAGGTCGTCGCTCACGCTCTCGACCAGCAGCCGGAAATCCAGCGGCTGGCGTTGCGTGCCCAGCGAGCGGTCGCGCATGAAATCGAGCGCGGCGGAGATCATCGTCTTCATCTCCTGGAGGTCGCCGTCCACCTTGGCGCCGAGCGGGCCGGGCAGGCCGTCGAGCCGGAACGACAGGCGCGTCAGCGGCGTGCGCAGGTCGTGCGCGATCGCGGCGATCATGTGCGTGCGCTCGTGGAGCAGACGATTCACGCGCCCCTGCATGCCGTTGAAGGCATCGACCGCGCGACGCATCTCGGGCGGTCCCTCACGCGGCACCGGCGGCGCGCTGGTGTCCGCACCCAGACGCTGTGCCGCCTCGGCGAAACGATGGATCGGTGCCGACAGCGCCCGGGCGAACCACCAGGCGAAGGGGAGCAGCACCAGCACGCTCACGCCGAACAGCAGGAACAGCTCCTGCTGAAGCATGGAAGGAAAGGGCTCCACGGGCACCGAGGCGACCCGCCATCGGCCATCCGCCTGTCGCCACCCGACCAGCGACCCCGCGCCCATGCTGACGCGCATCGCGCCGGGGTGGCGGTCCATGCCGCTGTCCACCGCATAGACGCGAAGGTCATCCTGCGCGACTCGCAGAAGGCCCGCCAGCCGCGGAAGGAGGTGTGCCGACAGGCGACTGTCGGAACCGTCCGGGGGCGTGGGCGCGTCGGCCTGGGTGCGCACATCGAGGTCGGCGGGGTTGGGCGGCATGAAGTCCATGCCGGGCGGGCCGCGGCGGTCGTCGCCGGGCAGCATGGCGGCGGCCTGGCCGTCGCGTGGCGCGGAGCCGGGCGGCCTCCGGTCGTCGAAGTCGCGCTGGCCGAACGGCGCTCCGTCGTTCCGCAGGGCGGCCGCCACGTCGAAGAGGCTCGCCATGGGCGGCAGCGTCGGCGGACGGAGGACGAGTACGCCCACCCCGATGCCGGAGGCGATCAGCAGCGCGCACACCATCAGCAGAAAGCTGCGGGCGAAGATCGACAGGCCGGAACGTCGCGTCACAGGCGGGTGACCTTCGGTAGGAGCATGTAGCCCTCGTTGCGCACGGTACGGATCATTTCGTCCTGCGCGCGGTCATTCAGTTTGCGCCGCAGCCGGCTGATCTGCGTGTCGATGGCGCGGTCGAACACGTCCGCGCGGCCCCGGTGAACGAGGTCGAGCAGCTGATCGCGGCTCAGGATGCGTTGCGGGTGTTCGACGAAGGCGCGGAGCAGGGCGAACTCGCCATCGGAAAGATTGATGAAGATGCCGGTCGGATCGCGCAGGTCGCGCCGCGTCAGATCGAGGCGCCAGCCGGCAAAACCGTAAGGACGGATCTCCTCGGCGGGTGAAGGCGCGTCCTGGCTGCTGCGCCGCAGGACGGCACGCACGCGGGCCAGCAGCTCGCGTGGGTTGCAGGGCTTGGCCAGGTAGTCGTCGGCACCGACTTCCAGCCCGATGATCCGGTCGGTATCGCTGCCGAGCGCACTCAGGATGATGACCGGGGGACCCTTCTCGGCGGCGAGGCGCCGCGCCGCGCTCAGGCCGTCCTCGCCCGGCATCATCACGTCGAGCACGATGAGGTCCGGTCGCTCGCGTTCGATGGAAAGCGACATCTGGGCGACGTTTTCGGCTGCATGCACACGGTATCCGTGACCGCCGAGGAAATCGGTGATCAGCCCGCGCAGTTCGGGATCGTCATCCACGACGAGGATGAGTGACTGAAGGTCCATGGTCATGCTGCTTTAAATACCAGACCAGTCTACGAGGCGTTTGTCCCCGCGGCAAAACAGCCGACACAAAGCGGACACAAAAGGACATTCCCTCGTGACGGAAGCCACTTAGCGTGTGCAGACACCGCACACCACTAAGGATGGCCATGAAACCGTTCAACGCGCTGCCTTCGCTGCTCTTCTCCTTCGGGATCGCCCTGGCCGCCGCGGCGGTCGCCCAGGATCGGCCGCCCGGTCCCCCGGACGGTCGCCAGGCGCACCGCGACCCGAAGGTCGAG
This sequence comes from Luteibacter sp. 22Crub2.1, assembly GCF_900167995.1. Classification (NCBI taxonomy): domain Bacteria; kingdom Pseudomonadati; phylum Pseudomonadota; class Gammaproteobacteria; order Lysobacterales; family Rhodanobacteraceae; genus Luteibacter; species Luteibacter sp. 22Crub2.1. The sequence goes on from NZ_FUYT01000002.1 coordinate 79,016, forward strand.
GCGGCGCTGGACGATTGCTGGAACGAACTCGGTGGCGAAGAGGACGACCCGGTGCCGCCGGACCTCATGGCTCAGTGCATGGATGAGAAGGGATTCAAGCGGCCTGTCGGGCCGCCCCCCGGCCCGGACGGCGCGCCTCCGCCGCCTCCGCCTCCCCCCGCCTCATAACCGGAATGACCGCCTTGTCGTCCATGTCGTATGCATTTCCTCCGCTGTCGCGCTCCGATGACGGTATCGAAAACAACCGGCTGCTTGCCCGGCGTTTCTGGCAGGCCTTTGTCGAGCGGGCACCCAGCCGCTTCGAAACCAGCACGCTCGTGGACGGCTACGCTGGCGATCGCCTGCGCCTGGGCGCGTTCCGGCACACGCCGCACGTACTGACCGAGGCGGCGCTTCCGCGCGAGCATCGTCAGGCGGTGCTGCTGACCTTGCAGCTCGACGGACGGGCGCGTGTCGAGCAGCACGGGCGCCACAGCGACCTGGCCGGGGGCGATTTCTGCCTGATCGACCTGTCCCAGCCGTTCCGGCTGGAACTGGGGCGTTGCAGCGTCCAGTCGATCCATCTTCCGCTGTCGGTCCTGCGCGACGCCATCCCACGCCTGGACGATGTGGCGGCGGTCGGCCTGCCCGGGCACCTGGGTCCCGTGGGATATCTGCGTGTCCTCTTCCAGGAAATGTTCGCGCATCCGGCGGGCCTGACCGAACCGGTAGCCGACCGGCTGGCCGATGCGATTCCCCATATGCTTGCCGCCGCGCTGGAATCCGTGGACGCGAGTGAATCGTCCCCCTCGCGCCTGCGGCAGTACCACAAGCGTCAGGTGCGTCAGTTCGCCCGCGAGCACCTCGCCGATCCCGAGCTGTGCATCGACATGATCGCGAAGGGTGTCGGTCTTTCGGCCAGTCATCTGTTCGAACTGTTTTCCGACGAAGACCTGACCCTCATGCGCTGGGTTCGACTCGAGCGCCTCGCACGGTGCCAGCGCGAACTGTCCGATCCCCGCCTTCGTCATCGCGGCATCGCGCAGATCGCCCACGCCTGGGGCTTCGGCGACATGACCAATTTCAGTCGTTGCTTCCGCGACCATGTCGGTACGTCACCGCGTCGTTTCCGTCAGGCCGCAATGGTCGGGACGTTGCCGCCGGTGGACCGTTCGGACGTCCAAACGTCCGACGAATGACCGAATGATGCGGCAGTTTCCGCCGTATGGATGCAGGTTCTTAACACTAAATTGAAGTCGTGGCCCCGTCGGCCACGCATCGACGAAGTCATAAAACGAATCACACGTCACGGGCAGTTGGGGAAGGCGCCTTGCCAGGGTGCCGGCCTCGTGGCGTCGCGCATCCTAAATTTCGGGGAGTTTCCTAGTGAAGAATTCGACATCCATCCGCCTGAGCCGGATCAGCCTCGCGCTGGCCCTGGCGCTGGGCAGCACCGTGGCCATCGCGCAGTCGACCACCGGCAGCATCTTCGGTCAGGCGCCCGTCGCCGAGGGCGAGTCGGTCCAGGTCAAGAGCACCTCGGGCGTGACGCGTGAAGTCGCCGTGGGCAGCGACGGCCGTTACACGGTGGGTTCGCTGCCGCTCGGCAGCTATACCGTATCGCTCATGCAGGGCGGCAAGGTCGTCGACACGCGCAGCGACGTCGGCCTTCGTGTCGGCTCCGGTACGGAAGTGTCCTTTGCCGCGGCCTCGGGCGATGCGACGAGCCTGAGCTCGGTCACCGTGTCGGCCAACGCGCTCCCAGCCATCGACGTGTCCAGCGTCGACGCACGCACCGTCATCACCTCCCAGCAGCTGGCGAAGCTGCCGCTGGCGCGCAGCGCCGAAGCGATCGCGCTGCTCGCGCCGGGCGTCGTTCCGGGTTACAGCGGCTTCAAGAGCGGTACCACGGGTGGCTCGCTCGTTTCGTTCGCCGGCTCGTCGGTCACCGAGAACGCCTATTACCTCAACGGCTTCAACACCACCGACCCGCTCAGCGGCTTCGGCGGCATCAGCCTGCCCTATGGCGCGATCGATCAGCAGGAAATCCTCAGCGGCGGCTACGGTGCGGCTTACGGTCGCTCGGACGGCGGCGTGATCAGTCAGAGCGGCAAGCGCGGTACCAACGAATGGCACTTCGGTGCGCAGGTTCAGTGGGCACCCGCGTTCGCGCAGGGCGTGAGCCCGAGCTCGTATTACGTGACCGGTGCCAACGCGGGCAATCTCTACCGTCGTTATTCCGACAACAAGTCCTGGGAAACCACCGAGAGCGCGTATGTCGGCGGCCCGCTGATCAAGGACAAGCTGTTCTTCTTCGCGGCGGTCGAAGGCGACAAGAAGGCCGGTAACAGTGTCGGTCCCGCGACGTCGTCGTACAACACCGATTACGAGTACAACAATCCGAAGTGGTACACCAAGCTCGACTGGAACATCAACGACAACAATATCCTCGAGCTGACCGGCGCGTCGACGAAGACGTCGTACAAGGGTAACGAGTACGACTACGACTACGCGACGAACCAGACGGGCGATCTGAACAGCTTCGACACCTCGACCAAGAACAGCGCCCGGGTCTCGATCGCCAAGTACACGAGCTACATCACCGACGATCTCACGCTGACCGCCATGTACGGCAAGCAGAAGATGACGTACTTCAGCCAGACCCCGGGTTACGACCCGTCGCTGGAGTACATCAGTGGTTCCGAGTTCGAGAACCCGGCGATCACCGGCGGCAATTCCATCGTCAATTCTCAGACGGTGCTGACCGCGAACGATCCGAACCACCGCGCCACCAGCAGCAACCTGCGCGTCGACCTGGCGTGGAAGATCGGCGATCACACGATCACCGGTGGTATCGACAACCTCAACTCGCACGACGTCGACGATGGCGAGACCGGCTCGGCCTGGATCTACGGTTACGGCGATCCGGCGACCAACATCAGCGACAGTCCGTACGTCGCCGCGCCGAGCACGGGTGCGGGCGGTCAGGACGGCTACTACGTATCGAAGTACCTCTACAGCACCTCGGCGTCGGTGCGCGTGAAGCAGCGCGCCCAGTACATCGAAGACAGCTGGCAGGTGGACGATCGCTGGCTGGTGAAGATCGGCCTGCGCAACGACCAGTTCACCAACTACAACCCGAGCGGTGAAGCCTTCCTGCGCATGACCAAGCCGCAGTGGGCGCCGCGCCTGGGCTTCAGCTGGGACGTGAACGGCGACTCGTCGCTGAAGGTCTATGCGAACGCCGGTCGTTACTACCTCGCCATGCCGGCGTCCGTCGCGCTGCGCGCCGCCGCCGGCTCGCTGTACACCAACGAGTACTACACCTACACGGGCATCGACGCTAACGGCAATCCCACCGGCCTGACCCAGCTGGCCTCGTCCACGGGTGGCGCGGTGTCGGCCAATAACGAGTACGGCACACCGCCGGACGCGAAGACCGTGGCCTCCAGCAACATCAAGTCCGAGTACCAGGATGAATACATGCTGGGCTTCACCCAGCAGATCAACGCGGACTACGTCTGGGGCATGAAGGGCCAGGTGCGCAAGCTGCGTAACATCCTGGACGACATCTGCGACACCACCACGATCGCGAGCAAGGCGCAGTCGCTCGGTTACGACGTCGACGCCTCCACGCTCAACGGTTGCTACCTGTCCAATCCGGGCCGCAGCAACACATACCGCATCGTCAACCCGGCCGGCGGTTACTACAGCGTCTCGGTCTCCGCGGCCGACTTCGGCATGCCGAGCGCCAAGCGTAGCTACTACGGTCTGGAGACCTTCCTCGAGCATCCGTTCGATGGCAAGTGGCAGGCCAAGATCGACTACGTCTACTCGAAGAGCTACGGCAATACGGAAGGCCAGGTGCGCTCGGACATCGGTCAGACCGACGTGTCGGCGACGGTCGACTGGGACTTCGGCAAGCTGATGGAAAACTCCAACGGTCTGCTCTCCAACGACCGCACCCACCAGCTGAAGATCTACGGTTCCTGGCAGGCGGCACCGGAGTGGATGCTCTCGGGCAACATCGCGCTGATGTCGGGCACACCCAAGACCTGTATCGGTTACTACGGCGCGGATGAGAGCAACCCGGTCGGCTACGGCAGCTACTACCACTACTGCGGTGGCGTCGCCTCGGCACCGGGCGACGCGGGTCGCCAGCCGTGGCAGCACATCATCTCGGTCTCGGCGGAATATCGCCCGATGTGGGCCGACCAGAAACTTGGCTTCAATGTCATGGTCTATAACCTGCTGAACGAGTCGGTGCCGACTTCGACGTATGCGATCTATGGCAGCAGCAAGGCGCTGAACACCAACTACGACCGCATCAACTACTTCAGCACGCCGCGCTACGTCCGCTTCGGTATCAATTACGACTTCTGATCGACCGATCCAAAACCATTCCAACAATAAGCGCCGCGAGTCTCCCGACTCATCTCCCGCGGCGCAACGTTCTCCCCGGATCAGGCCGCCGAGCTCCCACTCGGCGGCCTCTTTTTTTTCCAGACAGCAAAAAGGGACGAGGCAAGCCGGACATGCCGGTCACCTCGTCCCTCCGAAAGCGCGGAATCAGACGCGCGGCGGCTGCTGCCTGAGCAGGTCGCGGATTTCCGTCAGCAGCACCACGTCGGCGGCCGGTGCGGCCGGCTTGGCCTCTTCGCGATGCGTCAGGCGGTTGATCGCCTTGACCACCATGAAGATGGCGAACGCGATGATGACGAACTGGATCAGCACGTTGATGAACACGCCGTACTGGATCGCCACTTCGGCGGTCTTGGTCGCGGCGTCGGCGGGTTTGAGCACCCACTTCCAGTCTGAAAAGTCGATGCCGCCGATCAGCCAGCCGATGGGGGGCATGATGATGTTGTCCACCAGCGAGGTGACAATCTTGCTGAACGCCGCACCGACCACAACACCGACCGCGAGGTCGATGACGTTGCCGCGTAGTGCGAACTTCTTGAATTCCGCGACGATGCTCATCGTGGGTTTCTCCTTCTGGGTCTGGGCGTCGAACGTGAAAAACTAACGTTCCGGATGTCAGGACTTTGCGAAGTCAGACCACGCGACCTTCGAGCGTGGCGACGCCTTCGAGGGTCGCACGGAAACGATCGCCGCGCAGCAATGCCGACACACCGGCCGGTGTACCCGTGTAGACGATGTCGCCCGCCTTGAGCTCGAACAGCTTCGACAGCGCCGAGAGGATCGCCGGGACATCGAGCAGCATGTCGCCGAGGGTGGCCGCCTGCCGGGTCTCCCCGTTGATCTCCAGCGAGATCCGCGTCGCGGCGGTCGGCGTGACCTCCGAGGCGGGAACCAGGGCGGAGACCGGTGCCGAATGGTCGAAGGCCTTGGCGACGTCCCACGGCGAGCCCTTGGCCTTGGCCTGGGCCTGCAGGTCGCGGCGGGTCAGGTCCAGACCCACACCGTAGCCCCAGACCGTGGCGGCGGCCTGCTCGAGGGTCAGGTCCGTACCGCCCGATCCCAGCGCCACGACCATCTCCACTTCGTGGTGCAGATCGTGGGTGACGGAAGGGTAGGGCACGTCGGCTCCGTCGGTGACGAGGGCATCGGCGGGCTTGGTGAAGAACATCGGATTGGCCGTGTCGACCGACGCGCCCATCTCTTTGGCGTGGTCGGCGTAGTTACGGCCGATGCAGAAGACGCGACGGACCGGGAAACGCTCGCTGCGCCCGGCGACGGGGATGCTCGGCTGGGCCGGCGAAGGGATGACGGTATTCATGGGCGCCAAGACTATCAGGTGACACCTGTCACGGCAGATGACTGATGGGCGGAAGTGGCGCACGGTCCGCCCGGATCGCATGATCTTGCCGACGATCCGTATCGCCAGGGGACCACGGGGACATGAACTCGAACGCCGAACTGCTGCGGCAGCTGAAGATCGACAAGTCGCACAGGGAATCCCCAAGGGGTGGGAACGGCGGCGCCACGAAGATGGCGCTGATCGTGCTTGCCGTTCTCATCGTTCTGCTCGCCCTGGGCGGAGCGGCCTGGGCTTGGCTGGTGCATCGGCCCGTCGAGGTGACGGTAGCGACCGCGATCGCGCCGGCCGGTGCCGCGGAAGCCGGGGCGGTGCTGCAGGCCACGGGCTATGTCACCGCGCGGCGCCAGGCCACGGTCTCCGCGCAGATCACCGGCACGCTCACGGAGGTGCTGATCGAGGAAGGCGACCGGGTGAAGAAAGGCCAGGTGCTGGCGCGCCTGGAAGACAACGCCCTGCGCGCCGGCCTCGACGCCAACCGGGCGAACGCGGCGGCGGCGCGCGCCAGCGTGGTGCAAAGCCAGACCCAGCTCGAGCAGGCACTGCGCGACGCCGATCGGCAGGAGGCGCTGGTCGGCCGGGGCCTGGTCTCCAGACAGATCGCCGAGCAGGGACGTACGCAGGCCAACACCTATCGCGCCCAGCTCAACACGGCGCGTCGCCAGGCCGACGCCGCGGACGCTCAGGTCAGTGTCGGCCAGGTCAACCTCGACTACACGGTGGTCCGTGCGCCGTTCGACGGCGTGATCACCGACAAGGCGGCGCAGGTCGGCGAGATCGTGTCGCCGCTTTCGGCGGGCGGCGGTTTCACCCGTACCGGTGTCGGCACCATCGTCGACATGGATTCGCTGGAGATCGACGTCGACGTCAACGAGGCCTATATCGGCCGGGTCAAAGCCGATATGCCCGCCGAGGCGTTGCTCGACGCCTACCCGGACTGGAAGATCGGCGCGCATGTCATCGCCATCGTGCCCGCGGCGGATCGCGGCAAGGCCACGGTGAAGGTACGCGTCGCCCTGGAATCGAAGGACGCGCGGATCGTTCCCGACATGGGCGTGCGCGTGTCGTTCCTCGAACGCCGGGCGGAGCCGGTGGCCGACGCACCCAAAGGCGTGCTCGTCCCGGCCGGCGCGCTGGCGCGTCGCGACAACCGCGATGTCGTCTTCGTCGTCGCGAGCGACAAGGCGATGCGTCACGACGTCACGCTCGCCGCACGCAACGACGGCGAGCAGCGTCTGGTGACGCAGGGCCTCGCCCCCGGTGACAGCGTCATCGTGACTCCGCCCGACTCGCTCACCGATGGTGCCGCCGTCCGCGTCGCCACCCGCCCTTCGCCCTGATACGCAAGGAGACACGTCCCATGGCTACCCTGATCGACATCCAGGATCTTTCCAAGGTCTATGAGCGCGGCCGGCAGAAGGTCGAGGTACTGCATGGCGTGAACCTGAAGATCGAGGAAGGCGACTTCCTCGCGCTGATGGGACCGTCGGGCTCCGGCAAAACCACGTTGCTCAATCTCATCGGCGGTCTCGACACACCGTCAGGTGGCAGCATCGCGGTGGCCGGGGACCGCATCGACCGGCTGGGTGCCGGTGCGCTGGCGCGCTGGCGCGCGGCGCACGTGGGCTTCGTTTTCCAGTTCTACAACCTGATGCCGATGCTGACCGCGCAGCGCAACGTGGAACTGCCGCTGCTGCTGACCCGACTTTCCGCCGCGCAGCGCAGGCAGAACGCGTCGATCGCGCTGCAGCTGGTCGGTCTCGCGGATCGTTCGTCACACAAGCCGTCCGAACTCTCCGGCGGTCAGCAACAGCGCGTCGCGATCGCACGCGCGATCGTTTCCGATCCCACGCTGCTGGTCTGCGACGAGCCGACCGGCGATCTGGATCGCCAGTCGGCCGAGGAGATCCTCGGTCTTCTGCGCGAACTCAATCGCGAGCACGGCAAAACGATCGTGATGGTGACGCACGACCCGAAGGCGGCCGAGTACGCCAACCATACCCTGCATCTCGACAAGGGCAGCCTTGTCGGACAAGCCATGGCCTGACCGAGGACGCCCGCATGAAATACATGCATCTGATCTGGGCCGCGTTGTTCCGGCGCAAGACGCGTACCTTCTTCACCCTGGTGTCGATCCTGGCGGCATTCCTGCTGTTCGGCATGCTGGACGCGACACGTGCCGCGTTCGCCTCGGGCGACAGCGTCGTCGGCGTGGATCGCCTCATCACCACGTCGAAGTATTCGATCATCCAGTCGCTGCCGGCGAGCCTGTCCACACGCATACAGGCGATTCCCGGGGTGAAGGCCGTGGCCGCCGCCAACTGGTTCGGCGGCATCTATCAGGATCCGAAGAATTTCGTGCTGAGCTTTGCCGTCAGCGAGAATTACCTCGACATCTATCGTGAGATCGAACTGCCCGCGGACCAGCGCAAGGTCTACGAAAACACGCGTACCGGCGCGGTGGTCGGTGAAGCGCTGGCGAAACGCTTCGGTTGGAAGATCGGCGACAAGGTGCCGCTGCAGTCGACGATCTTCCCGCAGCGTAACGGCGACAAGACCTGGCCTTTCGATATCGTCGGCATCTACAAGCCGGCCAAGGGCGCGGCGAACGGTACGGACCAGCAGTTCTTCTTCCATCACAAGTATTTCGAAGACGCCAACGCATTCCAGAGCGTCGGTACGACGGCAGGCTGGTACGCGGTGCAGCTGACCTCGGCGGACAAGGCGGACAGCGTCGCCAGGGCCATCGACGCGCTCTCCGCCAATTCCGACCACGAGACCAAGACGCAGACCGAGCAGGCGTTCAACGCATCGTTCGCCAAACAGCTCGGCGATATCGGGCTGATCGTGTCGGCGATCATGGGCGCGGTGTTCTTTACGCTGATCCTGCTTACCGGCAACACGATGGCGCAGGCCGTGCGCGAGCGGACCCATGAGCTGGCCGTCCTGAAGACCATCGGCTTCTCCAGCCACAGCGTCCTCGGCATGGTGCTGGCGGAAGGCATCCTGTTGCTGGTGCTCGGCGGCGTGCTGGGTCTGGCACTGGCCGGCATCGTGGTCCCCATCGTGGCCAAGGGCAGCGGCGGCATGCTCAATCTGCCACCCATCGGTACCCAGACCTGGATTCTCGGCCTCGTGCTGATGGTGGTGATCGGCGCCCTCGTCGGTGCCTTGCCCGCCCTCCGTGCCATGCGCCTCAACATCGTCGACGCGCTCGCCGGGCGCTGAAGGAACTCACCATGAAACGCATGAAGAAGTTCGGGTTCGGCCTGCTGACCCTGCTGATCGTCGCCGCGTTCCTCGTCGTCTGGATCGCGTTGCCCTGGCAGGGCATCGTCGCCATCGCCGTCGTATTCGCGCTGTGGATGGCGCTGACCCGTCGCGGACGACAGACCTGGCAGGTGACTCGCGTGGGACTCGCCACGGTGGTTCAGCGGCTCGGCTCGACATCGGTGGTGGTGGTGGGCATCGCGGGCGTGGTCGGTGTACTCGTCGCCATGCTGGCGATGAGCGATGGTTTCGCCGAAACCCTGCGCTCCACGGGTAACGACCGGACGGCCATCGTATTGCGCGGCGGCTCGCAGGCGGAGCTCAATTCCATCCTCGATCGTGACAGCGCCAACGTGGTGATGCAGGCGCCCGGTGTGAAGAAAGATGCCCAGGGCCGGCCGATCGCCTCGGGCGAACTCGTCGTCGTCGCCAACCTGCCACGCAAGAGCGACCCCGGCAGCGATTCCAATGTGCCCATCCGTGGCGTCAGCGCGGACGTGTGGTCGCTACGCGATCAGGTGAAGATCGTCGAGGGGCGCAAGTTCACTCCGGGGCTGCGTGAGCTCATCGTCGGCAAGGGCGCGCGGGGGCAGTTCGCGGGCCTCGATGTCGGCAGAAGCATCCGCCTCGCGGGACAGACCTGGACCGTGGTGGGCGAGTTCGTGTCGAACGACGTGCTGGAATCGGAACTGTGGGGCGATACGCAGAGCGTCGCATCGGCCTACCGGCGTGGCAGCAGCGTGCAGTCGGTGACGGTCATGCTGGATTCGCCCGCGGCATTCGACACCTTCAAAGCGTCGCTGGCTGGCGATCCGCGCCTGAAGGTCGACGTCAGCACGACGCAGGAATACTTCAGCAAGCAGTCCGAAGGCCTGACCAGGGTGCTGCGCGCCGTCGGTATCACGGTGGGCATCATCATGGCGATCGGTGCCGTGTTCGGTGCGCTCAATACGATGTTCGCCGCGATCCAGGCCCGGGCTCGCGAGATCGCCACGTTACGTGCGATCGGCTTTCGCGGGATACCGGTCGTGGTATCGGTGATGCTGGAGACGATGTTGCTGGCGTTGCTCGGCGGCGTGATCGGTGCGGGCATCGTGTGGATCGTCTTCAATGGCTACACGGCGTCGACGCTCGGGGCGAACTTCAGCCAGGTGGTGTTCCGGTTCCACGTGAGTGCCGCGCTCCTGTGGACGGGGATCAAATGGGCGTTGGCGATCGGCTTTATCGGCGGCCTGTTCCCCGCCTTGCGTGCCGCCCGGGTGCCCGTGACCACCGCGTTGCGCGAGCTCTGATTTCTCACGGCACATCCGATGGAAGCGCGTCGTCGGTCAGTTGCGGGTGGTCCGCCAGGACGACGTCGATCGCGCAGCGAGCGCGGTCGGCGTCCCAGCGGCCGCCCCGTTCCTCGCAGGTGTCGAGATCGGCGTACATCGATTCGGTGTCGGCCCGGAAGCGCTGGCATGACGCGATGGCGGCCACGCCGATGCCCAGAACCGTCGCGCCGCGCGCCATGCATAGCCGCCGCCGATGGGTTCGTTGTGTCGGATTGGTCAGACTGCCCGTCATACCGCGCTCCCAACTAAGAGAAAAGCAGCCTAGGTGGGCTTGAGATTCGCGGACATCGAATAATTCTCAAAAATCGGCGCGCAGGCCCGGGACGAGACCTGCGTCACACTTGCCGGGGCGCCTCAGGCCTTGCGGGTCCGCATCATGGTGATGATGCCGACACCGACGAGGATGATCGCCATGCCCGCCAGGTCGAACGTGCCCACGTGCTCACCGGCGATGGCGACGCCGAACAGCACCGCCACGGGCGGGTTCACGTAGGCATAGCTGGTGGCCAGGGCGGGGCGAACGGTCTTCAGTACGTAGAGATACGCGCTGAACGCGATGATCGAGCCGAACACGATCAGATAACCAAGCGCGAGGGTGGCGCCCAGCTGCGGGTGCGCGGGGAAGCGCTCGCCATGCAGCATCGCGAGGATCGCCAGCGAGACGCTGGCACAGAGCATCTGCGCGGCGGTGTTCATGGGGCCGGCCGGCATGTCCTGACGCTTGGACCACACCGAGCCGAAGGCCCAGGCCATGGCGGCGCAGATCAACGCGATCGCGCCGATCGGCGAGCCAGACAACCCGGCGCCAAGGTTGAGCACGACCACCCCGACAAAGCCCAGCAGCAGACCGACGGTTTCACCGCGCGTGGGCCATTCACGATAGAGGCCGCCGAAGACCGCGGCGAACAGCGGCATGCTGGCCACCGCGACGGCGGCGATGCCCGAGCTGACCGACTGTTCGGCGAAACAGACCAGCCCGTTACCGCCGGCGAGCAACAGCGTGCCGACGATGGCGGCGTTCCGCCACTGTCGCGGGGTCGGCAAGGCGACACCGCGCACGCGCAGGACGGTGAACATCAGCACGCCGGCGATGGCGAAACGGATCGCCGCCATCAGGAACGGCGGATAGCTGACCAGCGCATAGCGGATGCCCAGATAGGTGGAACCCCAGATCAGGTACATCGACATCAGCGACAGCGGCACCAGCCAGCGCGCGGCGGTCAGCGTGGTGGCGGGGACTTTTTTTTCGGTACACACGGCGTCGGACATGGGGAACCCGGGGGCAGGCACGCGTCGCAAGATGCGGCGCGAATCACGAACGATATCGCCGCCGTCGTGGCCTTGGTAGCGAAACCTTCGAGGGTCAGCCTTGAGCGGCGCTCATGGCACGTTCGGTGGCGAGCAACTGCTGCTTGATCTCCATTCCCCAGCGCCACCCGCCGAGGCTGCCGTCTTCGCGGATGATGCGATGGCAGGGCACCAGCAGCGCCAGCTTGTTGCTGCCGCAGGCGCGTCCGATCGCACGTGCCGCCTTCGGCACGCCAAGTCTGGCGGCGAGCTCGCCGTAGCTGAGGGTCTCGCCGAGCGGTATCCGGGTCAGCGCTTCCCAGACGCGCCACTGAAAGGCGGTCGCGGCGATATCGAGTGGCGGCATGTCGGGGGCGGCGCCCCTTTCCCAGCCCAGCTCGCGGGTGACCCGGCCGATCACGGCGTCCAGCCATTCGTCGCGTCCCTCGTCGACGCGTTCCCGGTCGGCGAGCGGGAATTCCCCGGCCAGTCGCGTTTCCAGCGCCTCATCGTCGGCACCGAGCGTCACGGCGCAGATGCCCTTCGCCGTGGTGGCGACGAGCAGCCGGCCGAGCGGGGTACCCGTCGTGGTGTAGCGAATCGAGGCGCCCGCACCGCCGGCCCGGTAGCTCGCCGGGGTCATGCCGAGCCGGCGGTCGCTTTCCTCGTAGACGCGGCTGCCCGAGCCGAAACCGGCCTGGTAGACCGCATCGGTCACGGCCGATCCTTCGCGAAGGGCGTCGCGGAGCTGGCCGAAACGGCGGGCGCGGGCGTACTCGGCCGGGCTGACGCCAAACCGGCGCCGGAAGGCGCGTTGCAGATGCGTGGGGCTGAGCCCGGCGATCGTCGCCAGGCTGGCCAGATCGCTGGGCGCGTCATCTCGCTCCAGCGCGGCACGGACGCGGTCGAGCGGATCGTCGGCGGCGGGGCGGATGGTCTGGACCAGGGCTTTCATCGGGGCCTCCTGTCGTTGAAGGCCAGCGTAGGCGGATGCGACGACCGTCACCATCCGCTTCTTGCGCAGGGGCTCAGTGGTGAACCGGATCGCCCTGACGGATCACGACGAACTCGCCTTCGAGCACGTTCGGATCGTGCGTGGCGCGCGCCGCGGCCGGCCGCGGCGCCGGGCGAACGCCGTCACGGGCCAGCTTCCACTGGCGGACCGCCAGGAACACCAGGCCGCCGGCCAGCAGCACGCCGAGGACGACCACACCGAACACGAGCAGCACCCCGAGCACGGCCAGACCGGCCACGACGGACAGGGCGCGGACCAGCGGGTTGCGAGAGCGGCGGATGGGCGGAAGGACGAAGCGCATTGGTTAAAAATCCGTGTGGCACAATGACATGCGTTGTTCCCCTTTACCTTGGGGCAACCCATCCCCACAGACAAGTGCCATGACTCCTACCGCCGACACCGCTCCCCTCTGCCTGCTGGCGGACATTCCCGATGGCAACGCCGTCGAAACCGAGGCCGTCATCCAGGGCGAGGTCGAGTCCCTGCTGATCTACCGCTCGGGGGAGGAGGCCCGCGCCTACCTCAACGTCTGTCCTCATGCGGGTCGGCGACTGGACTATGCGCCGGGCAAGTTCCTGGTGCGCAATGGCACGATCATCTGCGCGGCGCACGGGGCGACGTTTACGGCGGAGAGTGGTGACTGCACCAACGGGCCCTGCCGCGAAGATCGCCTGCGCGCGGTACCGGTGTCGGTCGTCGACGGGGAAGTCCGGCTGGCCTGAGAAATGCCGTAATCGCGGTGCGTCGCTCAGCGATACATCAGGTTGACGACCACCAGCGTAATCGCCAGAACCAGGAACGTCAGCGGCAGCCCGACCCGCAAAAAGTCCTTCGAACGATAACCGCCCGGCCCCGCGACCATCATCAACGCCGGATGCCCCGAAGGCAGCAGGAACGTATTGGACGACGACACGGCGACGATCAACGCGTAAGCCGAAGGATTTCCCCCCGTGCTCACCGCCACGCTGATCGCCAGCGGCACCATCATCACGGTGGCGCCCACGTTCGACATGACCTGAGAGAACATCAGCGTCAGCACCGCGATGCACAGCTGCAGCGTCCATTGCGGCGCCCCGCCCATGATCGCCAGGACTTCCTGCGCCAGCCACGACGCGGTGCCCGTGGAATCCATCGACCAGCCGAGGGGAATCAGGCAGGCGGTAACGAAGATCGTCTTCCAGTTGATGGCCTTGTAGGCCTCGTCCATGTTCAGCACGCCGGTGAGCAGCATGCCGACCGCGCCGGTCATCATCGCTACCGACAGGTCGAGGTGGGTGAACAGGGCCAGGCACTTGGCCAGCACGAAGAAACCCACCGCCTGCCAGATCTTGCCGGGGCGCTGCTCTTCCTTGGGGATGTCGGTGACCACGACGAAGTCGCGGTCTTCCTCGGCCAGCATCAGGTCGCGCCACTTGCTGTGCAGCACGAGGGTGTCACCGGCGCGCAGGCTGACCGCGCGCACGTCCTCGCGGTACACCTCGTCGCCACGGTTGACCGCCAGCACGGAGATGCCGAAGCGCTTGCGCAGGCGCAGATCGCCCACGGTCTGCTTGATGAAGCGCGAGCCGGGCGGCACGACGGCCTCGGAAATACCCGCACGCGTGGTGTTGAACTGTTCGCCCAGCTGGCGCATGCGCATGGAGACGCGGCACAGCTGGTTATTGGCGAATGCCAGGATGGCGTCCTTTGGCGCGAGCACGCCGAGCACCGTACCGACCCAGATCATCTGGTCCGATGGGGGGGCGACGCGGCTCTCGTTGCCGTTCTTGATCGCCAGGATCAGCGGGGCACCGTGCAGCTGCTCCGCCTCACCGATGCTCATGCCGACCAGCGGGCTCTCCGCCGTGACCGTAAGCTCGGCGGTCTCGCCGGCGATGCCGTAGGTATCGGCGAAGTAGCTCTCGGTGCGGCCGGGGGTGACTTTCAGGCGCTCGTCTTCGCGCTCGGGCAGCAGCTTGCGGGTGAAGAAATAGAAGAACAGCACGCCGACCAGGGCCAGCACGAGGCCCACGGGGGTGACGCTGAACAGGCCGAATCGGGGGATCGTGTGCGCGCCGGGCGGCAGATTGCTGTTGGCGCTGGCGATCAGGTCGTTCAGCACGATCAGCGGCGAGTTGGCGATCAGCGTGGTGTTGGTGGCCGTCAGGATGCAGAAGGCCATCGGCAGCAGCAGACGCGAGATCGGCACGCCGGTACGCGCGGAGAGGCGGCTGGTCACGGGAATCATCAGGGCGGCCAGGGCCTGGCTGGGGATCACGGCGCTGAACAGGCTGGTGACGCTGTTGATCACGACGCCGAGGCGGGACTCGACACCGCGCGCCATGCGCATGACGAAGGCCGCGGTGAGGTTGAGCACGCCGGCGCGGTCGAGGCCGGCCCCCATGATCATGATCGCGATGATGGCGATCACCGCGTTACCGGCAAAGCCGTTGAAGACCTGGTCGCCGGGGATCAGGCCGGTGAGGCCGATCGTGACCACGACGAGCAGGGCGACCATGTCGGCCCGGATCCACTCCAGAACGAGCATGAGCATGGTGAAGCCCACCAGGCCCAGCACGAGGATCATTTCAGGAGTGAGGGTCAGTGCCACTGGCCGGCGGTTCCGATCCGGTCGTTGGAGACGTGCGGTGGCATGCTCTTGCCAGGCGGCTATCGTTGCCGCAGGAGTATACGCGCTGGGGGTGGCTCCCGGCTGAAGAAAAGCGCACGAATGGGTTGCGCCAGCGCACGCTCCCGCGCGGAGCGTGCGCTGACGGGTCCGATCAGCGGCTGAGGTTGCTCAGCGCGAGGTCGACGATCGAGTCGCCGCGCCCGCTCATCACCGCCTTCAGCGCGTACAGGCTGAAGCCCTTGACCTGCTCGCCGCTGATCTTCGGCGGCATCGACAGCTCGAGCCGGTTGCTGACCACATCGAGCAATGCGGGGCCGTCGTGCGACAGCACCTCCGCGATGGCCGAGGGCAGGTCGCTGGCGCGGGCGACGCGTCGTCCATGAATGCCCATCGCGTTGGCCATGGCCGCGAAATCCGGATTCTTCAGCTCGACGCCCGTTTCGAGCAGCCCCGCCGCCTTCATCTCCAGCTCGACGAAGCCCAGGGTGCCGTTGTTGAGCACGATGACCTTCACCGGCAGGCCCTGCTGGGCCAGCGTGATGAAGTCGCCCATCAGCATCGTGAAGCCGCCATCGCCCGACAGCGAGATCACCTGCCGTCCCGGGTGGGAGGCCTGCGCGCCGATCGCCTGCGGCATGGCATTGGCCATGGAGCCATGGACGAAGGAGCCGAGCAGGCGGCGCTTGCCGTTCATCGTCAGGTAGCGCGCGGCCCATACCGTGGGCGTGCCGACGTCGCAGGTAAAGATCGCATCGTCCTCGGCCAGCTCGCTGACCAGGCGGGTGACCTGCTGCGGATGGATGAGGTCGTGGCCGGGTTCGATGCGGGCGAGCTGGTCGAGGTCGTCGCGGGCCCGCGCATAGTGAGCGAGGCAGCGGTCCAGGTGGCCGCGCAACCGCTTGGGCTCGATCCGCGGCAGCAGGGCGCGGATCGTTTCACCCACATCGCCGACCACACCGAGTTCGACACGGCAGCGACGACCGATGTTGCCGGGGCGGATGTCGACCTGCGCGATCTTTGCGTCCTCGGGGTAGAACTGACGGTACGGAAAATCGGTGCCCAGCATCAGCAGCGTGTCGCAGTCCTCCATCGCGTAGTAGCCGGAGCTGAAGCCGATCAGGCCGGTCATGCCCACGTCGAAGGGGTTGTCGTATTCCACATACTCCTTGCCACCCAGCGCATGCACGATCGGCGACTGCAGCGCATCGGCCAGGGCGATCAGGTCGTCATGGGCGCCGGCCGTGCCGCGGCCGCAGAGCAGGGTGACGCGTTTGCCCGCGTTGAGCAGCTCAGCCAGGGCGTCCAGCTCACGCTCGGCGGGGATGACCTTCGGCAAAGGCGGCAGCAGCCCGGCCGCGGGCGTCACCTTCTTCACCGGCGACTTGCGCATGGCCACGTCGCCGGGAATCACCACCACGGCCACGCCGCGTTGGCCCACGGCCGCGCGGATGGCCGAATCCAGCACGTGGGGCATCTGCGACGCATCGGAAACCATCTCGCAGTACACGCTGCACTCGCGAAACAGCTCGGTCGGATGCGTTTCCTGAAAATAACCGCTGCCGATTTCGGCGCTGGGAATATGCGCGGCGATCGCCAGCACGGGCGTGCGCGAGCGGTTGCAGTCGAACAGGCCGTTGATCAGATGCAGGTTGCCGGGTCCGCAGCTTCCCGCGCAGACGGCGAGCGCACCGGTGAGCTGCGCTTCCGCGCCGGCGGCAAACGCGCCGGCTTCTTCGTTACGGACATGGACCCAGTCGATGCGCTGGCGCTCGCGCAGCGAATCGGTGATCGCATTGAGGCTGTCGCCCACCAGACCGTAGATCCGGCGAACGCCGGCTTCTTCGAGGGTTTCGGCGATCAGGTCGGCAAGGCTGGCGATGGACATGGGCAACTCCGTGAACACGAATCCCCAAGTTATGCGCCGCCCGCGGTCAACGGATTGTCGTTATCGACCCTGCCATTCGTACAGATAATCCCAGACACCGTGGCCAAGGCGCGTGCCGCGGCGTTCGAAATGGGTCTCGATGCGCCACGCGGGACGCTCCGCCGACTCGCCCGGACCGACACGGTTACGCCAGCCCGGGGCGGCTTCCATCGTCTCGCGCATGTGCTCGGCGTAGGCTTCCCAGTCGGTGGCCAGATGCAGCAAGCCGCCCGGCGCCATGCGCGACGCCAGCAATTCGACGAACGCCGGCTGCACGATACGACGCTTGTTATGGCGCTTCTTGTGCCACGGATCGGGGAACCAGATGCGTACTTCGGACAGGCTGGCCGGGGGGATCTCGTTTTCCAGTACTTCGACGGCGTCGTGCTTGTAGAGGCGAACGTTCCGCGCATCGCGTGCGGCCAGCGCGTTCATCAGGCGGCCGACACCCGGGCTATGCACTTCGACGCCGATGTAATCGCGCGACTGATCGTGCTCGCTGGCCCAGGCCAGTGCTTCACCGTTGCCGAAGCCGATCTCCAGCACGCGTGGCGCGCGATGACCGAAGGTGGCGTCGAGGTCGCGCCCGGTGCCGTGGTAATCGAGGCCGAAGCGAGACCAGTGATTGTCGAACGCACGTTGCTGCGCGGGCGTCATCCGGCCTTCGCGCAGCACGAAGCTGCGGATGCGGCGGTGGAACGGCGCGTCGCCGGCGTTGTTGTCGTCATCGGTGGTCATGCTCAGCCCACCAGTCCGTCGACCGGGCTCGAGGCCGAGGCGAAGCGCTTGCGCGGAATACGACCGGCGCGGAACGCCGCGCGGCCCGCTTCGACCGCGAGCTTCATCGCATGCGCCATCAGGACCGGATCCTTTGCGCCGGCGATCGCGGTGTTCATCAGCACGCCATCGCAGCCGAGCTCCATCGCGATGGCGGCATCGGACGCGGTGCCGACGCCGGCATCGACGATCACCGGGACCTTTGCGTTCTCGACGATCTCGAGCAGGTTGTAGCGATTCTGGATGCCCAGACCCGAGCCGATCGGCGCGGCCAGCGGCATGATCGCGGCGCAGCCGATCTCTTCGAGACGGCGCGCCAGGATCGGGTCGTCCGACGTGTAGACCATGACGTCGAAGCCATCGGCCACGAGCTTCTCGGCGGCGACCAGCGTCTGCACCACATCCGGGTAGAGCGTGCGCTCGTCGCCGAGGACTTCGAGCTTCACGAGGTTGTGGCCGTCGAGCAGCTCGCGCGCGAGGCGACAGGTGCGCACGGCATCGTCGGCCGTGTAGCAACCCGCCGTATTCGGCAGCAGGGTGAAGCGATCCGGCGGCAGCGCGTCGAGCAGGTTGGGCTGGCTCGCGTCCTGGCCGATGTTCACCCGGCGAATGGCGAGGGTGACGATCTGCGCGCCGGCGGCCTCGGTGGCGCGACGCGTTTCGTCGAAATCCTTGTACTTGCCGGTGCCCGTGAGCAGCCGCGAGTGAAACGTGCGACCCGCGACGGTCAGGACGTCATCGGCGGCAGGGGAGAAGTGGTTCATGCGGGCGATTTCCTGGAGGGGTGCGGCTCAGCCGCCACCGATGGCATGGACGATCTCGACACGGTCGCCTTCGGCGAGCACGTGCGTCGCGTGCGCGCTGCGCGGCACGATCTCGAGGTTGACCTCGACCGCCACGCGCTTGCCGCCGTAACCGGCAGCGTCGAGCAGCGCAAGAACCGAGGTGCCGGGCGCGCAATGGCGCGCGTCGCCGTTTAGAGTGATTTGCATCCGCCCATTGTAACGGGGCTCAGCGGCCGTTCCACCCATTGCCGCCGCGGACCGGTGTGCCGATGCCGGGCTGGGTCACGCGGTTGGTCACGCCAGAGCGGGGTTGCGTGGGGGTGCGGCTGCCGAAGCCATCGTTCCAGCCGTTCTCGCCGCGGTTGTTGCCGCTGTCGCGTGGACCGCGCGGGCCGTTGCGGTCCGGGGCGAGGTTCATGGCCGGGCCTGTGGCGCCGGCATGGGCCGAGCCGGGCGACTGGGCGACGGTGGTCGAGTTTCCGGGTGGGCGTCGGTCGTGGTCGCGGCCGCGACCGCCGTTGCCGGGCTGGCCGTGATCGTGATCGTGGTCCCGGACGCCGCGACCGTAGCCATAGCCGTCATCCCGGCCGTAGCCATAGCCGCCGCCGTTACCGCCACCGTAGTAACCGCTGCCGTAGTAACCGCCGTTGTTATAGCTGCCGTTTTCCGGGGGGTAGTTGCCGCTGTCATACCCGTCCTGCCTGGACGAGGCGCCCGTGCCGCCCTGACCGCCCGCGTACAGCCGTGCCGGCTGGGGCAGGGTGCCCGTACTCACGGTTTCCTTGCGGACCGGGGTCGAGGGGCCGGCGATATAGCTGACTCCCGGCTTCGGCATATTGGCCGTGGATACCGTGCGCGACTGCGCCAGCGTAGCGCCGGTTGCGCATAGCGCGAGCCCGGTAAAGATGGAAAGCGAAAGCGCACGACGCATGTTCCGGCCCTCGTAGGGATGCCCCGGCAAGATTATGCGCCTGCGACTGACCCGCCGCGCGGTGGGTGGCCGGCGCGTTCAGCCGGCCGCCACCTTTCGCCGGTGGGCGATCTCGTATTACCATCCGGGGCCTATGCGGGTGTAGCTCAATGGTAGAGCTGTAGCTTCCCAAGCTACTGACGAGGGTTCGATTCCCTTCACCCGCTCCAGCTTTCTTTCGTCGTTGCGTAACTTGTTGACGATGTTGAAGAAGCTGGCACGATGCCGAAGCACGAGACCGTTCCCTTGGGTATCGTTTCGGGTATCGTTTCCATGGCTAAGGCCCTCTTGCTCGACCGTCCTTCTGGCACTTTTGCGCGCTTTTTGGTGCCGCAGGATTTGCGTGCGAGCGTGGGGCGGCGCTACCTCGTCAGACGGCTTCCACCCAGCGACCGCGACCGCAGCCGACTCATCGGCGCGTGCATGAGGTACGCTTTGGGTAAAGCGTTTCTGAAGCTGCGGAAGGACCCCGTGAGCGACCCAAAAAAATTGATCGACGATGTGCTCAAGGCCGCGCAAGAAGGCCGTGTGCAGGAGTACATCATCCAAGGCCCCAACGGTTTCATGCTCAAGGTCGATGACGCCGCCGACCACGCGCGGGCAATGGAAGCCTTGCCGGTCATCCTGGAGAGTCTAGCGCCCGCCTCCGCGAGCACCAATGCATCGCCAGCGCAGAGTGCGCCTGCGAAACCGGCGCCGATGTTGCACGCCTCTATCGCCCTTTTCCTGACGCAATTCGCTGAAAAGAACCCGGCGGCTGCAACGCTGCTGGAGACCCGCCACAGTGTGGAACTCTTCCGTGACCTGACCCGGGACAAGCCGCTGGCTGAGGTCGGGGTCGAGGAGTGCGATGCCTTCCGTGCCGCGCTCTCACTTTGGCCCGCTCGGGCAAGGGTGCTGCCGGATTACAAAGGCCTGACCCCGCGCGCGATCATCGCCAAGGCCAAGAAGCTCAAGCCGCCTGGCCTCAATGTGCGCACTAAAGAAAAACACTTGGACCGGCTCCGGGTGTTCTTTAACTGGGCCGTGCAGCGCAGGTGGATGAGCACCAATCCGTTGACGGGCGTGCGATTGCAATCCAAGGCGCAGAAGTATGCGCCAAAACGCCGTGGTTTCACTCGCGATGAGCTGAAGCGTTTGTTTGACCCAGCGTTGCGCCGCGAGCATTGCCTCACGGAGCCTTCCAAGTTCTGGCTTCCCTTGCTGGCAATCTATACCGGCGCACGCTTGCGTGAATTGGCGCAACTCCGGGTGGTCGACGTTCGGCAAATCGCGAACGTATGGGGCATTGATATCACCGCGGACGCCGGCTCACTCAAGAATGCGGCGAGCCAGCGGTTTGTACCCCTGCCCGATGCGATCTTCAACGCGGGCCTGTTGGACTACGTCCAAGCACTTACAGAGAGAAGCTTTGATCGTCTGTTCCCCGACGGGTCGTGGGACGCCAAGAACGGCCCGGGCGACCGCACCAGCGGGCGCGCACTCTTGCCTGGTGCGATCGCTACCATCGAACATCGGACGCGCATCAAACGTCACCGATTTGGGCTCTGAAGGGCTCACGAACCTGCCCATTGCGGAGCGAGATGATCGCGCCCATGCTGCAGCTGATCGCATCCGTAACGATCAGCGCAGGGCTGCGATTCGATTCATCCCGTGTCGAACTCTATATCCGCGAAATAAACCAAGCAGCGAGCAGCTATTCTTTTCTCATTGAGCAAGCTAGGGAGAAAACGAGATCCAGCGTGATTGATGGCGTGCACGCGCATCTTCTGCGGCGGCTCATTTGCGGCGCATTGGTCCGTCGATGTTCGAGCCGCCAGGATGTACTCGATTAATGCCTAGCTCCCAGTCATGCCTGCTTTGACTTCGAGCAGGTGATCGCGCACCGCCTGGCTCGCCGCAGAGGCGTCGCGCTCCAGGAGGGCTTTTACGATCGCGCGATGCTGCGCCATGTATCGTGCCTTGCGATCCGGGGTGAGGCTACGCTGCTTCAAGGCTTCCCATTCGGGCTGCTTGCGCACCCCGTTGATCGCCTCGTAGAGATCGATCAAGAGATGATTGTGCGATGACGCGAGGATGGCGTGGTGAAGCATCCCATCCCAATGCTCGAAGTCGAGCACGGTGTCGGCACGTTCGCTTTGTTCGAGGCAGTGCACGATCTGCTGTAAGTCTCGGCCGGTGGCGCGCGTGGCTGCGTTCTCGACAAAGGGCGGTTCGAGCACGAGCCGAAGCTCCATCACATCTGCCGGACTCGCCCCATAGATTCGCGCCAGCAGGCTTTCCGCAGCCGACTCGTCGGCCGGCTGGGAGGGCAACCGGGCGATGAAGGTGCCGCGGCCCACGTGCTTGACGATGACCCCATCCTCTTCAAGCTGGATCAGAGCTTTCCTGAGCGTGTTGCGGGCCATGCCAAACATGCCTACCAACTCACGCTCAGGCGGGAGCCGGTGCCCCACGGGCCAGCTGCCATCGTCCATCCGCTTACGGATGTGCTGCAGCAGCGCTGCGCTCGCGTGCTGGGCACGAATGCGCCTGTTTGGATTTGACCCGTCACCCATTGCGCCTCCTTTGTGATCCAATTCTAGTCCATTTGAGCGTCGTTTGACAATGGCACAGCTGCGCGCTTGTGCAGCGCAGAATGACACTGTCAGCCAATTCACTATATTGGTTCACGTAGGGGCACTATTGGATCATGAGTGGATCACCATTGGCGGCGACCCGACGGGCGCGGCACGGGATCGGTTTGACCTTTTTCGGGCGGCGACGCCTATCACGCGGGGTGGATACATGCGCATGGGACGTTTGGCAACGCTCGCAGCGACAGCAGCTCTGGCCGGGCTGGGGGCATCGACGGCCGTGGCACAAAATTTTGCCTTGAATAATTTCAATCTGATGGTGACCAACCAGGCAAAGCCCGATCCCGTCTTTGGCTACGGCACGCCGGATCGGGATCTACAGATGTTTCAGTTCGAGCACTTCAGCACTCATGACTGGGGTGATGTGTATTTCGACGCAGAGCTGTATCACGGGCGCGACGTCGGAGCGCCGTTCGAGCTAGGCAACGACACGCAGAACTTGTTCGTGCTCAATCCGCGGTTGAGCATCGGCAAGCTCGCCGACACCCCCATCCATTGGGGGCCATTGAGCGATCTTTCGGTCATCGCCCGCTGGGAATCGGGAAGTTACCCGTCGAACGACCGGTTTCATTCCCAGAATTACGGCCTATCGGCCAACTTCGATGTCGGCGGATTCGCATGGTTCGAGTCGGGGCTGCTGTATCGGCACACGAACTTTGATCGCCGCACTTGGCTTTGGCGCTCCGTGCTCCTGTCCAAGCCCATCAACATCGGTGGCCAGGCGTTCCACTTCAACCTCCTGTCGCTCGTCAACGGCAGTGACCACCAAGGCACCGAGGTGCTCGAGCGCGCGGATGTGCTGTGGGAAGCAGGACACCATTCCGAAGTCCAGTTGGGTCTTCGCCTCGAATACGCGCGTTACGACCACAATCCGGTGGCGAGCGGTGGGGAATATCATCGCTTCACGCCATTTCTGATGCTGAAGTTGACCCCCTGACTTCCAAGGTAGCGCGGGAAGAGCCCACGCTGCCTTGGATGGCGCCTATCAGACCGGGCCGGGATTTCGCTCAGCGAAGCCGGCCTGGTGCCAGTAGGGGTAGGCGGGCTGGCGCTTGCTCGCCTTGTCCAAGCGTGCCACCTGTTCGGGCGAGAGATTCCAGCCGACCGCGCCGAGGTTGTCGAGAAGCTGGCTCTCGGTGCGCGCACCGATGACCACACTTGCCACCGTTGGCCTCTGCAGCAGCCAATTGAGGGCCACCTGGGGGACCGACTTGCCCACCTCATCCGCCACGCCGATCAGTGCATCGACGACGTCATACAGATATTCCTCAGGGACTTGCGGCCCCATGTCAGCAGTCGCGTGCAGCCGACTGCCCTCCGGTAGCGGCTGGCCGCGACGAATCTTGCCGGTCAACCGCCCCCACCCCAGCGGACTCCAGACGATCGCGCCCACGCCTTGATCGACGCCCAACGGCATCAACTCGCTTTCATAGTCGCGGCCGACGAGCGAGTAATAGGCTTGATGGGCGACATAACGCGCATAGCCGTACCGTTCGGCGACCGCCAGGGACTTCATGAGGTGCCAGCCGGAGAAGTTCGAGCAACCGATGTATCGGATCTTTCCGGCGCGCACCAGGGTGTCGAGCGTTGAAAGGGTCTCCTCCACGGGTGTCAGTGCGTCGAAGCCATGCAGCTGGAACAGGTCGATGTAATCCGTCCCGAGGCGCTGAAGCGCTGCGTCCACGGCATTGACCAAGTGATACCTCGAGGAGCCCACGGCGTTTGGCGCATCAGAAAAGCGGAATGTCGCCTTGGTGGAAATGATCAGGCTATCTCGAGGTCTGCCCTTCAGAGCAGCGCCCAAAATTTCCTCGGCGGCGCCGGAGGAGTAGACATCGGCGCTGTCGAACATGTTCACCCCGTGCTCGAGGCACACGTCGATCATCCGTCGGGCCCCGTCAACGTCGGTGGAGCCCCACGCGCCGAAAAATTCTCCCTTTCCGCCAAAGGTGGCGGTGCCGAAACTGAGCGCCGGCACGGTGAAACCGGAATGACCGAGTCTGCGAAAGTCCATGGGTTATCTCCTGCAGTTGGGAAAGGATGAAGTATCGGCAACGGCGGCACTGACGACTTGCGCAATGACCTTGGCTTTGCGCTCGCGCAGCGCTCGCGGTCTGCTTTCCGATTCGGACGGCCATGTTGCGGTGAGCACCGCCGAATGGTGCCGTTCGTTCGTAGGCAGCGAAGCGTAGGTGGCAGCCAGCTCGCTCAATGCGTGCTGGGCGGCTCGTTCGACGCCCACCTGCCACGCACCTCGAGCGCACAGGTGGATAGTGCGACCCGGTGTCTCCGAAACCATCCACGCCGCGGCATTCTGTGCAATCGCTGAGGTCTGGGTGAGTAGCGCCATGAGTTCGCTCGAACGATGAGTCAAGACAGGAATTTCGTCCATCGCACGCACGTGGACGACGATCGTCGGACGATCCACCCGACTCACCGCGCGCTCGAAGACATCATCAATGGACCGCTCGTCGCCGGGTTGGAAGGAGAAGCTTGCAAGGCGGCGTGTCACAGTGCGAAGAAGCGCCACGAGGGGAGCAGCCGCCATGTCCTTGGGGTGGATCAGCACGACACTTTGAGCACGCCTTGCGACCTGCATGGCGATGGTCGAGCCTGTCACGCTTCCATCGATAAACACCATTGCGACATGCGAATTTTCACGCGGCGGAGGGGCCTGGGTGACCTCGACGGCGCGCCGAAGCCAAGCGCCGAAGTCCCAGGGAAACACCCCAAAGGGGTCGTCCCACGGTGTATCAAGGGGTGGTTGTCTATGGGGGACAGTCATGTCGGATCAACTTGATCGAGGGTGCGCTACAGCCGTTCGCTGAGCCAGATGGCCGCGCGGCACAGGCGGCTGACCCCACCGTAGATCACCGCGTAGCCCAACGCGCCGCGTGAGCCGGACGATATCGCCCAGTCGCGGTGCTCCAGTTCGTCGTTGCGAACGGTCGTTACGGCGGCCCTGAGCGATGCGTCGCTCGGAGGAATCCATGCCAGCTGACCCGCATAGTGGCGCTCGACGACATCTTCCACTGCTTCGGTGCATGCCATCGCCGCTGCGTTGCTCCATCGAGCGGTCAGCACGCCCAGCGCGTAGGCACCCACGTGCCAAAAGGGCAACAGCACGGTGGGCCGTACGGCACGCTCCTGCAAGGCGTGCGTGAAGTAAGTCAGGTGCTCGACTTCCTGCGCACGCATCCGGCGCAGCATCAATGCGCTGGGGCTTCGTCCCAGCACAGCAAGCTGCCCTTCATAAATGCGGACGGCACCATACTCGCCGGCGTGATTGACACGAATGGCCCGATCGATGCGGCTCATGATGCATCTCCGCCCAGAGCCTCAGGGACGCTTCGCGTTAATCCGAGCCGTACTGTGCGAGAAACATGTCGACGGCCGCAGTCACCGCTGCATCGCGCTGCCGTACGGTGGGTGCATTCTCCACGCCGATCACACGAGCCCATAAGAGCGGCTCGTTGATCAGGCCGAGAAACTGGCGTGTGGCCAAGTTGCGGTCGTCGATATGCCGAAGTCCCTTGCCTTCCAGCTGCTTCAGGAAGTCGGCAACCGCCCGCAAGGTCGGGGATTTGCCGGCTGCAAAGAAGCGCTTGGCCAGATCCGGGAAGCGCTGCCCTTCGCTGATGACCATGCGCATGAGCGACACCGTCTCCGCGGGCGTCCAGAAATCGGCGACGGCCTGACCCAGCACCATCAGTCCAGCGCGTGCCCCCCTGGCGGCCGCCTCCCGACCGGTGATGGCGGGAACCTCCATGCGTTCCCAGAGTGCTTCCACCGTGGCTTCGAAGAGCGCCTCCTTGCTCTCGAAGAGGTTGTAAATCGTGCGGCGCGCGGCCCCCGCGCTGCTGGCGATCGTTTCCAGCTTCGTCCCTTCGTAGCCGTCGGCAAGAAAGGCCTGGGTTGCGGCGGCGATAATGGCTTGGCGCTTGGATTGCGCGGGCTTGACGGAGCGCATGAGGACTACGGTGCGATGGGAGGCTCATTACATCACACCTTCTTCACTGCCGCAGCTTCAGTCGCGACAACGCCAGTCGATCCTCGTCGTCCAGGTGGATGTCGTAGATGGAGAAATTGGCCAGCAAGCGGTCAGGTGAGGACGCCTTGGGAACGACCGCGACGCCCTGGCACACCACCAGATAATGCAACGCAATCTGCGCGGCACTGACGCCATGCTTGGCTGCGATCCGCTTTACGGCGGACTGATTGTTCACTGCGCCTTTGGCTAGCGGCGAATAAGCGGTAATGGAGCAACCCACGCCGCGTGCCGTTGTGACCACGTCGGGCAAAGAAGCGCCAACGTGGTATTCGATCTGGTTGTTCGCGATGGTTTGGGTCGTGAGGGAGGCCGCTTGCGAGAGCAGCTGGGAGCCGAAGTTGGACACCCCGATGTGCCGTGCCAGACCCTCGGCTTTGGCCGCGTCGAGCGCTCCCATGGTTTCCTTCAATTCCACCGAGGCATTCGGCCAATGCAAGAGCAGAAGGTCGATGTAGGGCGTCTTTAGATCGCGCAGCGATTTTTCAACGGAAGATCTTAGGTCGCGCCGACGAAAATTCGAAGGCCAGACCTTTGTCGTGATGAACACCTCCTCCCGAGGGACACCGCTTGCCAGCACGGCAGAACCGACCTCGCGCTCGTTGCCATACATCTGCGCGGTATCGATATGACGGTAACCGATCGCCAGTGCTTCGGTTACCGCCCGGACGCAAGCGGCTCCGGAGAGCTGCCAGGTTCCGAGACCTACAGCGGGAAGGCCAGCGTGATCGGGTAGCGCAATCTCAAACACGGTCGTCGCCTAAAGTGGGGCGCCGTGTGTGCATCCGGTGTTGAATGCACACACGAGTGCAATGTAGGATGTCGGCATCCTACTCCCCATGCCAAAGGTCCACAAGCGATGGCCGAACCTCTGATCATCTTCGCGTTCCCGACCGTTGCGCTCGAATGGCGCGAGCGCTTCCTGGATGTGTTCAAAACCCTCACCGCCGCCACGCGCGACGAGGAGGGTTGCCTGGGCTTCCAATTGCACGCGCACGCGACGGATCAATCGCGCTTTGCGGTTTATGAGGTGTTTGAGAACCAGGCAGCCTTCGATGCCCACGTCGCCGCGCCGCACACCAAGGCGTTCCTTGAGTTTGTGACCCAGAGCGGCACACGCCTCGAGCACGAGCCGTGGACCCCCGTTGACTTTGCATCCCGCTGAGGAGCTTCCGATGTCCATCCAAGATCGCATTGCCCTGGTGACGGGCAGTTCCCGAGGGCTCGGCCTTGAAATCGCACGCGGCCTGGCCCGGTCAGGCTGTGCCGTCGCCATCAACTACGTTCGAAGCAAGGATGAGGCGGAGCAGGCGGCGGAAGCCATTCGAAACGAGTTCGGCACCCGTGCGATCGTCGTCGGCGCCGACGTGTCGATTGCCGACGAGGTCGAGCGACTCGTGGCGACCATCGAGCGGGAGTTGGGGTCAGTCGATATTCTCGTCAACAATGCAGGCATCAACCCGCCGGCATCCCTGGATGCGGTGACCAGCGAGTTGTGGGCAAAGACCCTAGCCGCCAACCTCACCTCGGCGTTTCTCGTGACACAGCGCGTCCTGCCGGGGATGCGCGCCAAGCAGTTCGGCCGCATCGTGATGATGTCGTCGGTCGCCGCCCAGCTGGGCGGGGTCATCGGCCCGCATTATTCGGCGAGCAAGGCCGGCATGCTGGGCCTGATGCACAGCTATGCCAGCCAGCTGGCGAGCGAGGGCATCACCGCCAACGCCATTGCGCCGGCGTTGATCGAAACCGACATGATCAAAGGCAACCCGAACATCCGGGCCGACCTGCTGCCGGTCAAGCGCTTCGGCAAGCCTTGGGAGGTGAGCGATGTCGCCGTCATGCTCGCCGCGAACGGCTTTCTCACCGGCCAGACGATCAACATCAACGGCGGCTGGTACCAGTCATAAGGAGTACGAACATGCGACAGCAATGGCATGTCGATTTTTCAGAGGCCACGGCGATTCTTCAAGCGGCCGTAGCGCACGCCAACACGTTGGGCGTGCCGGTCAGCGTCGTTGTGCTCGATGGCGGTGGCCATCTGGTTGCCGCGTCGCGGCTGGACGGGGCCTCGTTTCAAGTCTTCGAGGTTGCCTCAGCAAAAGCGCTGGGTTCAGTGATGATGCGTGCGCCGAGCAAGGCGCTGGAGGACGCAGCGCTGGCTCGCCCGACGTTGGCAACGTTCAACGACGGTCGGCTTCCCATCCAAGGCGCGGTGCCTTTGATGGTGGAAGGCCAGTGCATTGGCGCTGTCGGTGTATCGGGGGGCACGCCCGACCAGGACGAAGCCTGCGCCAAGGCGGGTGCCGCCGCGCTGCCGGCTAGCTCTCCCTAGGCCTACCCGCATCCCACTCACGCTGGGTGGGATGCCCGCGCTGGATCGTCGACCGCTCCGAGGACGCCCGCAATGGCGTCCTCGCTCCATTGGTGCGTGCGAAGAATCATTCCGAGTCGAACCTGCACAGACTGATTCAGTGCGCCGTGCGCCAGGTCCGCCGCTTTCATCACGCGGCGCGACGCCGCGCCCGGGCGCAGGGCTTCGGGGTGCGCTTGGGTGCCGAGTGTCGTGCCAGCGAGCTGGGCCAAGGCGCCGGCCATCAGGACGCTGTCGGGGCCGGGCTCGCTTTGCAGCAGCTCGTCCACCACGACGGCCTCGCGCAAGGCCAGCCGTTCGCCCCGGATATCCCCGCGGCTTAGGCGGCGAAGCAAGGCGCGCAGTAGGTCGTTGGGGCGAAAGGTGCAAGCGAAGGGGGGCAGCCGACGGGCGGCTTCGATGGACAGCCGCACGGGCACTGCCCGCGGCGTCCGATGCATGGCGATTAGCGCGAGCGGACGCGGAATCCAGGCCACATAGCCAGGCGGCACCACCAGCCAGTGGTCGCCTTGGCGAAATTCTAGGACGGAATCTAGCAGCCACAGTTCACGCCCTCGACCCATCCGCACCTGACTGGCGAGTGATTTTTGCACGGCAACTCCTTCGGCTTTACATCCTATCATCCTACCTATTAGTATTTGCGAATGCGATAGATTCGCAATAAACACAGGTGACGCCATGCACATGTTCGATGCCCCCGGAGAGCCGCGCTTCCCGCCCTATGCCTATCGGGACCTCGAAGTAGTCTCAGTTCGTAAGCATCGAGGCTTGATTCGCGTGGTGCTGGGGGGCAAAGCGCTCGCCGACCTCACGGTGCCGCTCCCTGCCGCTTGGGTAAAAGTGTTTCTACCTGGGCCTTCGGGCGACGTTGGGCGGGCCTACACCGTGCGGCGTTTCGATCCAGTTCGCCAACTCCTAGAAATTGATGTGGTGCGCCGCCGTCAGGGAGGAGCCCTGTCCAACTGGATTTATGAGCGCCTTGCCGTCGGCGACCATCTGCACGTCGCCGGGCCCCGGGGAGGCGTGGAGCCCACGGCGCAGGCGGACTGGCACCTGCTCCTCGGCGACGAAACCGCGCTGCCGGCGATCGCCAGCATGGTAGAGGCCGGCCTTCCGGGACGTTCGATCGCTTTGGTGGAAGTGCCCTTTCCAGACGATGCCTACGACGAGAATCCGTTGATCCAGTTCCTGTTCCGGGGCCGTGCCGCAAACGACGAGCCGTCCTACCTGGAGACGGCACTGGACTCACTGCCGACGCTGCCCGGCCGGGGAAGGGTCTGGATCGCCGGCGAGGCCGCGGTCGTCAAGCGCTTGAAGCGTGCAGCAGTCGACCGATGGGGACCATCCGGCGTCACCGTTCATGCCGCGGGCTACTGGAAGATGGGGCAGACTGACTACAAGGATGACGCGCTGGTCACCGGCTGAGCCGTCGCGCGGCTGGTCGCGTTCGCGTGGACTCACCAGAGGCGGTGGTCAGCATCATGGTGGTGATGGCCTTGGCTACCTTGACGGCAGCCTTGGAATCCTGGGCGCGGACAGCATCGACCAAGGCCCGATGCAGCGCTTCGGCAGGGGCGTGGGCCTCGACCGCGGAAACGTGCTCGGCGAGTTGGGTGCGCACCGATCGCGCGAACAGGCCGTAAAGCTCCTCCAGCGCGACATTGTGCGACGCGCGCGCCAGAGCTAAGTGGAAGGCAAGGTCGTCTGCAGTGAATTTCGCGTGGCCTGGGGCGGGAGCGGCCGCGTTCCGCTTGCGAAGGGAAGCATCCAACTGCTTCAGATCCGCATCCGTGCGTCGCTCGGCGGCGCACCGCGCCACTTCGGCCTCGAGTAGCGCGAGCAGCTCCACGTGATCGCTCCATCCCGCCATTTCAATCCGGCGAAGCACGGCCGAGGAATCTTCGCGACTCCGGACGATGGTGCCGTGGCCTTGCCGCACCTCCAGCATCCCAGCATGGATTAGCACCTTGATCGCCTCTCGGAGCGTATTTCGACCCGTGCCAAAAATGGCGCAAAGCTCAGCTTCGATCGGAATTTTTTCCCCGACCGCCCAGGTGCCATCGACGATCGCCTCACGCAGCGCTTCCAGCACACTATCGACGAGCGACGTACGGCGTATCGGGGCAGGCATGGCAGGATCTCGGTTAGATATGCCGCGAGATCCTACCATGGGATGTTTCTTTCCGAACCACGGCGTGGTCGACGGCCCTGAGCTTAGCGCGCCGTACTTGAGTTCATCGCGGGCTTGGGCTTGACTCGTTTTACTCCAGCGTCAACGAGTGGGTCGCCGCCGCTGACGGAGCGGATGACGCCGCGCTCCGGCAGGATCGTGCGGGTGTTCTTGTGGATCTCGCCGTCCTTCATCACCAGCAGGATTTTCTCGGGATCCTGAAGCACCGACAGATCCTCCAACGGGCTGGATTCGACCAGCACCAAATCGGCGAAGCACCCTTCGCGCACCTCGCCGATCTTTCCTTCCATCATCATGATATCGGCTCCGCCGCGGGTGGCGGACATGAGCGCTTCCTTGGGGGTCATGCCGATGTATTTGACGAAGTACTCGAGGTCGCGCGAGTTGGTCCCGTGCGGCATCCACGCGAAGCCGTAATCGCCACCGGGAAGAATGCGGATGCCGCGCTTGTGCATCTTGGCAAGCGTCTCGGAAGCGACTTCCAGCTCACGGAAGTACCCCATCTTCTCGGCGACATCGCGGGTGATGCCGTACTCTTCCGCGTTGTAGCAGGTGTTGACGAGCCAGCCGATCCCAGGCGCCACGATGTGTTTATCCTTGGCGGCCTCGAGCATGTCGAGCGCTTCGGAGTCCGCGAAGCTGGCGTGGAACACCAGCTCCAAACCGTGTCGAACGCACTGCTTCACGGATTCGCTGGACCGGGCGTGGGCCGCTACGCGCTTACCGAAGCGCTTGGCTTCCGCTGCAAGCATCGCCACTTCTTCCTCGGAGAATGGCGTCAGTTCCGCATCCATGCCGGCGATGTACTCGCCCGACAAGTTGATCTTCAGGTGGTCCACGCCATACTTGATGAACATGCGTGCCGCCTTGCGCACCTCCTCCGGGCCGGACACCACTTGGCCAAAGTTGAGTTCGGGGTAGGGCAGGTGCGGGAGGGTGTTGTCGCCCAGACCGCCGGCCGTGGTGATCTCCTGACTCCCGGCGAGGTAGCGGGGGCCCGGAAAAGCGCCGGCGTTGATGACATTGCGCAAGACCACGTCCAACCGCGCCTTGGCCGCCGCGGCGCCGAGCGCTGAGGTCCACCCCATTTCCAGATACCGCTTGGCCACGCGCACGCACCACAGGATGTGTTCTTCGGGCGGCATGAACTGAATGGCGGCCAGGCTGGGCTGGTCGTTCCACGAGAAATGGGTGTGCGCCTCGGTCATTCCTGGCATGAGGAACGCCCCATTGCCGTCGATGTGTTGCGCGCCGTCGCCGTTCACCTGCGCTCCATCGCGGGCCACCGACACGATGCGGTTCGCCTTGACCAGGACCTCCCCCGGGTAAGGGTCGGCACCGGATCCATCGAAAATTACAACATTCGAAATAACCAACTTAGTCATATGACCTCCACCGGGGCATCAGTGCGCGTAAAAGCCCCGCAGCGCGTCGATGCATTCAAAGGGCTTTTCGAGCGGCGTCCAGTGGCCGCAATCGTTCACGATGACCAACTGGGCACGGCTGAACCGGGCGGCCAAGGCCTTGTTGCCGTCGGGTGATCCGACGCCGTCTTCCGAACCGGTAACCAACAGCACCGGCGCTTCGACGTTCTCGATGGCGGCGGGAGTCGCTTCTGCCAGGGCCTCGCAACTTTGCGCGTAGCCTTCCGGAGGCTGGCGCATCACCATCTCGCGGATGGCAGCAATCACCGCAGGTGATTGCGACTTGGTCGCAGCACTCGTAGCGGCCTTCGTTATGGCATCCGCGATGTCCTGCATCGCCGCGATTCCCTGGCGAGCGGCTTCCGCGCGCGCCCGGGTCGCCACCTTCGCCGCATCCGGTTGAGCTGCCAGTGCGCCGAACAACGCGAGGCTCAGCACACGATCAGGATGAGCGACTGCGAGGTGCTGGGCCACGATGGTCCCCATGGAATGGGCGGCCACGTGCACCGACGGGAGATGAAGCGCATCCAGGACGGAAACGACCGACGCGACGAATTTCTTGATCGACAGCGGTGACGACAATAGATCAGATCGTGCGCTGCCTGGCAGGTCGATGCGCACGATTCGCTTGCCATCGAACGCGGGGATCAGAGGGGTCCACAGATTCGAGCTTCCGCCCAAGCCATGGATGCACAGAATCGTTTCGTCGCCTTCGCCATTGAGTTCGACCGCAAGCCCGTGAATCACCTGCGTGCTCATGCACCCACCTCGTTTTCCAGCACGCCAATCTCAGAAATCTCGATGCGCATGCGGTCGCCGACCTTCAAGAACCGTGGCGGATTGAATCCGATGCCCACGCCCTCGGGCGTGCCGGTCGCGATGATGTCGCCCGGATGCAAGGTGATCCCCGCGGAAATCGTTTCGATCAGCGTGGGAATGTCGAAAATGAGATCGCGGGTATTGGCTTCCTGGCGAAGTTCCCCGTTGATCCAGCAGCGCACATCGAGGTTTGCCGCATCGATGTCGTCTGCCGTGACGAGCACAGGACCCATGGGCGCAAAAGTGTCGAATGACTTGCCGAGGAACCACTGCTTGTGGCGCTTTTGCCAGTCTCGCGCCGTAACGTCGTTGAGGATGGTGTAGCCGAAGACGTGCTTGAGCGCGTCCGCCTTGGAGATCCCACGCCCCCCCTTGCCGATGACCACCGCCAGTTCGGCCTCGTAGTCCAGGGCCTCTGTCACCCCCTCCGCTGCCCATACCGGCTCGCCGTCGGCGATCACCGTCTCAGGAGATTTCGTGAACACGATCGGTGATTCAGGAATGGCGTCGGCGGGGTTGGCATGCCCCGCATCGAAGCCGCTCTTGGTGAATTCCTGTGCGTGGTTGATGTAGTTCTTTCCAACGCAAAAGATGTTTCTTGACGGACGAGGGATCGGCGCGAGGAGACGCACGTCCGTGAGGGCCACCGGCTCACCCAAGGCCAAGCTCGCGGTTGCCTCACCCGAACGAATCAACGCAAGCACATCGGTTACGGGAGTCCCGCCCTGCGTCAGCGGGGCCAGGGAGGCGCCGTCTGCGCTCAGCGCTCCGACGCCTTGCTGATGGTTGTGAATGAAAGTTGCCAGTTTCATGAGTGCTCCATTTGTAATCCAATCGCGGATTATTATGAACCAATATAAACCGCCGTGAGCCAATGTCACCTTGCGATGCACAAAAATCGATACAGTCAACGTTCGGCGGAATAGCATTGGTTCAATTGGTTGGCGCGTGCGGCGGTCGACATCGTTGATCTCGCCCCAGTCCTCGGCTCCTTGAACTGCGATCGGCATCTCACTTCGCGCATTCCGTAGATGGGCCAAGGCCACGACGCCTTCCTCACAACTGCATATGGGATCATCCTATGAATTCGGGCGACAGGGGTTGCCCATCGTTGAAACGTTGCGGAGGTCATCCATGAATCGGTATTTGATGGCTGCGGCGATTGCCGCAGCGCTTACGTGCAGCATCGCTGAGCCCATCCATGCGCAGGCCGCTGCAGCGGCCAATAACGCCGCTGGCGTCGGGGGCGCGGTCAGGGGCGGTGTGATGGCGGGCAGGGGTGGCGCGGCGTTTCGCACACTCCGTGGCCAGAACGCGGTGCGCGGGCATGCGCCTGACTTTCTTCGGGAGTGGATTGCGGACAACGCAGCCGACCAAATCGTTCGGCGCATGACGCTTTCGGAAAAACTGAACTACATCGGCGGAACGGGCGCATGGGACATCAAGCCCCTGGACCGGTTCAACCTGCCGCAGATCTACGCCACCGACGCCTCCCTCGGCGTACGTCTTTCCAGTCCCGCTGGCGTGAGCTATCCCGCAGGTCAGGCGCTGGCTTCGACGTGGAACACTGCGCTTGCGAGAGACTTCGGTGCGTCGCTCGGTCGCGATACCCGCGAACTCGGCTTCCAGAATGTCCTCGGACCTGGGTTCAACATGTATCGGACCCCGTATGCGGGGCGTGCATTCGAATATATGTCCGGGGAGGACCCGTATCTTGGCGCCGCGCTCGCACCTGACATCATCGACGGCATCCAACAGCAGGGCGTCTGGGCAACGCTCAAGCATCTGGTCGCCAACGACGAGGAAGAAAATCGTCTGAAGATCAACGTCAAGGTCGACGAACGGACGCTGCGGGAACTGTACCTCGTGCCGTTCGAGTCGGCGGTCAAGATTGCCAAGCCGGCGAATATCATGTGCTCGTTCAACCACATCAATGGCGACCAGGCCTGCGAAAGCGCCCACGTCGAGAGCGACATCGTGAAGAAGCAATGGGGTTACAGCGGCTTCATCGAGTCCGACTACAACGCGATCATCGACGGTAAGAAGGCTGCATTGGCAGGCACGGACATCGACATGCCCCAGGGCATTGGGATGAATGAAGCGAACCTGCGCCCATTGGTCGAGAATGGGACGATCCCACAGTCTGTCATCGACGACAAGGTCCACCGCATCGTCAAACAGCTCCTGCTGTTCGGGTTCACCGAAGGCAAGACGTCGACGGATAACACGCAGACTGCGGACGAGCGGCTGCGCAGCGAGGGGATCGCTCAGAAGGTGGCAGAAGAGGGCATCGTGCTCCTCAAGAACGCCGACAGTAACCTTCCGCTGTCGAGCCGGCCGCTGCGCATCGGCGTCATCGGGCAGCGCTCGGTGAGTGCACCGCCCGCAGGATTCGGCAGCGCCAACATCGACCCGTATGAATACGTCAACGACATCGACGGCATCCGGGCGGCCGCTCCCTCCGGGTCAACGATCACCTACATTGACCGGATGTCGCTCGATCCGGGCTTGACGCCAAGCGTCTCGGGGTTCACGGGCGCCTATTCGTATGCCGGCAACACGGTCACCCGCGACGACAGCCTCATCAACCTCAACTGGAATCAGGGCGCCTCACCGTTTGGCGGCAATTTCCCGGATGCTGCCGTATGGTCCGGGCAGATTCGGCCGACGGTCAGCGGCGACCATGTGTTCAAGATTCGCGCGGACGGTGCCGTTCGGGTGCAGATTAATGGAAAGGAAATCATCAACAACGGGGCCGGGACGGTCATCACCCCGACGATTCCGCCGACGCTGCCCGTGAGCGGCACCATCTCGCTCAAAGCAGGACAGGTGTACGACGTCAGCATCCAGTACGAGCGCAAGCCCGACTACTTCAGCACCCTCGGTGGCTTCCAGGGCGTGCAATTCAGCTGGGCCCAGCTTGTTCCCACGCCCGACCTGGCAAGCTATGACGCGGTGGTCGTGGTCGGTGGCCTGGGCTCCGAATACGAGGGGGAGGGCTTCGACCGCCCCTTCAAGCTGCCCGAAGCACAAGACGAACTCATTGCGAATATCGCAGCGGCCAATCCCCATACGACGGTGGTGATGCACGCCGGCGGCGGCGTCAGCATGCGGCCGTGGGTCGATAAGGTGGCCTCGGTGCTCTATGCGTGGTATCCCGGGGAAATGGGTGGCAAGGCGCTTGGCAACATCCTGTTCGGTGCCGTCAACCCATCGGGAAAGTTGCCGATCACAATCGAGAAGTACGAGTCGGATAACCCGACGTTCGCCAACTATCCGTTGCCGCAGAACAGCCTGCAAAGCACCGATATCGACTATAGCGAAGGACTGCTCACCGGTTATCGCGGGTTCGAAGCCAAGGGCATCGTTCCGGAGTTCGCCTTTGGCCACGGCCTGTCCTATTCTACCTTCAACTACGGCAACGTACGCGTCACTATGGGGAACATCCCCTTCCTTGACGACCGCAATATCGTGGGCACCGTTCGTTTCCGGATCACTAATACCAGCAAGCGTGAAGGTGCGGAGGTCGCGCAGGTCTACGTTGGCGAGAATTCGCCCTCCGTGACGCGGCCGAAGAAGGAACTGAAAGGCTTCGTCAAGGTTGACCTGAAGCCGGGCGAGAGCCGTGAGGTGGCCGTCCCGCTGAACGCTCGCGCATTTGCCTGGTTCGATACCTCGGCTACCGCGTGGCGCGTCGACCGCGGCGCCTACACGGTGTCCGTCGGGGCGGCGTCTGATGCCATCAAGGGTTCGGATCAGGTGTTCCTACCGAGGGGCCAAACCCTGTCGGTGCACGACAGCCTGCCGATCGTGATGCCGGACTGGGCGCGGCGTTAATGCCGACTTGGGGGAGCCCGACGGAAGTCGTGGCTCCCCCGTTTTTGCGGATTGGAAACCGCGTGCAAAACAATGGCCCAGGTCGCTTGACGGCGACCTGGGCCATTGCTGTGGCTCGAGCCTTTATGCGATGCGTCCGCCTCCGTCGACGTGAATCACCGTCGCATTGATAAACCCGTTGGTCATCACGGACAACACGGCTTCAGCAATGTCGTTAGCCTGGCCTACCCGGCCCACGGGAAGCTGGCTCGCCATCGAGTCGAACATCGCCTGCCGATCTTTGGCCGACAGGAAGTCCCACGTTGGAGTGTCGATGACGCCGGGGGACACCACATTTACGCGCACCGGCTTCAGCTCGAGTGCAAGGCCCATCGCCATCCCTTCCAACGCCGCGTTGAGCGCAGCCACGATGGTGGCGCCCGGCCCCGGGCGATAGGCAGCCAGACCAGAAAGAAACGTAATGCTGCCCCCGGCGCGCAGCAACGGTGCGGCGTGTTTCGCGGCGAACAGCGGGCCCCAGAACTTGGAGGCAAGCATGTCCTGGATTTGCGCCGTGCTCACCTTGTCGATGGGTGCGAAGGTCAGGCTTGCCGCGGTGCTGACCACATGATCGACGCCATCGAGGGTGCTGAACGCACGACGGACCGAGTCCTCGTCGCCGATGTCCACCGATTTCCAGGAGGCTTGCCCTGGGATGGTCTCCGCGGCTTGCTTCAGTTTTGTCTCGTTGCGTCCCAGCAGCACGACCTCGGAACCCGCTGACGCGGCCTGGCGTGCCACTTCGAGACCCATGCCGGATCCGCCCCCGATCACGACGACCTTCTTCTTCGATAATGCGTTCATGCGTGTACTCCTGCTGTAAACATCATGGAATCAACCTGCGTATCTGGCGCTTGCTCAGAATGAGGGGGATGAAAGCGAGAACGGCCCATGCTCCGGCGACGGGCGCCAGCCACGCGAGTCCCGCGTGCGCAATGACCGACCCGCCAGTGAACGAGCCCAGCACGATACCGAGATTGAACGCAGCAATATTGAGCCCCGAAGCCACTTCGGCCAGATCGGCCGCGACGTGACCGGCCACATCGATGATTCGCGACTGGAACACGGAAACGGCAGCGAAGGCCGCAAACCCGAGCGTGGCAACGACCGCGTAGGCAAACCACGAATGTCCGGTCCATGCTGCTGTGCCGAGCAGCGCGAGGATGAGGATGGCAAGCACCATCAAGGAGGCGCGGTAGGCACCCAGTCGGTCGCGGAGAATGCCGCCTGTACCGTTGCCAATCACAGCCGCGGCTCCGAATGCCAGAAGTGCTGCGCTGATCTCGTCGCCGGACATGTCGACCGTCGCCTTCAGCAGGCTCGCGATGTACGTATAGACCGTGAACAACGCGGCATAAGTCGCGGCGGTGACGGCTGCGGTCAGCACGATGGGGGAGGACGCGAGTGCCCGCTCCAGCGGCGTGAAGGCTGGTCCGGTAGACGCAGGTGCGTCTTCGTGCGCGAGCTGGGATCGAAGCGCTGCCCATCCGGCGCCAGCCAACACGGCGATGGCCAGCAAGAGGGCGCGCCAACCCGTCAGCCCGTCCAAGAACGTGCCAAGAGGCACGCCGAGAACAAGCGCCACAGTCAGTCCGCTGAAGACCAGTGCAACCGCTCGCCCGCCTTTTGCGGGCCCGGCGGCCGTGGCTGCAGCACTGGACGCGACGGCGAGGAAGAGGCCGTGCGCCAGGCCGCCGGCGAATCGGGTCAGCACCACCAGCCAGAGCGTTGGCGAGACCGCCATGGCAAGGTGAGCCATGGTGAACAGAGCAAGGCTCGCCAGGAGCCGGCGGCGACGGGTCCAGGATGAGAGCCAGCCGGTCAAGAGTGCGCCGCCCACGCAAACGCCGAGCGCATAGGCCGTCACGGTGGTGCCCACCTCGGGGATCGTCACGCGGAACGACGCAGCCATCGATGGCGCAAGACCG
Source organism: Luteibacter sp. 22Crub2.1 (assembly GCF_900167995.1). Classification (NCBI taxonomy): domain Bacteria; kingdom Pseudomonadati; phylum Pseudomonadota; class Gammaproteobacteria; order Lysobacterales; family Rhodanobacteraceae; genus Luteibacter; species Luteibacter sp. 22Crub2.1. Next base: position 118,040 of record NZ_FUYT01000002.1, read on the forward strand.
ATGACGATGAATTCGCTCAGGCCCAATGCGAAGGTCGAAAGCGCAAAGGCATAGATGACAAAAGGCACGGCGTATTCGCTTTTAAAAGCCTCAAGGGCAGAGGTTTTATCGTAGGGACGACCCTTGGTTGCTACTATGGTTAAAACAGCAAGGCGGCTTTTCACCATGGCAAAGCTCCCCCCGTTCGAGGGCATGCTGGAATTCGTCGCAGCGGTCGATGCCGAAAGCCTTTCTGCAGCCGCTGAGTCGCTGGGGGTTTCCGTCGCCCACGTCAGTCGCAAGGTGTCGGCCCTGGAGCGAGACCTGGGACAGCAGTTGCTTTTACGCACTCCTCGGGGCTGCGTTCCGACGGATGCGGGACGCTCGTTCCATGCGCAAGGCAAGGTATTGCTCGCGGGTCTGGAGGAAGCGCGCGATGCTGTGCGTTCCGGCGGCGCGACCGTCAGCGGCTTGATCCGGATCAGCATCGGTGGCTATTTCGCCGAGCGGCAGATCTTGCCGTTGCTCACCCGGTTTGCGGCCGCTCATCCCGCGGTCGACCTCGATATCGGGGTGGTGACGCGCAATGTGGATCTGGTGGCCGAGGGATACGATCTCGTCATCCGAGCTGGCCCGCTCGCCGACTCCCGGATGCGCGCGAGCAAGATTGCCGTCTTCCAGGGACACACGCTCGCAGCCCCCGCCTACTTGGCATCCCATGGCACGCCTGCGCATCCTCAGGAACTCCATCCATCACAATGTTTGGTCTTGGGGCACCGCGAGTGGGTGTTCATGCGCGGAGACACGCGGGTAGCCTTCGCGCCAGCAGGCCGCGTGCGCGGCGACAGCGGCCTGACGATGCTGACTGCTGCGCGCGCCGGTCTCGGGATCGCGCAGGTGCCCAGCTATTACGGTGAGGAAGACCTGGCCCAGGGGACGCTTGTGCGGCTTTTCGATGGCTGGCAGAGCGCCGGTGTCTTCGAGTTCTTTGCCGTGCTTCCCCCTGCCAGCTATACGCCCGGTCGCGTCCGTCAGTTGGTCGACTTTTTGCACGCCGAGCTGTCGCTCTGACGGGCAAGCGCAATGTGCGCATCGCAATCCGCGATGCGCGGGCCGCCGTCGGCGACACCTAGACGGAAAATCGTCGGCGACTGCGCATCCTCACGACCGGGCGTAGCCGATGCGGAATGACCGCGCAGCCACGCAGCGCGACCACATCCTGTTCCTGAAGGTTTTGCGTCATTCGTGATGCCGCGGATGCGACACCGTTCGGTGCTTCACGATCATTGCACTCGTGTGTGCATAATTTCCCCTCCGTGGCTTTCAAAGACCGGAGAAGCTCAGTGACTACCGAAACGATCCAATTCATCAGCGAAGGCATTCCCTGCGCGGGGACCCTGTATCGGCCGGTCGGGGACGGCCCGTTCCCGGCTGTGGTGCTCTCGCACGGGTTTGGCGCAGTAAGAGGGATGCGCAACATTCCTGAACTTGGCACCGCATTGGCAGAGAGCGGTGTCATCGCACTCGCCATCGACTACCGCTATCTGGGCGACAGTGGGGGCACGCCTCGACAGCAGGTCATCCCGCACGCGCAGCGGCAGGACTTGGTCAATGCCCTGTCTTACCTTGAGACCCGCAAGGATGTGGATGCCGCGCGTTTGGGGCTGTGGGGAACCTCGTTCAGCGGTGGCCAGTCGATCCAGGTGGCAGCGTTCGATCGCCGCGTGAAGGCACTTGTGGTGCAGGTCCCGGCGACGGACCTCTATCGACAGATCCAGTTCGAAGCGCCGTCAGAGCAGCGGGATCTGATCAACAGCACGATCGCGTCCGAGCGCCCGCGTCACTTTGCGGGGGAGGAGCCGGCCACGATGAAACTCGCAGACACTGCGGAAAACCCGTCCGTGTTTGGTCCTGAATCGTTGGACTGGGCAACACGCAATGAGCAGGAACACGCCCAGTTTCATAATTACGTGACGGTGACGTCGCTGGAGCAGGCTGTCCAGACCGCTCCTGGGGATTACATCGCGTCGGTATCGCCGACACCGCTTTTGCTGATCCTCGCCGAGCCGGATAAGACCGTTGTCACGAAGCTGACGCGCCAGGCATTCGAGCGTGCGCGTGAGCCCAAGCAAATGCTGGTCGTCGAGGGGCTTCACTACGACGCCTACGATGTGCCGGAAACGCTCGCCAAGGTCACGGCAGCCGCGCGGGACTGGTTCGTGTCCCACCTTCGCTGACCCATTCACGCCCGGCCAAGCCCGCGGATCAGCCCAGCAGGGCTCCGGCTGGTCGGGCATGACTTTGGCAGCACCCGCTGGCCCCATGGAGCGCCGTGCTGACCCAATCGCCCGGCGAGCCAGCCCGATCGGGGCAAATTGCCGGTTCGTCCCTGCCTTCAATGAGCCATCTCCACAGTAGCGCCTGGGGACCGAGTGATGTATCGTTCAAATGCTAGTCGTCCGCCACAAACGTGATCTAAAACAACGTGTTGTGACCGGCTGACGTGGTCTCCCTTCACCCGCTCCACTCAGTGCCATCATTGCGCTAAGTGCCTTTTCTGCAATGTTTTTATCGGCTTCGTCAGCGGACCCGGGCGACCTCCCCCGAGGTATCGTCTGAGGTATCGTTTTGTGCCCAAGCCTTTGCTGTTGTCCCGACGCAGCGGTTTCTATGTCCGCTTTCTGGTCCCCGAGTCGCTGCGCCCGGCTATTGGTTCGCGGTTCTTGGTGCGGCCATTGCATGGGATGACTAAAGAGGCGGTCCGGCTGGCTGCGGCGCTCTTAGATGTGGCTCTCTCGCAAGCGTGTTTCAGACCAGCCATTGCGCGTCGCGGCTTTCGTCGGCAGGGCTCGATGTCGGGCACGTGGAGAGTGTCGTAGGAAAGAAGTCAGTGGGACACTGAGGAGTGCCTCTGAAGGTACTACGGTTGGCCCCTTCAGCGGCAGATTAAACGTGAACGAAGTACCCCTCGAATTCCGTGCATTTCCACTTCAGGACGGAAAGGTAAATGTCGGAACAATCTTTCCATTGCAGTAGGCGCCAAGATGCGAAAATTGACGCAGTCCGAATCGTCTGTAGTCCGAACGCTCGGAAATCTGATTACAGATGACGTGCTTCGGAGTCAGTTCCTACTAGATATCAATGAAGTTGAGGTCACGGACGAATCGCCAGACGGATCTCGGTTGCTCTTTCACCTGCCCGATGTGCAGCTCCCACCTTATCGAGGTCAAGATAGCTTCCGCGGTCGCGACGGATTTCCCGTCGAAGGAAAATTGTTGGATGCAGATGGCGAGTTCATTGACGTCTATTTTTACCATGTGAATGGACGGATGTTCGAACTCGAACTTCTGCGGCCAGATGGTCAATCTATTTTGAATCCCAATTGGACATCGTTCACCGCGAAGTAAAGAGCGTGTTGCATCGAGATATCACGGGGCGGCCAATCAGGCCGTCCTCCGTGTTCATTGCGAGACTATATTCAATACCGGGTGTCGCAAAGAGTGAACGCGGCGTTACTCCGCCCGGAAATGAGGTTAATGTGGACCACGTTATCCCAAGGTCCAAGGGCGGAGACGGATCGTTAAACAATGGTCAACCTGCCTGCCGAAACTGTAACCTCGATAAGAGCGACAAAATCAATGCCTGGATTGGTGAAGGTATTCTTTTCTATCCAACCGGACGAGGACGGCTATCCAGACGTTGGCAGTGAGTCGGTCTGGGCAAGACCAGCAGGATCGCCAGATACCTACACCATCGATAACATCCCGTTCTTTGCGCGCCAGGCCGGCCTCGGCGATACCGTCCGCGCACCTCTTCAGGATGGCGTTCGATGGTTCGACCGAGTGCTGGTGGAATCGCCGAACTCTTTATTTCGCGTGGTCTGCTTCGATGAGAACAGTGTCGATGCCGTTGCCGATGCGCTCCGGTCCTTGGGCTGTGTGACGGAATACTTTAAAGCGCGCAACCTGTTGGCGGTCAGCGTGCCTGGCGGCGATGTGCTGGAGGCGGCAGAGGCATATCTCAACCGGCAGGAAGGCGCGGGAGTGCTCGACTTTGAGGGTGCGATTTATCGCGAATAAAGCGCCTCGTTCGGAATGCTAGGGCTGGCCGTGAGCGCGTTGACCAAGCTGCCGGTTGGGAGTGTCGGTATCACGTGGATATGGGCAGGGACATATACCCTTGAAAAGGCGTCGTACGCATATTGCCGTAGGGCGCCGACTTCAATCGTATGGCCCCTCGGGCGACAACAAATGCCACAGGTACCTCGCCCAGGTCGGTGTCGTCGATTCCGACCACGCAGCATTCTTTGACGGCGCGATGTCTCTCAAGGTAGCTCTCGATCAGGCCGGGTGAGAGGTCTTCGCCACGGCGGATGATCACATCCTCGATCCCTACACCAACACCTATGCGACCGACCCGCTCTACACCACCTCGATGCGGCGCGGCCTCGTCGAACAGAACGGGGCGGAATGGCCCTCATGAATATTCTCCACCATGCGCGCAATGCGCTGGAGCGGGAGGGCGATGTCGGGGTCCGCGGGCACCCGATAGACCAGGTCCCCAACTCGCACTGGAGGGCGGCGATGGCGATCGAGCGCAGCCAAGGGTCGTCATTGCGCGCAACAGCCTCGATGGCGTGGTTCAGGGTGGTGAGCAAGGCGGGCAGGGGGTTGGTCATGTGAATCCGCAGCGGTCGATCGATGGAGAGCCCAATCGGCCGGTCAGGGCGGGGCAAGCGTGGCCCGGGGGGCTGCGGTCCAGACGGAGTTCGGGCTCCTGCAAGAGCCTGTTGAGACCAGACATCGCGTCACTGCCCTGGCGTAGACTGGATGCCAGGGCACAAAAGGTTGGCAAAAGACTCTCCGGCGATCATGGTCGCTTTCGTTCCTCGAGCCCGTACCGCATGCACATCTTGCTACTTGAAGACGACATCGAGTTGGGCGAGGCCATCAAGCATGCGCTTGAGCACCAGTCTTACGCGGTAACGTGGCTGACCGACGGCAGGCAAGGCGCGGCGTCGTTGTCTGACACGGGCATCGACTTGATCTTGCTCGACCTGGGCCTGCCTGGGAAAGACGGCTTGGAAGTGCTGCTTGAAGCACGCCGCGCGGGGGTGAAAACGCCCATCCTGGTAATGACCGCGCGGGATGCGACAGAGTCGCGCATCAAGGGCTTGGACCTGGGCGCAGACGATTACTTGGTCAAGCCGTTTGACCTGGGGGAACTGGCGGCACGTATTCGCTCGCTGACCCGCCGCGCGCAGGGCCTGGTGGACAATCGAGTGGAGGTGGGCAGTCTGGTGCTGGACCTGGCTACGAATGGCGTTACCTTTCGAGGTGAAATGGTAACCTTGACCCGGCGGGAGTTCGCGGTGCTGCGCATCCTGACCGAGCGCGCCGGCCGCATCGTTCGCCGCGAAACGCTCGAAGGGTCGGTCTACGGATATGACACAGTGGTGGATCGCAACGCCATCGAAGTGCATGTGCACTGGCTGCGCCGGAAGTTGAGTCCCGAGGTCATCCACACGGTGCGCGGCATTGGCTACATGATGCCCCGGGAACCCAAGTGACCTCCAGCAGCCTGCGCGCGCGACTCACCTGGCTCATCATCCTTGTCCAGGTGGCCGTGCTCATTCCGCTGGGGACCATCAGCTACCAGCGCGAACTCCACGAGATGAATCAGTTGCTCGATGGGCGTTTGGCCCAGGCCGGGCGAACGCTGGGCACCTTGATTGCCTACGGGCATGGCAACTACGGAGTACAGGATCCGGCGAAGACGCTGCAGCTCGCGACCGAGGCGCAAAAGGGTACCGTCGTCGTATCGGTCCATCCACGCAACTACGAGCCCGAAGTCGGCTTTCAGGCGTATGACCCCCAGCGCAAACTGGTCGCGGCAACCGCCAATCTGGCGGACCTGCCCCCACCGGCTCCTGGGGAACGCGGGTTTCATGAAGCCGAATATAACGGGGTCAAATGGCGACTGTTCACCCTCACCAACCGCTTCGACCTGACGGTGCGGATTGGGGAGCGGGCAGATAACCGGTCGGACATCACCCGCGGTCTCATCCTTGAGCACGCGTTGCCGCTCATCATCGGGCTGCCTCTGCTCGCCGTGTTGGCAGGACTCGCGGTCAAACAGGGACTCAAGCCTCTGGGTGTGCTGACTGCAGTGCTCGCGCAGCGCGAACCGGGCAGTCGCAAGCTCATCTCCATCGACCGCTCTCCCGACGAGATCAAGCCACTGATCGAGACGCTCAATCAGCAACTCGAGCGGTTGGAAGATGCGGTCGAACGAGAGCACCGATTTGCTGGCGATGTGGCGCATGAGCTGCGCACACCGCTGGCAGCCACCATGATTCACATGGAAAGCGCGCTCATTGCCGACGACCCGGCCGAGGTTCAATACACCGTCGGCAACGCGCGGCGAAGCCTGGTCCGCCTGGGACGCCGCATCGAGCAAATTCTTGCGATCGCGCGTTTGGAAGCCGGGGCCGCCTCACAACACCGCGTCCCTCTGGACCTGGTCATGGTGGCCACCGAGGTCATCGAAGAGTTGGCCCCCGTCATCGCGGAGAAAGACATCTCCCTGAGCCTCAACCACGAAGAGCCCGAATTGTGGGTGTCGGGCCATGAGGTCGCACTCACGGCGATGTTTCGCAACCTGATTGAAAACGCACTCCGTTACACCCCGGAGCGTGGCCAGGTCGATGTGGCTGTGTGCCGCCTGGACGGCAAGATCCTGATTGCGGTCTCCGACGACGGCCCCGGCATTCCCAAGGACCGCAGGGAGGCTGCCTTTCAACGTGGCTACCGTGGTGCGGACATGAAAGAGCCGGGCTACGGCCTTGGGCTCAGCATCGTCCAGCGCGCGGTAGAGCTGCACGACGGGTCCATCGCGCTTCTGGAGGCCCCGTCGGGCAATGGACTTCTGGTGCACATCCTGATGGATCCGCTGACCGACGACGCCAGTAAACGCTGAGCGCCGAGCGCCAGCTTCGAAACACAAAAGATTCCCACAAGAATCGGTTCGGATAATGACCCAGGGCACTTCTGCCCGGGTCAGATCCGAGCGATACCGCTGATGAAACCTTCCGCGCCACGGCGCCATGCGCAGCGACCCGTCCGCGTCATGATGCCGCCATCTCTATTGGCTCAGGGGCTCGCCGCATGCTAGCCCTCGTTCGCATCGCCCTCTCGCGCCCATACACCTTCATCGTGCTGGCGCTGTTGATCCTCATCGCCGGTCCGCTGGCTGCCTTGCGCACACCGACGGACATCTTTCCGAATATCGGCATCCCCGTCATCAGCGTGGTGTGGACCTATAACGGCCTGCCGCCGGACCAAATGTCGGGCCGCGTGATCTATTACTACGAACGCCAGTTGACCACCTCGGTCAACGACATCGAGCACATCGAGTCGCAGTCGTTGCCGGGCGTTGGCATTGTCAAGATTTTCTTCCAGCCGGGCGTGGACATTCGCACAGCCACGGCTCAGGTGACCTCCATCTCGCAAACGGTGGTCAAGCAGATGCCGCCAGGCATCACACCGCCGCTCATCCTCAATTACAACGCCTCGACGGTGCCGGTGCTGCAGATGGCCCTGTCGAGCCCGGTCTTGTCGGAAGCCACCATTCGCGACATCGCGCAGAACTTCATGCGCCCGACGCTGATTTCCGTGCCCGGCGTGGCCATTCCGACGCCTTATGGCGGAAAACAAAAGCAAGTAACGCTGGACTTGAATCCGCGCTCGCTGGCGGCCAAAGGCCTTTCGGCGCAGGACGTGGGCAACGCGTTGGCCGCACAGAACCAGATTATCCCCGTGGGCACGGCCAAGATTGGGACTTACGAGTATCACGTCCAACTCAATAACAGCCCAACGGCCATCGATGAGCTAAACAACCTGCCCATCAAGACCGTCAACGGCGCGACGATCACCATCGGCGATGTGGCCCATGTGCGCGACGGTGCGCCGCCGCAAAACAATGTGGTCCGCGTGGACGGCAAACGCGCCGTGCTGATGCCCGCGTTGAAGAACGGCAATGCGTCCACCCTGGATGTGGTGGCCGGCATCAAGAAGCTGTTGCCGCTCATTGCCGAGACCCAACCCAAGTCGCTGCAGATGCATCTGCTGAGCGATCAGTCCATCTTTGTCAAAGCCGCCGTGGCCTCGGTGGCTCGCGAGGGCGTCATCGCAGCTCTTCTGACTTCCGTGATGATTCTGCTGTTCCTCGGCAGCTGGCGCTCGACGGTCATCATCGCGTTGTCCATCCCGCTGTCCATCCTGTCGGCCATTGCCTTGCTGTCGCTGTTAGGACAGACCTTGAATGTGATGACCCTGGGCGGCCTGGCGTTGGCGGTGGGCATTCTGGTCGACGACGCCACGGTGACCATCGAGAACATCAACTGGCATCTGGAGCAAGGCAAGGGCGTGATGGACGCCATCATGGACGGCGCCAGGCAGATCGTGACGCCGGCCTTCGTGTCGCTGCTGTGCATCTGCATTGTCTTCGTGCCGATGTTCATGCTCGACGGTATCGCCGGCTTCCTGTTCCGCCCGATGGCTTTGGCGGTGATCTTCGCCATGGTGTCCTCCTTCATTCTGTCCCGCACGCTGGTGCCGACGCTCGCGATGTTCTTGCTCAAGCCTCACCATGTGGAAGGCGGCGAGGGTGCGCATCCCGAGGACGCCTATCTCAATCATCACGAGGGCGATCAGCACGGTCGCAAGCGCCGCAGTGCCGTAGTGCGCGGGCTGCTGCGGTTTCAGATGGGCTTTGAGCAGCGCTTCACGCAGGTCCGCGACGGCTACTACGGCTTGCTGGCGGTGGCTCTCGACAGCCGGAAGCGCTTTGTCGTCGGCTTCCTCGGGTTCGTCGTGGTGTCCTTTGCGCTGATTCCTGCATTGGGTCGGGATTTCTTCCCGACCGTGGATTCGGAATCGATCTCGATGCATGTGCGCGCGCCCATGGGCACCCGGGTCGAAGAGACGGCGGCCGAGTTCGATCACATCGAACGCGCCATCCGCGCCGTCATTCCGCCCGATCAGCTCGACACCATCATCGACAACATCGGCCTTCCGCTGAGCGGCGTGAACCTGGTTTACAGCAGCAGCGGTACCATCGGCTCGCAGGACGGCGATATCCAGATCGCCTTGAAGGAAGGCCATCGGCCGGCGGCCGATTTCATGAAGCAATTGCGCGAAAAGCTTCCGCGCGAATTCCCCGGCACCCAGTTCGCGTTCCTGCCGGCCGACATGACCAGTCAGATCCTTAACTTTGGTTCGCCTTCGCCGCTGGATGTCTCCATCGCCGGACGTGATCGCGTGGCCAACGAAGCCTACTCAGAAAGAATTATGAAGGAGCTGCGCAAGGTGGATGGCATCGTCGATGTCCGCTTGCAGCAAAGCTCGAGCTACCCGCAGTTGAACGTCAAAGTGGACCGGGTACGGGCGGATGGGTTCGGCATCACCGAGCGGGATGTCACCAATAGCATGGTGGCGTCTCTGGCAGGCAGCTCGCAGGTCGCCCCGGCCTTCTGGCTCAATCCGAAAAACGGCGTGTCCTACGCCATCGTGGCTTCCACGCCGCAATACCTCATGGACTCGATGTCGGATCTCAAGGCGCTGCCGGTGACCTCCTCAGGCAACGGTGCCACGCAAATTCTGGGTGGTCTGGCGAGCTTCACCCGTGGGCCCAGCGATGCGGTGGTGTCTCACTACAACATCATGCCGTCTTATGACATCTATGCGTCCATCCAAGGCCGGGATTTGGGGGGCGTGGCCAGTGATGTGGAAAAGGTTCTGGCGCAGTTTGCAAGTCAACGGCCAAAGGGCACCCTGGTCAGCCTGCACGGGCAGGTCGGCACGATGAACGAAGCCTTCAGCGGTCTGTTGTTCGGTCTGGTCGGGGCTGTGGTCCTCATCTACCTGCTCATCGTGGTCAATTTCCAATCGTGGATGGACCCGTTCGTCATCATCACCGCCCTCCCGGCAGCGCTTGCCGGCATCGTCTGGATGCTGTTTCTCACGCACACCAGTTTGTCCGTGCCCGCGCTCACCGGGGCCATCATGTGCATGGGCGTGGCCACTGCGAACGCGATCCTGGTGGTGACCTTCTGCCGCGAGCGGCTGGCCGAGCATGGGGACCCGGTCAAGGCGGCGCTCGAGGCCGGCTTTACCCGCTTCCGTCCGGTGTGCATGACGGCGCTGGCGATGATCATCGGCATGCTGCCCATGGCGCTCAGTCAGGAACAGAACTCCCCGCTGGGTCGCGCGGTCATCGGTGGCCTCATGTTCGCCACGCTTGCCACCTTGCTGTTTGTGCCGGTCATCTTCGCAATCGTCCACGGCCGGCCCGCTCCCGCCCCTTCCAAACAGCCGCTTATCGGAGATCACTCCCATGTCGCATGAAGCCATCGCCGCGATACCCGGGCGGCCTCCCCGTGTCCGTTTGATTCTGGCCATCGGCTTAGGCCTGGCCTCCGTTGGGGTGATTGCGGGTCTGTCTCTGCGGTCCGTGGAGTCCCACGAGCTGACGACGTGGACCCAGGCGCAACTTACGCCGAGCGTGCAGGTCATTTCTGCCTCTGCGCTCAGCGCCAACCAGGGTCTGACGCTGCCGGGTCACCTCGATGCATGGATTGCCACCCCCATCCACGCACGGGTCGGAGGGTATCTGAAGCAGTGGAATGTCGACATCGGCGAAAAAGTCAAAGCCGGCCAGGTTCTGGCGCTCATCGACACGCCGGAACTGGATCAGCAGTTCGAACAGGCCAAAGCCGAACTGGTGCGCGCCCAAGCCAATGTGCGCCTGGCCGACACCACCGCCAGGCGCTGGCAGAACCTGCTCGCGTCGCATTCGGTGTCCAAGCAGGAGTCGGATGAAAAGTCGAGCGAAGCGGAGACGGCGCGCGCCAATCAGCTGGGCGCCCAGGCCGATGTAGACCGCCTGGCCGCGTTGGAATCATTCAAACGCATCGTCGCGCCGTTCGACGGGACGGTGACGGCGCGTAACACGGACATCGGCGACCTCATCACGGCGAACACCAGCGGGGGCGAGCCGCTCTTTTCCATTGCCGATACCAGCAAAATGCGCCTGTACACGCAGGTGCCGCAAAGTTACGCGTCCTCCATCGTCCCCGGAATGAAGGTGAAGTTGCTCGTGCTGGGCCATGGCGGCGAGACGGTCGACGGCACGCTCATCGGGACGTCCCGGGCCATCAACCGGGCCTCCGGCACGTTGCTGGCGCAGTTCAAGGTCGACAATCCGCGCCAGGATCTGTTGCCGGGCGACTTTGCCGAGGTGCAACTCTCCACACACGCAGACGCCCACACGGTGACCGTTCCGGCCACGACCCTCCTGTTTCGCGCGCAGGGGCCGCAGATCGCGGTGCTCGGCAAGGACCACCATGTGGTGCTGCGCGATGTACACATCGCGATGGACCTGGGCGACAAGCTGGAGATCGACCAGGGCCTTCAGCCGGACGACCGCATCATCGATCATCCTACCGATTCGCTGAGCCAAGGCGATCTGGTCCAGTTGGCCCCCGCTGCCACCGACGAGAGCCACCATGCCAAGAAAGCATGATCTTGCCATCCGTGGCGGAGCATTGGTCTTGTTCATGGCGCTGGGCGGCTGCTCGCTGGCGCCGGACTACGTGAAGCCCAACGCCGGTGCCCTGCCGGAGGCCTTTAAGGGCGCCGCTAATCCTGAAGGTTGGACGCAGGCCGACCCCAAAGATGCCACCGCGCGCGGTCCGTGGTGGAAAGTCTACGGCGATCCCACTCTCGATGGCCTCGAATCCAAACTGGACGCCAACAACCCCGACATCGGCGTAGCCCTGGCTCGTCTGGATGCATCGCGGGCCTATCTCCAGGAGCTTGGGGCACAACAGTCGCCCCACGCAGGCATCGACGCCACACCGACCAACGCGCGGCAGTCCGATAACCGGCCGCTTCGGGGCTCCAACCAGCCCAACGAGTACGACACGCGGACGGTCGCCTTCAGTGCTAGCTACGAGCTGGATTTATGGGGTCGGATTCGCAATGAGGTGGCCGAAGGCAAGGCGCGTAGCGTTGCGGCGGAGGCGGACCTGGCCTCCGCCCGCCTGAGCCTCCAGGGGCGCCTTGCGGACTTGTACATCGCATTGCGGGGGGATGACGTGGAGCTGCGCATCGTCCAGGACTCGTTGGCCGCGTTCGGCAAGGGCCAGTCGATCACGCAAAGGCGCATGGATGGGGGTGTGTCGTCGGGGCTGGATCTTGCCCGCGCGAACGCGCAATACGCCGATGCCCAGGCCCAGGAAACGGAGCTGCGTGTGCAGCGGGCACTCACCGAGCACGCCATCGCGGCGTTGGTCGGCGAATCCCCGTCGACCTTTTTGCTGCCCGCCCAGACCACGGCTCTGACCCTGCCAAGCATTCCGCTGGGTGTGCCTTCGACCTTGTTGGAGCGCCGGCCCGATATTGCTGCCGCCGAACGCCGTGCGTTCGCCGCCAACGCTGGCATTGGGGTCACGCGCGCGGCGTTCTACCCGACCATCAGCCTGGGTGCCGCCTTGGGCTGGCAGGACGTGGGTCACGGCAATCTCCTGGCGGCCAGCAACCAGTTTTGGAGCCTTGGGCCGTTGGCCTCGCTCGAGCTATTGGACGGCGGCGCGCGGCGCGGCCGCGAGGCGGAAGCCAAAGCGGAGTTTGCTGCGGCCTCAGCGCAGTACCGCGGCCTGGTGCTGCACGCATTCCAGCAGGTCGAAGACAACCTGTCCTTGCTCCAGGAGCTAGGCCGGGAAGGCCAGCAGGAGACGGCAGCGGCCGACGCCGCCAAGCAGTCCGAGACCTTGGCGACCAACCGATACAACGAGGGCGTCGTCAGCTACCTAGAGGTGGTCACGGCGCAGACCGCGGCGCTCAAGGCCGAACGCACGGCTGAGTTGGTGCGCACGCGACAGCTGCAGGCGAGCGTGGATCTGATCCGTGCTCTGGGTGGCGGATGGCGCGCCGCTGCTCAAGACGAACCGCAGGTCAGCGCACGCTGACCCGAGGCGCTTATCACTGTTTAGCGTGATGTTCTGACGGGCTCGCGCATCGTCCATCCGAGGAGATCTATCCGATGCAATTCAGACTCACGACTGTGCGCAGTGCTCTGGCTGTGTTCTTGGTGATGAGTGTCCTGACCGGCTGTGCTGCAGTCACCGAGACCAGCACGGTCAAGGAAAAAGACACCTACGACCTGTGGGACAAGCGGATGGACCACATTCCGTTCGTGTTTCACGATGCCGACGGCGCCGTGACCGCCTTTGACAACCGCGGCGACATCTTCAGCAAGGCCGCAACGGCTGTCGAGGCCGAGCGCGGGCGCCGCGTGGAAATTTGGGTGGGGCATTTCAGCGGCCCGCTCAAGACCTTGTGCTCAGGTGCCCCCGCGTCGGTGCCCGACGCAAAGGGTCCAACGGTCGTGTCCGCGCTGTGTGATCGCGATCGATCCGTCGTCTCATTCGCTGATCGTGCGCGGGAGCGCGTGATTGCCACACGACCGGTTTACATCGCTCGTGCACGCAAACTGCTGCTCAACGGCATTTGGGAAAGCGTTGCGCAAGAGCCAGATCCGCTGCCGTACTGAAGCGGTAGCGGCAGGTGCAAGACCTATGGCCGGAGCGCTCGCGCTCTACCTGGTCGTGCTGGCGCCGTCATCTGTTCCGCTGCCGCTGGAGAGAGAAACCATCGTCTTAGGAGATTCCTTGTATGCGCCTCACGCTAAGCACGCTGCTCCGCCCCATTGGGTTAGCGGCGATCGCTGTGGCCCTTGCTGGCTGCGCCACCCGTACTGAGATGCAAATGGTGCGGGACGAAGATACCTATAACGTTTGGTCGTCTCGCATCCAGCATCTGCCTTTCGTGGTCCATCAACCGGATGGACGGTTTGAAGCTTACGATGGGACAGGGGCTCCGTTTCCTAAAGCGGCTGCGATGGTGGAGGCCGAGCACGACGACCGTGTCGAAATCTACATTGGTCGCTTTGATGGGCCCGATAAGACGCTCTGCTAAAGCACGCCTGATGCGTCCGAGCGCCCGAACGGGCCGAATGTGCTGGCCGCCTTGTGTGATCACGAGCGTTCCGTCGTTTCGTTGAGCGACCATTTGCAGCACCGACCCGGAGCGTCGGCAGTCCGGCTCAGTCTATCGATGCGCGCACTTCGTGGAGCCAACCCTCGGCAGATCGAGGGCGTACCCCCAGCTCCGCGCGATGATGGCGAGGGTTAGGGAGACGGAAACAGCAGCTTCGTCGGCTTGGCCGTCTCTGAGGTGTCTGTTGATGGCTCCCGCGGGCAGGCCTGGGTCGCGACCACCATCTTGGCATCGATAATCCAGGTGTTCACTGGGTCGGTTTTCTGACGCACGTAATACTGGGTATCGGTCGGAAAGACGAAATTGAACGGCACCGTCTGCGTGCCGCCCGGCATCGCCAACAGATTGGAAAGGACAGGATCTTTCTCTGCGTCGCGGATCTGGTCCTCATGGGACGCTCTGGGCTTTTCTCCTGCACGGCAGGATGCGACGTGCTTCATCTGCCTCAGGAATGGACGTTCCATCGGGACCCATGAACCAGCCTGGCGTCATTTTCCTGTACGCATCTTTCGCTCACGCCGCCACCGCCAGCCGTCGGCACCGGTATGCCGAGAAGCAAATCGACCGGCGTCCCCGATTAGCAATTCTTGTCGAGCCGGGCTATCCATGCACGTTCTTCGTCACGCAGCGATGTGCGCTGATCAGGACTTAAGCCCTTGCGCAGGCGTTGATACGCGGAGTTCAACCGTTTGTGCTGGTAATCGTGCTCGTTACCGATACAGTTGTTGAGCGCGAGGGTGACGCCGCGCGTTCCAACAATCCAGCGCGTCATGCGAGGAAAATCCTGTGCGATGTTTGTTTGCTCGACCCTTGCCCCGGTCACTGTGAAATAGCTAAACAGTCGACGCAACTCGAGGCCAGCGCCAAGCGAGCCCCACAGTGATTAACGAGATCGTCATTTCGATCACGCCCATGGCTTTATAAAACCACCAGGCGTCCGTCATGGTGGCCGCCATGACAAGTGTGTAAAAGATTCCAAGAATGATGGTCACTATGCGGCATGCCCTGACCGGTAAAAGCAGTGACAATGCGATCATCAAGGCGGGCGCAGCCAGGAGCATCGACGCGCCAACGAGTGTGCCTTGGCTTGTCGGACCTATGGGCCCATCACCGTTGAGGACACCTTGTAGCTTCCCTGGGACGTACAGGCCAAAGTAGTCGCCATAGATGTAACACGACATCAGCGATGTCCATAACGCGGCCAGCTTCAATCGTACGGGAACCGGAGGGTCTTCGAATGAAGGTAATGCCATTGCGGTTTTCTCCTACTCAATCGACACGGTCGGATCGGGCGTAGGGGCACGTTCGAGCGATGCTCCAAAGACGAGCAACCATAAACAAGTGCCTATCTCGCCGAGGGCGGCTGGAACAGTCGCGTAGTCCGAAAACATCGAGCGGCTGTAGTCAGGTAACAACAGTTGCCCAAACACGTCGACGACATAGCCAGCGCTTCCCAGCATCAGCAGATAGCCGAACAGCCGTGGAATAGTCCGCGACACGGTGATGAGATAGCCCATCGGTGCGAGCCACAGCCCCCAAAACAGGCTGGCAATGAGCAACGTGTGGTCCCAGCTGTAGAGGGCCATGCGCGCCAGCGCATGGCCGTACATACCGGCTTCACCGGCCGATAGCTTCGTATTCGTCAGCCAATTGACGGCATCGACACGCTCGACAACGCCGACGAGTGCTACCGGGACGCTGGCAAGTGCCAGAACCGCCATCACACTGGCGGCCCACCGGCCGGCGTGATGCAGCAGTCGGTAGAATAAGATTGGCAGCACACAAAAGGCGGCTTGCTCGATAAGAAACGCTGCCGTCCCTGCATTGTAGAGTCCCGGGTTTGCTAACAGTTGCTCGACCCGGCTCTGTGGCGCGCCGCTGCCTGACAGTGCGGCAGGAACATACATCAGGCTGAATAGCCCTGTGCCCACGACGACGAGATAGGTCAATCCTGTCAAGCGGCCCAGCGATTTATGCCCGTCCATATGCCTCCCCCCTGCTGACAACGCTAGTGCGCGAGTATGGGAGGTGTCGAAGTTCGATAAAAGCATGCCAGAAGTATCGAATCTTACTTATGGGCCGTTATCGTCCAGGACACCATTCCATCCGGCCTCCCACCGCCAGCCCGTTGCTTTCGCCGGGTGCCGCCATGCCTCCTGCCGTCGGGCTCTTCACGCTCGTGCGGCCGCTGGCTGCCTCGCGCCCGTGGGTGACGTCCATGTCTCCGGCGGAAGGACAGCTTTCCCTACTGCTCAGCCGCCCTGAAGCGCCTTCTCGGACATCCGCGGCATACGTACGCGGCTGGGAAAGGCGTGACGCACGATCCGCCAGATGACCTGACCGAACTGCCTGGGCAACGAGCCCGTGTTGTAGTGCTGGCCGTAACGGGCGCAGATCTGCTTCACCTCGACCGCCATTGCCGCGTAGCGATTCGCCGGCAGATCCGGGTAGAAGTGATGCTCGATCTGATGGCTCAGGTTGCCCGACAGCACGTTGAGCAGCTTGCCGCCGGCGATGTTGGACGAGCCGCGCAGCTGGCGCAGGTACCAGTGGCCGCGCGTCTCGTCGCGAATGGTTTCCTTCGGGAACACTTCGGCATCGGCGGTGAAGTGGCCGCAGAAGATGATGACGAAGGTCCAGATGTTGCGCATGCCGTTGGCGACGAGGTTGCCCAGCAGCACCGGCAGGAAGAACGGGCCGGCCAGCAGCGGAAACACGATGTAGTCCTTGATCAGCTGACGCGCCATCTTGCGACCGACCGGACGGAAGTTGCGACGCAGTTCCGCCGTCTTCATCTTGCCCGCGAACCAGCGGCCGATGCGCAGATCCTGGATGGCCACACCCCACTGGAACAGCAGCATGAAGAACACCGCGATGACGGGCTGCATCAGATAGAACGGACGCCAGCGCTGCTCGGGGAAGATGCGCAGCAGGCCGTAGCCGATGTCGTCGTCCATGCCGCGCACGTTGGTGTACGTGTGGTGCTGGAAATTGTGCGTTTTGCGCCAGGCATCGCCGGTGGCGACGATATCCCATTCGTAGGTCTGGCCATGCAGCTTGGGGTCGCCCATCCAGTCGTACTGGCCGTGCATGACGTTGTGGCCGAGCTCCATGTTGTCGAGGATCTTCGACAGGGCCAGGCAGATCGTGCCGACGATCCAGGCGGGGACGAGCACGCTGTGCACGAACGCGCCGAGGAAGAGCAGCGCGCGGCCGGTCACGCCGGTCCAGCGCACGGCGGCGACGATGCGACGGATATAGCGGGCGTCGCGTGCGCCGACGTCGGCAGCGACGCGGGCGCGCAGGGCGTCGAGCTCGTCGCCGAAGGACTGCAGCTCGGCGGCGGAAAGAATGCGGTTCTTGATGCGGGCCATGTGAATTCCTTAGAGGTCCAGGACCAGATCGGTGCTCGGCGCACTGACGCACAGTCGTACCGGGGTCGACGGCTCGCTGTCGCGGTCGCCGGTCAGCGTGTGACGTACGGTGCCCGAGGCGCGGCCGCAGGCGCAGGTGTTGCAGATGCCCATGCGGCAGCCATGACGCGGGCGAAGGCCCTGGGCTTCGAGACCTTCCAGCAACGAGGTGCCGCGGGCGAGGGTCAGCGTGCGCCCGCTGCGAGCGAGGTGTACCTGTACCTCGCCGGCTTCGCCCTCGACGGTGGCCGGCGTGCTGAAGGCTTCCGCGTTGAAGTGCGCGACGTAGCCCTGAAGGCGCCCGCGTGCCGCCTCGACGAATCCGCCCGGGCCGCAGGCGAGCACACGGCGTGCCTGCAGGTCCTCGATCGACTCCAGCGACACGTCGTCGACGCGACGCTCGGGCTCGACCCCGGCACGCGTGAGCAAGGTGCGCACACGCAGCCGCGGGTGGGTAGCGGCCAGCTGGTTGAGTTCGTCCACGAAGCAAAGGTCGGCGCGATCGCGCGCCCAGTACAACAGGTCGACCTTGACCGGCATGCCGCGTGCGGCGAGCGAGCGCACCAGGGCACGCATCGGCGTGATGCCGCTGCCGGCAGCCAGCAGGAGCAGGTCGTCGGTGTCGGAAGGCAGGGTCATCTCGCCGAAGGCCTGACCGAGGGTCACCACGTCGCCTATCCGGGCGGCTTTCGCCAGATGACCGCTGACCACGCCGCCGGGCATCGCCTTGACGGTGATCGCCAGCGTGCCGTCGTCCAGTGGCGTCGGGCTGTAGCTGCGCACCAGCCGGCGACCCTCGATTTCCACGCCGATATTGACGTGCTGGCCGGGGAGCATGCCCTGCCAATGCCGATTGGGGCGGAGCACGAGGGTCACGGCGTCGCGGCTCGCCGCCGTGCGCGAGACCAGGCGCGCCAACGGCTGCTCCAGGGTCCACAACGGGTTGAGGCGGGTCGCCCAGAAGTCGAACACCGCCGGTGAGACGGCGCGGCGCACGGCGCGCTGGCGCCAGGAGGTTTTCGGAACGGGAATGGCGTTCATGGAGTCACTATACGCGCATCCGCACAGCTGTGTATACAGTTGTGCATTCACGACTGGGGGTATGATTCTGGCCTAGTCCGTTATCAGCGCCTCATGACCTCGATCATTCTCACTCCGTCCCCGGATTTCCCGACGCCGCCGCGCAAGGTGGGGATCGCCCGTGAGGACCTGCTGGCCGCCGCGCTCAAGCTGATCGGTCCCAACCGCAGCCTGTCCACGGTAAGCCTGCGCGAGGTGGCGCGCGAAGCCGGCATCGCGCCCAACAGCTTCTATCGTCAGTTCCGCGACATGGACGAGCTGGCCATCGCCCTGATCGACCTGGCGGGGCGCTCGCTGCGTATCATCATCGGCTCGGCGCGGGAGCGTGCCACCTCGACCGATCGCAGCGTGATCCGTGTTTCGGTCGAGACCTTCATGGAGCAGCTGCGCGCGGACGACAAACTCCTGCATGTGCTGCTGCGCGAAGGCGCGGTAGGGTCGGACGCTTTCAAGCAGGCGGTCGAGCGCGAGCTGATGTACTTCGAGGACGAGCTCCGCGTCGACCTGATCCGCCTCGCCGCCGCCGAGCGCGCGACGCTGCACGAACCGGCGCTGGTATCCAAGGCGATCACCCGCCTCGTTTTCGCGATGGGTGCCGGCGCCATGGATCAGCCGCCTGAGCGCGACCCCGAGGTGATCGAGCAGATCTCGACGATGTTGCGGATGATCATCACTGGCTCCCGCGTACTGGAGCAGTCCAAAGGCTGACTCCCGGCGCTATAGTTCGCTCCTCACCGGGGGAGTGACATGGTCGATAACGGGATGGGCTTTGCAAGATCCGGCGGGTGGCGCGTCGTTCGTTTCGCTGTCCTGACGTTCGTACTCACCATCGTCGCCCACGCGGTGGCCTACCTGGCCCATGAATACAGCCACTCGATGGCCGCGTGGGCGTTTGGCTGGATGAAGTCGCCTTTCGACATCGATTACGGCTCGGCTACCCCCGGCAACATCCTCCTGCTGGGCGACGTTTCCGACAACGTGGAATACGCGCCGATCATCGCGAGTGGCGCCGGGTGGCAGGCCTCTCTCATCGCACTGGCCGGCCCGTTCGTCGGCAACGGCGTGCTCTTTTTCATCCTGGACGCCGTGTCGCGCATGGACGCGGTGCGGTCGCGGCGGGGGCTGCAGTCCTTCGTGTACTGGCTGTGCCTGATGTGCGCGGGCAACGTGTGGAGCTATGTGCCCATCAGGGCACTCTCCACGCATGCGGATATCGCGCTGTCCGCCCAGGGCTTCGGCATCCCGGTGTGGCTGCAGTTCCCGTTTCTGATGGCGGTGTCGGGCTATATCGCCTGGCACTTCTTCAGGAAGACGTTTCCGGGTGTCTGTCAGAACGTGACCCACGGTGACCCGGCCCGATGGCTGCTGATGGCGGTAGTGACCGCTTGCTGGTTCTTCCTGTTCTTCGGTGCGGGCGGGATGTCCGGTTCGTACGGCACGATCGCGTGGATATTCTCGGTCGTCTCCTGCTTCCTGTTGTTCCCGCTGTGTGCGGTCTGGCTATGGAGCACCTGTGGCCTGGCAGACGCTTCGTCGACATCCGCATCGGGATGATCGTGGCACCCGCCCACCCGGGCCGTCCCATGACAGAGCCGACGCCATGTCCGAAACCATCTTCGAAGCCCTCCGCGAAAGCCACGCCACGCAGCGCTCACTCGTCCGCAAGCTGCAGCGCTCGGAGCCGGGTCCTCACCGGGTCGAGTTGTTCACCGCGTTACGGATCGAACTCGCGGCGCATGAGGCGGCCGAGGAGCGTTACCTCTACGTGCCGATGCTGATGGACGATCGCGGCTTGCACTCCTCGCGCGATGCGCTGGCCGACCATCACAAGATGGATGACCTGATCGAGGAAATGCAGACGCGGAACCATGCGGGTCGCAGCTGGACGGCGAACCTTGCCAAGCTTTCCGAAGAGCTGCACGATCATCTGCGCGAGGAGGAGAAAATCTTCTTTCAGCTGGCCGGCAAGATCCTGACGGCGCCCCAGAAGACAGGGCTGGCAAAGAAATATCGGAAGGACTTCGCCGCGCATGAGAAGAGGCTGCGTGCGGAGTGACACCGTAATGCCGTGATGGGGGCGTCGTTCCGGCCATGCGTCTTTCGCCCCGTTTGCCCTCGGCGACGGGTGGTGTGACCATCACGGACTTACCAGGGACAGGAGAGTCCGTTGCTCAAGACACTGATATGGCGTCCGCTCCAGCGGCTGGCCGACTTCGCCGCCGGATCGGCCGTGGGCGGCCTCGTGCTGATGGGTGCCGCGGCGCTCGCGATGATCGTGGCCAATTCGCCGCTCGCCTCCGTGTATTTCGACGCGCTGCAGGCGCACGTCGGCCCGCTGAGCGTGCTGCACTGGATCAACGACGGTCTCATGGCGGTGTTCTTTCTGCTGGTGGGCCTCGAGATCAAGCGCGAGTTCATCGACGGGGAGCTGGCCTCCAACCGTCTGCGCGTCCTGCCGGGTCTGGCGGCGCTGGGCGGCATGGTCGTGCCGGCGGCCATCTTCCTGCTGGTCAACCGGGGCAACGCGGAATCGATGCGTGGCTGGGCCATTCCCTCGGCGACCGATATCGCCTTCGCGCTCGGTGTGGCCGCCTTGCTCGGCAGCCGGGTGCCCACGTCCCTCAAGGCGTTTCTCGCGGCCCTGGCGATCATCGACGACCTCGGTGCGGTCATCATCATCGCGCTGTTCTACACCCCCGATCTGTCGCTTGCCTATCTCGGCCTGGCACTGCTTGCCGTTGCCACGATGGCCCTGATGAACCGCTTCGGCGTCAGCCGCCTGTGGCCTTATCTGCTCATCGGTGTCGTTCTCTGGGTGCTGGTGCTGAAGTCCGGCGTCCATGCGACGCTCGCGGGCGTGGCGACCGCGTTGTGCATCCCGCTTAGCGACAGTGAAGGGCGCCTGCCGTCCGACGGCGACTGCACCCATTCGCCTCTGCTGAGGCTCGAGCACGCGCTCCATCGACTGGTCCCCATCACGGTGCTGCCCTTGTTCGGCTTCGCCAACGCCGGCATCTCGTTCGCCGGTGTTGGGCTGGCGCAATGGCTCGCCGCGACCACGGTCGGCGTGGGCCTCGGCCTGCTCGTGGGCAAACTCATCGGTGTGTTCGGTGCCGCATGGCTCGCCATCCGCTTCGGCTGGGCGGAGATGCCGCGCGGCGCCTCGCGCGGGCAGCTGTTCGGCACGGCGCTGCTGTGCGGCATCGGTTTCACGATGAGCCTGTTCATCGGGATGCTCGCCTTCCCGGATCATCCCGAGCTACGCGACGAGGTGAAGCTGGGCATCCTTGCAGGCTCCGTCCTTGCGGGTCTCGCCGGCTGGGCCGTCCTTCGTGTGACCGCACGCACGCCGGCGATGCCTTGAGCCAATCCTTGCCTGCGCGGCGCGCTATCCTCGTCGACGACCCCGCTTCCCCTCCGAAGGACACCCTGTGGCTGACCGTAAAGACATCGAGTGCTGGCTGACCGACATGGACGGTGTGCTCGTCCACGAGAACAAAGCCCTGCCGGGCGCTCCCGAGCTGATCCGCCAGTGGCGTGACCAGGGCAAGCCCTTCCTCGTGCTTACCAATAATTCGATCTTCACGCCGCGCGACCTGAGTGCGCGCCTGCGGACGTCGGGTATCGACGTGCCCGAGGAGCAGCTGTGGACATCGGCGCTGGCGACCGCGGCATTCCTCAAGGACCAGTCGCCCGGCGGCTCGGCGTTCGTCATCGGCGAGGCGGGCCTGACCACCGCGCTGCACGAGGCGGGCTTCATCATGACCGACACCGCGCCCGACTACGTCGTGCTCGGCGAGACCCGTACCTACTCGTTCGAAGCCATCACCAAGGCGATCCGTCTGATCGGCGCGGGCGCGCGATTCATCGCCACCAATCCGGACGTCACCAGCCCCAGTGCGGAGGGTCCGCTGCCGGCGACAGGCGCCGTGGCCGCGCTCATCACCAAGGCCACCGGGCGTCAGGCTTATATGGTCGGCAAGCCCAACCCGATGATGTTCCGCTCGGCGATGAACAAGCTCGGCGCGCATTCGCACAACACCGGCATGATAGGCGACCGCATGGATACCGACGTCGTCGCCGGTATCGAAGCGGGTCTGCATACGGTGCTTGTGCTCAGCGGTATCGCCGACCGCGCGGAGGTGGATCGCTACCCGTTCCGCCCGGCGGAAATCCTTTCCTCCGTGGCGGATCTGCTCGACGACTGACCGGATTACTTCGACGGTTTGGCGGCGTCGACCGGTTCCGGCGCTTCCACCTTGGGCAGATTCATTTTCTGTCGTGTCGTATCGATCCGGCGCTTGCGCTCGGGCAGGTCCAGCTTCTGCGGCTTGCCCGAAGCCAGCGCCTCCATGATGCCTTCGACGATCAGCACGTCGATCAGGCCTTCCTGGCCATCCGGCTCCGGATCTTCGTTGTCGAGCAGGCATGCGGAGAAATATTTCAGCTCACCGCCGAACTGGTCGGTCGCCGGGGCGGAAATCTTCCGCTCCTTGTCGCCCACGGTGATGGTCTGTTCGAAGGGCGTGCCGTAGGTGAAGCACGGGCGCATGTGCACACTGCCCTTGGTCCCCGCTACATAGAACGCATCGACGGCATTGCCGTAGTAGGACACGGTGAAGAGGGCCACGCGGTTTCCGGGAAAGCGCAGGGTCACGGCCACGGTGTGGTCGAAATCGTCGCCAAGTCCCGACTCCGGATGGCGCAGGCCCACAGCCGACACCACCTCGATCGGGTCGGCATCGAAGACGTAACGTGCCGCGTTGATCGGGTAGGGCGCCATGTCGAAGACCGGTCCGGCCTTGGCACCGTTGGTCGCCCGGTGGTTCTTCGGGTCGACCATCTGCGCGAACGTCGCGCTGAAGGTATGCACCTGGCCCAGCTCGCCGGCGCGAATGCGGTCGATGAGGGACAGCGTGGCGGGCTCGAAATGAAGCCGGTAGGCCACCATCAGCTTCGCCGTCGACGCGGCGGCCGTCGCAAGGATCTCGCGACTGGCGGCGTGGGTGATCTCGAGCGGTTTCTCCACCAGCACATGGATCCCGGCCTTCAGGGCGGGGATCACGAACTCGGCGTGGCGCCAGTTCGGCGTCGCAATATAAAGTGCATCGATGCTGCCGGAGGCCAGCAGCTCGTCGAACTGGTCGTAGCTGTAGACGCTGCCGATGCCGTAGCGCTCGGCCACCTTGGCCGCCTTGTCCGTATCGCTGCTGACCAGGGCGGTGACGACCGAGTTTCCGGTGTGCGCGACCCCGGGCAGCATGGCTTCCTGGGTGATGTCACCGAGGGCGACAAAGCCGTAGCGGATCTTGCGCGAGGTGTTGGTCGAGTCGGACATCGGATACTCCTTCAGGCAGAACCCCGAGTCTGGGCACCGACGTGTTCATGAGGCGTCGTAAGCAGGCGAACGAAATCGTGACGACGCCTGCCTGAAGGCGAGCATGGACTGACATTGCGTCCACGCGCCGACCTGCCAGAATGCGTCGTCCCGGAGAACCCGATGCCCCACGCGCCCGCCCCCAAACTGCCTGCCGTTTCCGAGGCTCGCCGCCTTGCGGCGCTGTCGTCGTTCGATATTCTGGACACGGAGAAGGAAAGCGCATACGAAGACATCGTGCGGATCGCCTCGTATGTCTGCCGTGCCCCTATCTCGGTGGTCAACCTGATCGACGCCGACCGGCAGTGGTTCAAGGCGGAAGTCGGCCTGGGTGTGCGGGAAACGCCGCTCGACACCTCCATCTGCGCGCACGCGATTCTCGAACACGACCTGCTGGTCATACCCGATACCACCCAGGACCCCCGTTTTGCCGCCAATCCGCTGGTGACCGGTGAACCCGGCCTGCGTTTTTATGCGGGCGCGCTGCTGAAAACCGCCGATGGCTTGCCGTTGGGCACGGTCTGCGTGCTCGACACCCAGCCGCGGACGCTGGATGACGACCAGATCGACACCCTGCGCCGCCTGGCGCGCCAGGTCATGGCGCAGATGGAACTCCGCCGTATGCTGCGCCAGTCGCAGCGCCGCGGCGATCACCTCTCGCGGCTGCTCGCGACTGCGGGGCACGACCTGAAGGCGCCGCTGCGCTCGGCGCTGTACGCCATGTCGAAGGTGCGCAGCGGCGTGTCCGGCGAGCACGCCGCGCGTCTGGACGACGCGAGGACCGATCTTCTCAGCGCCGACCAGCAGCTCAGCCGGCTGCTCGCTTCGACGCATGCCGACATCGCGGGCGGAGATGCCGAGCTCGGCCCCGTCGTTCTGCATGAGGTGTTCGACGCTCTGTCGTCGACCTGGACGAGGGCGGCGCAGCGCAAGCGCGTCGCACTGACCATCGGGCGCACCGGCGCCATCGTGCGAGGGCATCCGTTGCTTCTGGAAACTGTGCTCGGCAACGCGCTTTCGAACGCCGTGAAATATACGCCCGGTGGTGGTGCGGTCACCATGCTGGCGCGATCCGGCGATGGAAAGATAACGATCGACATCCAGGATAACGGTTGCGGTATTCCTGCGGAAAAGGTCGAAGAATTGTTCAGCGCGTTTCGCCAGGCCGATCCGCAGGCCGAAGGGCTTGGTCTTGGCCTGTGGCTGATCCGGCAGAGCGCCGCCGCGATGCATGCGGAGGTGGAAATACATCCCGGTGCCACTGGCGGAACGATCTTCCGGCTGAGCCTCGACGCCGCCTGACCACGCCCCGGGTGCCCGGCCATCCTGGCTGAGCCGTAATGGCGCACCCGCCTGACGGATGGGTGACCGGTGGTAATCTGTCGCCCCCGAAATCAGGTGTGAGCACTCATGGCGGTACGCGATTCCAACGGCAACGAGCTGGTCGAGGGCGATGCCGTCACGGTCATCAAGGACCTCAAGGTCAAGGGTTCGTCGATCACCCTCAAGCGCGGCAAGCAGTTCAAGAGCATCCACCTCACCGATGACGAAGACGCCATCGAGGTCCGTGAGGGTAAGAGCGTGCTCGTGCTGAAAACGGAGTTTCTCAAGAAGGCGTGATGTGAGTCGCGGTCGTGGCGTTGACTTGGACCGTCCGCCTCCCGATGCTTGTCTGGCCATCGGCCACAGGGGTCATGGCGTCCGCAGGAGACTAGGATGGTCGTGCACACCGGCGACATTTCGAGAGATCGTTCGAAGCCCGGGCCTTCGCTCCAGGGTGCCCCGTTCGTAAAGCCGAGGCGCATTGCATCGTTATGGCACCTCGCCGGTTACGTACTCATCGTCCTTTCGATCACGGCGTGGGGTATTTTCTCGTCGTTCGGCCACGCAGCCGCCGGGCCCGTCGCTGAGGGGGCACAGGTGCTGCGAGCGTCACCCTGGCCTTTTTACACGTTGTCCGTGCTGGGCAACGTCGGTGTTCTTTACTACTGCTGGGTCGGCGTCCATCGCGAAGGTGGCACGCTGGCAACGCTCACGGGCGGCCGCTGGACGTCGCTGCGTGGGGTGATCAGGGACGTCGCCATCGCGGCGGTCTTCTGGCTGGTCTGGGAAGGCGTCGCCTGGGCCGCCTGGCAACTCGTGCCAGCGGTGGCCGGGGAGGGGGTTCCTTCGATGTTGCCGCAGACGCCCGTCGAAGCGGCTGGCTGGATGATCGTCTCCGTCGTCGCAGGTTTCGCTGAGGAGATTCAGAGCCGCGGCTACTTCCAGCAGCAGCTGTTCTGGCTGACCGAGAGCACCGCCCTGGCCGTCATCGGTCAGGCGGTTTTCTTCGGTATGGCGCATAGCTATCAGGGCTGGAACCACGCCCTCGTCATCGCGATCCTCGGCGTGCTCTACGGCGCCCTCGCTGTCTGGCGCCGCAACCTGCGAGCGAACATGCTGGCGCATGGCTGGTCGGACATCTGGGAAGGCTGGCTGAAGTTTGTCGTCTTTCGCTGATTCGCAGATCCGACAGCATGCCAGGCCTTTTCCTTACGTGCCTCGCGCGCGCCCGCCGGCCGCGTCGCCTTGGTCGGCGCACTAGCGTGTCGAAGGCGATAACGGGGCCTTAAAACGACCTTGATCATACGAAACCTTTCGTATACTCTGGGGCGTGTGCAGTGGGATACAAGGACGTGAAACGGCAGGTGTTGCTTGCGTTGATCGAGGGCCGATATCGCATCGCCCATCGTGCCTCCCTTGACTCGAAAAATGTCTTCTATACGGGCGAGCTCGATCTCGAAGACCTGCTTCTGATCCTCATGGGGTCCCGGGGCACCGAGCATCGGGTGACACCGCACCATCGGCAACCCGACATCGACGTGCACGTGATCGTCAGCGGCGGTTGGTACATCAAGTTCTATTTCTTCGAAGGAGCAGTCGATCTGCTCAGTGTGCACAGGACGGAGAAGTCATGAAAATTCTTCATCAGGGCGATACCGAGCCGGCCCTCTGTGATCTCGATGGCCGAGTGACGGTGACCTACCGTTACCGGGATGTTCCTTTTTCCGATGGCTCAGGCATGGCTCGTAACGTGCTGGCGGGAATCTGCGACGTTTGCAGCGAAGTCCTGTTGGTTCCGCCGCAATCGGTTCCCGCTATAGCGGCATCACGCCGTCGCTCGACGGGGCCGCTCGAAGCAAGTCTTCCCGCATCCTATGTGGACACGCTCGACGCCGCCGTATCCCTCGTCGATACCGAGGCAAGCAAGGAATTCCGCAAGCGACTGCTCATGTACTACCTTCACCGCTACGCGCGGGGAGATGAAGCCATGGCTGAACTGGTCGGGCTGGCGGGAGGCGCCGAGCAGTCTGCGTCCGGTCCGAACCGGCGACTCTCGTTCAAGCTCTCCGAGCAAGCGAACGCAAATGTCGACTACGTCATGAACGAAACAGGCTTGTCGAAGACCCAGCTGGTCAAGGCGCTCATCGGCAAGATCGCCGCGGACCTCGTCCGTCGGACGAAAGCGCGTCGCCTCCAAGAGCTGATCGCGCTTTGCGAAGTCATGAAGGCCTGATAGTCCGATGGATCGCGCCGCTCAGAAATTCGCTCCGATCGACAACGTAGCGAAGTCATGGTCGGCCAGCGTGTCGTACGTGGGATGTCCCAGGTAGTTCGTATACGTCAGGTTGGCGAACCAGGTCTTGTCGAGCGTGGCGCCCAGGCCGAGCGTCGCCTGCTTGCGTCCACCGACCAGCTGCCCGTCGACCGAGTAGCCATGCACGTCCTGACCGATGCCCAGGCTTGGCGACAGCACCCAGCCATGCGCGACCGGATAGGTGAGCGCGCCCTTGACGCGATAACCCCATGCGGACCGCGTGTAATACCCGCCGTTATGGCACCCCGCGGGGTTCACGATGGCCGTGCAGGTGTTGACGAAGCCTTCGCTGGAGAAGCCCCAGTGGAAGCCACGCCCGTAGCGCACATCGGTCAGGCTCGGCAGGTCGGTATGGCTATAGGCAAGCTCGGCCGCGAGGGTGGCGCCGCTCGCGCCCAGCACGCCGGTAAACGCGCGCGTCGTGTTCAACAGCAGCTGCGTGCGGTCGTAGCGGTCGTAGCCGAGCAGCGTCCCGCCCGGAGGAATCAGCGTGTTGCGCACACCGATCGGTCCGCCGCTGCGGGTCAGTGCCGCGAACATGTCCGCGGTATTGATCTGTACGGGCAGGTCCTTCGTGTAGCTGGCCTCACCGGCCACCTTCCACTTCCCGAGCATGGTGCTGCCGGAAAGGCCCCAGAGACGGATGTCGTCCGGGTATTCCCACAACACATGAATAGAGGACAGGCGTGCGGACAACTGCGCGTCGGCGAGCGGTGCGCCCGCGGCGACCAGTAGCGGAATCACCCCGTTGTTCTGTTGCGAGGCGTCGATGGTGGTCGCATCGAGAATGGGGTTGCGTGAGTTGTAACGCAGGTAATACGCGGCGATGTTCGTCGCCGGACGATCGAAGGTGTAGCGCAGCGTGGCACCGTACTGACCGTGGTCGCGACCGTCGAGCGTACTGGCACGCGGCAGCACGCCACCGACGGAATTCTGGTAGCCGTCGCTGAGCCACTGGCCAGCACCGGGGCTATACGCATTGAGCGGGTAGTACGCGTTGCTCTCGATGCCGCCGCAGCCCGGATCGATGCCGAGGTCGGTGCCCGAGAAGAAGGTGCCGCAGGGATCGAGTTCGGAGGGGCGCCACTTCCATTGGTAGAAGCCTTCGACACTCCAGTGCGGATCGATCGTGAGCTTGCCCCAGAGCATTTCGACCGGCAGCTGCGCTTCGGTGGCGGGATCCGTCCCCGGGCGGTGCAGCGTCGTGTAGTCGGTCGGATTGATCTGGTTGACGCCCTGCATGAACAGGCCCTCGCCCCACTTGACCGTCTGCTTGCCGAGGCGCAGGTCCAGTGCGCTTTCGTCGTCCAGTGCGAAGTGGCCGTAGACATACGCGTTGAGCCACATGAAGCCGGAGAAGCGGTTGGACTTCGACAGTCCATGATCGTCCAGCGGCCGATCGGCGGCGAACGCGCTGGCGCCGCTGCCCTGGGGTACGTCGTGGTTTTCCTGTGTGTTGTCGTACCAGGCCCGGGCGCTGGCGACGATACCGACGTTCTTGTATTTCAGGTCCAGCGCGCTGGTAACCTTGAACAGGCTCGAGTAGATATCGCCCTTGCCGTAGTTGAGGTTGCCGTCGTCAGCCGTGTCCGCACCATCGCCGCCCTTCGGCTTGCCGTCGGAGCGGAAGCCTTTGCCGACGAGATGCTTCGACGGGTCATTCAGGCGCTCGCCGGCGCCGGCGACCACCCGCGTTTTGAGTGTCCCCTGGACCTCCCCATCGGCGAGTCGGAAATCGGTCGCGTGCAGTGCGGAGGCGGAGAGGGCCGTGAGCGACGCCACGGCGAAGATCCATCGACGTGGATGCATCGGCTATTCCGTTAAAAACTTGACGGCATTCTAGACATGGCAGCTATATTGCACGCAAGACGTCTGGACGTCCGTCGTGTGCGACTTTCGTCGCACATCGCCTTTTTCTCCCGCGGGACGATCGAAAACCACTCATGAGCGCAACACTTTCAGATGAAACCATCGACCGCCGTCCACTCGACCGCGGCGATGCCAAGACGCTGATTCTCTCCGCGCTCGGTGGCGCGCTCGAGTTCTACGACTTCGTGATCTTCGTGTACTTCGCGAAGACCATCGGGCATCTTTTCTTCCCGCCGGGCGGCTCCGACTGGCTGGCGCAGCTTCAGGCCTTCAGCCTGTTTGCCGTCGCCTATCTCGCACGCCCGCTCGGCGGCATCGTGATGGCTCACTTCGGTGACCGTATCGGCCGCAAGCGCATGTTCACGCTCAGCGTGTTCCTGATGGCGGTACCGACCCTGCTCATCGGTGCGCTGCCGACCTATGCCAGCATCGGTGTTCTCGCCCCCGTGTTGCTGACCCTGCTGCGTGTCGTCCAGGGCATCGCGATCGGTGGCGAAGTGCCGGGTGCCTGGGTGTTCGTCTCCGAGCACGTGCCCGCGCATCGCAAGGGTCTTGCGGTGGCGAGCCTGTCGGCCGGCCTGACCTTCGGCATTCTCATCGGCTCGTTGCTCGCGGCCTACCTCAACGCTCACATGACGCCCGAAGCGCTGATGGACCACGGGTGGCGCATCGCCTTCGTGCTGGGTGGCGTGTTCGGCTTCGTCGCCGTCTACCTCCGCCGCTGGCTCAGCGAAACACCGGTCTTCGCGCGGATGCGCGAGCGCAAGCAGCTGTCGGAAGAACTGCCGGCATGGGTGGTCGTACGTGACCATCTGCCGGGCGTGCTGCTGTCGATGGCGGTTACCTGGGTGCTCACCGCCGCCATCGTGGTCGTCATCCTGCTGACCCCGACCCTCATGCAGACGGCCTTCCATATCGACCCGGCGCGCGCCTTCACCGGCGGCAGCATCGGTGCGTTCACGCTCTGCGTCGGGTGCATCGGCGGCGGTCTGCTGGTCGACTGGCTTGGCCGCGGTACAGCCATGCTGATCGCCTCGCTGGGTCTCATGCTGAGCACCTATGCGCTGTATTTCGATCTCCAGGCGGGTGGCGCGCATCTCTACCCGCTCTACGCCATTGCCGGTGCCTTCGCCGGTGTCGCCGGCATCGTGCCCGCGGTCCTCGTGGCGTCGTTCCCCGCGCCGATCCGTTTCTCGGGCATTTCGGTGTCCTACAACGTCGCCTACGCCATTGCCGGCGCCGCCACGCCCGTGCTGGTCGGCTATCTGGCCAAAGGCGTCGGCGGCATCGGGCCTGCGCATTACGTCGCCATCGTGTCCTTGGTCGGGGTAGCGGCGTCGATCTACATGATCGCCGGACAGCGCGGCATCCGCGCCGACTGACGACGGCGCGGACGGAGGCCTTCACGTCGATTTCATGGCGGTGACGGCGGCGTCTCTCCACGCAGACGCCGTCACAGTTGCGCGCGGGTTCGGGGTTCGGCATGCTTTCGCTATCGCGACATGTCGTCGCGGCAGTCCGGATCGTTCCCCCGGTCCCGTCGTCCCCCATACCGTCGCTCCAGACCCATGACTGATGTCATCACCCTTGGCTGGCGCGAACGGCTCGCACTTCCGTCGCTCGGCGTCTCCGTCCTCAAGGCCAAACTCGACACGGGCGCGCGTACCTCGTCGCTGCACGTGGAGTGGCTTGAGGAAGAGGAGCGCGCGGACGGTTCGTGGCTGCGTTTTCAGGTCCGTACCACCCGCCGCGGCGGTTTGTCGGAGCCTTGCGAGGCCAAAGCCACCGGGCGGCGTACGGTCACCGACTCCGGCGGTCATCGGACCACGCGCTGGTTCATCGAGGCCGAGATCGAACTGGCCGGCCAGCGCTTCGTCGCGGAGGTCAATCTGACCGACCGCCGACACATGCTGTTTCCTCTTCTGCTCGGCCGGACCGCGCTCTTCGGGCGCTTTCTGGTCGATCCCGCGCTTTCCTATTCGCAGACGCCGCGCCGCGTCGTCCGGGACCATCCATGAAGCTCACCATCCTGTCGCGCAACGCGCGGCTGTACTCGACGCAGCGGCTCGTGGAGGCCGCGCGCAAACGCCGCCATACGGTGCGCGTGATCGATCCCCTGCGCTGCTACATGAGCATTTCGCCGGGGTCGTTCGCCATTCACTTCAAGGGCAAGCCGCTGGGGCCCGTGGACTGCGTGATCCCGCGGATCGGCGCTTCCAGCACCTTCTACGGTACGGCGGTGCTGCGCCAGCTTGAGCTCATGGGCGTGTACTCGCCGAACCCGTCGGACGCCGTGCTGCGCGCGCGCGACAAGTTGCGCAGCCTGCAGCTGCTGGCCTCCCGCGGCATCGACATGCCGCTGACCGCCTTCGGCGACAACCCGGACGATACCTCCGACCTGCTGGCGATGCTGGGTGACCCCCCGCACATCATCAAGCTCAACGAAGGCACGCAGGGCGCCGGCGTGGTGCTCGCCGAGAAGCGCTCGGCCTCGCAGAGCGTGATCGAGGCCTTCCGTGGCCTCTACGCCAACTTCCTGGTCCAGGAGTTCATCCGCGAGGCCAACGGCAGCGACCTGCGCTGCTTCGTCGTCGGTAACGAAGTGGTGGCGTCGATGCAGCGCTCCTCGGCACCGGGTGAGTTCCGGGCCAATCTGCACCGGGGCGGCTCGGCCGCCCAGGTCGAGCTGTCCGACGATGAGCGACGGGTGGCGATCGAGGCGGCGTCGGCCCTGGGCCTGGAGGTGGCGGGCGTCGATCTGCTGCGCTCGTCCCGTGGTCCGCTCCTGCTGGAGGTCAACGCTTCGCCCGGCCTCGAAGGCATCGAGGGCAGCACCGGCGTGGACGTGGCCGGTGCGATCATCGCCCACTGCGAGCAGCGCCTGGCCTCGCGTCCGGTCACGCCCAAAGCTCGCAAGCCCAAGGCGCCCAAGGGATTAACAGCGATTTAAACGCCGGTCCCCTATAAAGGTCCCACTGTGATTCCGCGACGCGGGGTGACGGTATCGGGGCAGTAGTTCTTTCGGCCCGGGCGGTTTTTCCGCCCGGGCCTCTCTTTTAGTGCTGTCCGCTTCACGGAATCCCCGTTAAGCTTGCTGTCGCAATAATCATAAGATTCCAAAAGCGACCGCCCAACGGAGTGCCGCATGCGCGTCCTGGTCATCGAAGACAACACCGACATCGCGACGAACATCGGGGATTACCTCGAAGACCGCGGCCATGTGGTCGATTTCGCCGGCGACGGCGTGACCGGCCTGCATCTCGCCGTGGTCCACGACTTCGACGTCATCGTGCTGGATCTCACCCTGCCGGGCATGGATGGCCTGGATGTCGCCAAGAAATTGCGCCACGAGGCGCACAAGCAGACCCCGGTCCTGATGCTGACCGCACGCGACTCGCTGGAGCACAAGCTCACCGGCTTCGAGTCCGGCGCGGACGACTACATGACCAAGCCGTTCGCCTTGCAGGAACTGGCGGCACGCCTTGAGGTCCTGGCCCGTCGCGGCAAGGGTCCGCAGAGTCGCGTCCTCAAGGTCGGCGGCCTGACGTACAACCTCGACACCCTCACGGTCAGTCGTGAAGGCAAGTCGATCCAGCTCAACCCGATCGGCCTCAAGCTTTTGCAGGCGTTGATGGAGGCCAGCCCGTCCGTGGTGACGCGCCAGGATCTCGAACAGCGCGTGTGGGGCGAAGAACTCCCCGATTCCGATTCCCTGCGTGTGCACATCCATGGCCTGCGTGCGGCGATCGACAAACCCTTCGAAAAACCGTTGATCCACACGCGTCACGGTATTGGCTATCGCATGGTCGATCCGGATGCGGTCCAGACGTAAGCTTCGTTTCCGCCTGGTAGTCACCTTCACGCTGTTCGGTCTTGGGCTGAGCGCTCTTTTCGCGTACGCGGCGATCAACATCCGTACGCGCGTCGAGGAGCAGCTGATCAACTCCGCCTTGCAGGACGAGGTCGATTCGCTCAATGCCAAGGTGCGAGCGAATCCGGACAAGCGTCCCGAGATCGAAATCGTCAAGGCCGCTACGTACAGCGACCGGACGATCTACAAGGCTCCTCTGACCTGGCAGCCTCTGGAAACCGGCGTGCACGATCTCTATGAGACCGGCCCTGACGGTAAGCCGCGGCATTACAAGGTCGGCGTCCGTCACGAGCAGGGCATCATCAGCTTCGTGCAGTTCGACGTGTCGCGTGACGAGCTGGGCAAGCGGCAGCTCGTGATCAGCGTGATCGCCGCGGTGTTTCTGTTCGGCCTGTTCTCGCTCGTGCTCGGCGTGTGGTTGTCCTCGCGCGTGTTGCGCCCCGTGACCGATCTGGCGAAGCGTTTGCGTGATTTCCGTCGTGTCGGCAAAGCCGAGGCGCTGGCGCCGCATTTCGCCGACGACGAAGTCGGTGAGCTGGCCGTCGCGCTCGATGAATACGCCATGCGTCTGACCTCGGTGGTCGAGCGCGATCGTGAGTTCAACTCCGACGTCAGTCATGAGCTGCGCACGCCGCTTGCCGTGATTGCCAGCACCACCGAGCTATTGCAGGGCTCGCCGGACATGACCGACAAGTTGCGCGAGCGCCTCAAGCGCATCGAGCGCGCCTCGCGTCAGGCGACGGAACTGATCGAGGCCTTGTTGCTCCTGTCGCGCGCAGAGCGCCGGGGCCCCACGCGTGGCGAGACCACCGACGTGGCCAGGGTTGCGTCCGATGTGATCGAGAGCCAGCGCCCGCAGATGGGCGGCAAGCCGATCGAGATCGAGCTGGTGTCCGACGGCAGCGTCACGGTGAATGCGCCGGCCTCGGTCCTCTCGGTCGCACTCACCAACCTGATCGGCAACGCGATCAAGTACACGATGGAAGGCAAGGTCACGGTGCGCGTGCTCGACGGCCGCGTCGATGTGATCGATACGGGCCCGGGCATCAAGCCGGAGGACGCCGAGAAGCTGTTCCAGCGCGGTATCCGCGGCGAGAGCGCGACGGGCGGCGGTGCGGGCCTTGGCCTGGCCATCGTGCGTCGTCTGTGCGAACTCTACGGCTGGGACGTCTCGTTGCGTCCGCGCCCCGACATGGCGGGCGCCATCTCGACGATCGATTTCCGCTAAGTTGCACAACGGTCACGATTCCGTCTAGGGGCGACAGTCAATGAAGAAGTTAGCACTTTTTTAACAGAATCTTTTTGAGCCCGCGCCTGACGTGATGTCGGCCTGTGATGACTCGATAGTTACGCAAGCCCGTCGAGTACTGTCGTGCGTAGGGACTTCAGTAAAGAGGCCGATATAGATACGCTGCCTTTCGCTGACCGATACGCGGCTACGGTATCTTCTGTTTCGGCCGATTGAGCGTAGACTTTAAGCCGTGGTAGCAGCGCTGCAATTTGAGGAGGCACCCGATGACGGCCACTAAAAAGAACCTCGAAGGTAAGGGATACTTCGTGTCGACGAAGAATTCATACGTCCGATTCGAGGGCAATGGCATGTCGGTCGACATGGAGAAATTTCTCAAGACAAAGGAGGGGCTTGAGCGGTTCCGCGAGTTGACGAACTCCGCGTTTGCGCAAAAAAAGGCTGCGTCCCGTCTGGTTCGGGCAAAAAAATAGCGTAGGAACAGGCAGGAAGCCATGCCATTCAATCAGTTGATCTTGCCGCTCTTGGGCGGCTATATTTTCGTCAATCACACCTATCTTTGCTGCTACTGGGCGTCGCGGCATCCGAAAGAACACATGTTGTTTCTGTCGGCGGTGGCGGGAGCTTTTCTTCTAGTAGTTGCCCGCGTCATATCGTATTTTGTCGCACTTACCGATATCGGCCGTCGTTCTTCGATCGTCTTGCATGACGTGATTCCTTTCCCTGGAATCGGCACGGCCATACTTGCCTTTTTTTTGGGTTTCGTTTTCCGATCTTGGTTCAATCGAACTTGGACAAAGGCGCGGGCACCTTTATGGCTTTACGCGGCAGGACAATTCAACAAGCTTGAGGAAGTCCTCTTCCACAGTGCGTATCCAGTGAGTCCCAGCGACAGAGAACGCCGCCACCCATGGAGGCAACTGATCTTGGGGCTGTTTGCCTGGCATAAAGTTCAGAAGTTGGTATCCAAAGCTCTTCCAGGCGTTGTTTCCGAATCAACTAACTACGCTGTGAATACAGATCGCGCCGATCCTGAGCCGGTAATGCTTTGCTTGAAGAATCGTAAGGTTTACGTCGGTTATATTCAGTTCGCGCTGCCTATGCGGGCAGAAGTGAAATCGTATCTCACCATGCTTCCTGCCTGGAGCGGGTACAGAGACAAGGACACACTGGGCGTCGTACCAACGACAAATTATCAAGCGACCTACGACTACATTGATGGCTCGACCAATGGCGGTTATCGCTTGGATCTCAATCGGTTTATCAAAACAGTATGCATCGATGATGTGGAATCGGCAAATCTGTTCGATGAGGATGCGTTTGCATCATTCTCGATTCCCGACGACGCACCGTCCGAGGCTCCCAAGGGTGAAGACAACGACTTGTCGTGAACTTCCAATAGGTGTTTGCTACGTATCAGTTTTGATACAGAGTGAGTGCTGTAACCAAAGCTGTCACTAAGCTTTCATTTTTCTGTCCGAGTATCCATGGCTTCACGGCACGTGATGGGCGGCCCTCAGGGGAGGTGCTTGCCGCAGCGTGCCCGCGCAAGTAAGGATGCCGTCCCTTGTTCAAGCACACCGTTCTGGCCGTCGCCCTCGGCATGGCCTTCGCTTCCGCTGCTTACGCGTCGGATACCGATACCACGTCATCGACCGATACGACTGGCACCGCCAGCAAACGTGAGAAGGCACAGGACCTCGATACCGTATCCGTCATCGGTACCGGTGAGACACGCCAGGTGCAGCGCTTGCGCACGGCCGATCAGAAGGCGCTGCCGCCTGGCACCAGCCTGCAAAAGGTGCTGAACACGCTGCCAGGCGTGAATGCGCAGTCGGCCGATGCCCTGGGTACGAACGAGCAGTCGATGACGCTGAGCCTGCGAGGCTTCAGCGGCACGCGCCTCGGCTACACGCTGGATGGCCTGCCCCTCGGTGACAGTGCCTACAACAACTACAACGGTCTCTCGATCAACCGCGCGCTGATCTCCGAGAACTTCGCCGGTGCCGAACTCTCCGAAGGTATCGGCAATCTCGGCACGCCGTCGACGAGCAATCTGGGCGGTACCATCGCTTACAGCTCGAACGATCCGCTGAAGACGATGGGCGGCCGCGTGTCGCAGACCATCGGCAGTGACGCCAACCGCCGTACGTACGCGCGCTTCGACACGGGCGAATACAACGGATTCTCGATGTACCTCTCGGGCGCGCGCACCACGTCGGACCTCTGGAACAACCAGAGCGCGTACAACGGGTCGACGACGAAGCAGTTCAACGGCAAGGCGGTGTGGGACTTCGACTGGGCACGCTTCACCGGCTTCGCCGATACGTCGCGCACCTCGCAGGCGGACTACTTCTACCTGTCGAAGAGCGAGCTGGCGCGTGGCCTCGGCTACGACTGGGGCGGCTCGGCCCCGAACTGGCAGCGTGCGCTCGGCAAGGCCTACTGCAACGCCGCCACGTTCAACGCCAGCCGTTGCGACCGCAGCGGCGCGGATACGGATGCGGACGGCGCGTTTACGGCGGGCCAGATCCTGCGTAGCGACGACCTCTATTACCTCGCCGGCGATTTCTTTCCCAGCGACTCCGTGACCATCCATGCGCAGGTCTATCACCACGAGGATGCGGGTGAGGGGCATAACTGGAACAGCGGTACGTACTCGTATCCGGGCACAGCACGGCAGTTGCCGATCATCTTCCGCAACACGCTGTACACCATCAACCGCTCGGGGGCGATTCTTTCCGCCGCGTGGGACTTCGCCAACCATCACCTCGAAGGCGGTGTCTGGTACGAGCACAATGTCTCCAGCGCGTCGCGCTACAGCAGCTACGTGACGGGCCCGCGCGACCTCAGCGCACCTGTCGATACACAGCCCGACCTGGGTGTGTTCGACCAGCGGACCGTGTGGAATACGCGTCAGGCCTTCCTGCAGGACACGATGCGCTTCCTCGACGATGCTCTGACCGTCGACGTCGGCGTAAAAAGCCCCCACGTCACGTCGGACGCGCACGCACTTCCGGGCGAGGCGAAAACGCCGATCAACCCAGCGTCGAACAATCAGTTCGCCACGGGCAAGCTCAGTGCGAGCAAGGCGTTGCTGCCGCAGTTCGGTGCGCGCTACAAGCTGACAGAGGGCCAGGAAGTGTTCGCCAGCTTCTCGAAGAACATCGCCATGTTCCAGGGTGGCTTCAAGCTGGGCCCGCAGGCGGTCAGTCAGTCGATCTGGAACAGTCAGGGCGATCTGAAGCCCGAGAAGTCGCGCAGCCTGGAGGCGGGCTACCGCCTGGAGCGCGACGATTTCGCCGCGTCGCTGGCGGCGTACAACGTGCGTTTCGACAATCGTCTCCTTCAGTACAATCCGTGCGACTCGCGTCAGCCGGTCGGTCCCAGCTGCGGTAACCGCTTCTACAACGTGGGCGGGGTGAACAGCCGCGGTGTCGAAGCCACCTTTGTCTGGCAGCCGACCAGCAACCTGCGCTGGTACAACTCCGCGTCGTACAACCGCTCGACCTACGCCGGCGACTACACGCAGGCGGGCGTCGTGCAGCACACCCGCGGCAAGATCCAGACCGATACGCCGACCAAGCTCTTCGCGACGCAGATCGACTGGAATCAGGGCCCCTGGTTCGCCTCGCTGCGTGGCAAGTACACCGGTGAGCGCTTCTACACCTATACCAACGATCAGGGCTTCGGTGGCTTCACCACGTGGGACGTCTCAGCCGGTTACGACTTTGGCGCGTTCTCGGTGGCGAAAGACATTCGCCTGACGCTCAACGTGACCAACCTGACCGACAAGCGCTACGCGAGCAACCTGGATTCGAGCGCCTTCGTGTCCAGCGACCCGGCCGGTACGGCCTACGTGTTCCACGCTTCGGCGCCCCGCCAGCTCTTCGCGACGCTGGACGTGCGCTTCTGATGCGTCGTCTGATCGCCGGAATCGTTGCCACGGCTCTGTACGGCGGGGCGCTGGCACAAACCCTCGAAGTGCGTGTGCCCGACCTGGCCTCGACGCCACTGCCTCGCAGCGTCGACGTCGGCGGCACGACTTACGTCGATCGGGGGCTGGCCGCCGCCGGGTCGCTTCCGGCGGGGACGATCGATTTCCTCGGCGACACGCTGGGGTCGTTCTCGTCGCTCTCGATCGAGCCAGGCACATGGAAGCGGGAAGGCGATACGTACACCGGCGTGCTGTGGACCTTGCCCGACCGAGGGCGTAACGACCCCGAGCACAACGTCTTCTTCGATTATCGCGGGCGCCTGCATCGGTTCCGCTTCACGATGACGCTCCCGTCGACCGACGGCGCCGACCCCGGGACGGGCACGGTCTCCTTCGCCGTCGATGGCGGTCGCGAGTTGCGCGATTTCACTGGCAAGCCGTTCACGGGTGCCGAGCCTGCCGGGGGCCTGCGCAAGGAGCACGGCATCGTGTTGCCGTCGCCGGAGAAAGGGATCGGCGCCGGGAAAATCTCGCTCGATGCGGAATCGTTGCAGTTCACCCGCGACGGCGGCTTCTACATCGGCGACGAATACGCGGCCAACGTCTACCGCTTCGACAGGCAGGGCAAGCTGACGGGGATCATCGTGCCGCCGAAGGCGGTGCGTCCGCTCGATGTGCAGGGTCGGCCCGATTTCACGTCGCTGATGCCGCCGGCCTCGGGGCGGCGCAACAATCAGGGTGTCGAGGGCATGGCACTGTCACCGGATGGCACGCGCCTCTTCGTCGTCTTGCAGAGTGCCCTCGTGCAGGACAGCGCGCCCGGCGATGCTTCCGGGCGCACGCTGACCCGCGT
This sequence comes from Luteibacter sp. 22Crub2.1, assembly GCF_900167995.1. NCBI lineage: Bacteria > Pseudomonadati > Pseudomonadota > Gammaproteobacteria > Lysobacterales > Rhodanobacteraceae > Luteibacter > Luteibacter sp. 22Crub2.1. The sequence goes on from NZ_FUYT01000002.1 coordinate 157,425, forward strand.
ACTCGTTTATGACGTCAGCCACTCGGCGGTACCGAAATCACCCGTCGGCCACTATGTCGTTCGCCTGCCTTCCTACGACGACACCGGGCATGGAGGGGCTCCCAACCGGACGGCCGCGCAGAGCGAGATCCGTGTGCTGGACGATCACCGCTTCCTGATGCTCGCGCGCGACGGCAGTGGGTACGGTGCGGACGGCGGCAGGCCCATCGTCTTCAAGAGCGTGCTGCTGGTCGATACAACGGGTGCCAGTAACCTCGCCGGCACCCTCTACGAGACGGGCACGGCTTCCGTGCTGGGCGAGGGCGGTGTGTTGCGTGCCGACATTCGCGCGCTCACGTGGAAGCCATTCATCAACCTGCTCGATCCGGCGGACCTCGCACGCTTCGGTCTGGGCATCCATGCCGGCGAGTCGGGCAAGGCGCAGATCTCGGAGAAGTGGGAAGCGATGGACCTCGTTCCCGCGCTCGACGCGTCGCATCCGGACGACTGGTTCCTGCTGGTCGGCAACGATAACGACTTCATCGCGAAGCACTGCGTCATGGATGGCCAGCGCTGCGATTCCGACATCGATAACGACAATCGCATCCTCGTGTATCGGCTGACGTTGCCGGGCATGCGTTCCAACACCGCTCCTCACCACAAGTAAGGGTCACGCGCATGATGAAACGTACGGTTCTCTCGCTGCTCTCGGCGAGCCTCCTGCTGGGCTCCGTCGCCAGCCACGCCAATACCCCGGCCTACGTCGACAGCAAGGAGTACAAGGTGCTGATCGACCCCTCGCGCTTCGCGAGCAATCCATCGACGGCTGCGGCGACGCTGCTGCAGAACCTCTCGACGCGTCTCAGTGCGCTCGGCTTCGATAAGACCGTCACCGGAAACTTCAGCGCCGGCGACCGCGATACGCTGGCTTATTACGACACGGCGAAAAGCTGTTCGCTGATGAAGGCCGGCTACTCGGTCCGTACGCGCGCCGGCGACCACTCGGATATCCAGTTCAAGTTCCGTCACCCGGACGAAGAGCTCTCCTACTGGACCGACGTCTCCGGCGCGGGCAAGAACAAGTCGACGAAGCTGGAAACCGATGTGACACCCGGTAGCCTGGTGCTCGCGCATTCGACCAAGCAGGACGCGACGACGACGCCGGCGACGGTGGCGGATCTCATCAAACAGTTCCCTGGTGCCTCGGCACTGTCGTCGCTTTCGTCGTCGACGCTGTCGAAGGTGGCCGGCGTCACGGTGACGCAGCAGGAATACGACGGTCCGGAATCGGATCTCGGACAGTCGAAGGCGGAGTTCGCACTGACCCTGTGGTACATCGACGGTGCGGCGACGCCCGCACTGGCCGAGCTGTCGTTCCGCGTCGAAGCGGACGAGGACAAGTACTTCACCACGCCGGTGTTGCAGCGCTCGCAGGTGCTGAACACCGCACTGGGTTCGATCGGCAACAACTGGAACATCGCCAACGATGGCGGCAAGACGAGCTGGCTGTACGCCTATCGCTCGTCCTCGTTCCCGAACGGCTTCTGCAACTAAAAGAAATCGCGCGCAGGGCGCGCTCCTACAGGGGTAGGAGCGCGCCTTGCGCGCGACGCATCAAAGCTTCTCGAGCCAGCCCCAGCGATCGGCGGTCTTGCCGCTGAAGAGGCCGAAGAAGAGCTCCTGCAGACGACGCGTGACCGGGCCGGCCTTGCCGGTGCCGATCTTCTTGCCGTCGACCGAGCGGATCGGCGTGACTTCGGCGGCGGTACCGCACATGAGGATCTCGTCGGCGAGGTACAGGTACTCGCGCGGCAGGTCCCGTTCGATCACGTCGATGCCTTCCTCACGTGCGAGGGTCATCAGCGTGTGGCGGGTGATACCGGTGAGGATGGAGGCACTGGCGGGCGTCGTATGCAGCGCACCGTCGAACACCAGGAACAGGTTCTCACCGGCGCCTTCGCTGAGCAGGCCCGACGAGGCGAGCGCGATGCCTTCGCCGAAGCCGAGGCGACGCGCTTCACGCGCGATCAGCTGACCCGACAGATAGTTGCCGCCGGCTTTGGCGCCTGCCGGAATCGTGTTGGGTGCGAAACGCTGCCAGCTGGAAACGCAGGCGTCGATGCCGTTTTCGAGCGCCTCGGGTCCGAGGTAGGGGCCCATCGGCCAGGTCGCCACGGCGACGTCGGTCGGGCAGTCGGCGGACAGCCCGAAACCACCCAGGCCGCGGAAGGCCACCGGACGGAGGTAGGCGGCGCGAAGATCGTTCTTCTTGACGACGTCGCGGCAGGCGGCGGCCAGTTCGTCGATCGGGTACGGAATCTCGATATCGTAGATTTTCGCCGAGAGATACAGGCGCTTGAGATGATCCGTAAGGCGGAAGATGGCCGCGCCATCCGGCGTCTCATAGCTGCGGATACCCTCGAACACCGAGGATCCGTAGTGCAGCGCGTGGGCCATGACATGGACAGTGGCATCGCGCCAGGGCTTGATCTGCCCGTTCTGCCAGATCCATTCGGGGTAGTTCTGCGACATGTGAGCGCTCCGGAGGGGACCGCTCATGATAGCGGGTGGCGGCCCTGGTCACATGGCGCGTTGCGTCAGTACGCGCCCGGAGGGCTCAGGCGGGTGGCCGCAGCCACAGGCAACCCGCGTCGCGCACCACGTCGAAATGTGCCCGGCGGGTGGATGCGTGGGCCCCGGGCGATGAGGTCACGGCGTCGATGCCGCTGGCTTCGTTGCCCTCGAGTGCGACCAGCGGTTGCCGGATGAGCGACTCGATCCCGCGGATGCCATCGACGGCGCCCTGGCTCGAACCATTCCAGAGAATCAGGCCGCCGATGCGGTTGGCATTGCGGGTCGCAAACGCCTGACTTATCCCCTGGCGCAGGTCCGCCAGGTTTTTCGCGCAGAGCAGCCCGGCCGACGGGCCGGACGGGCCGGCCGCCGAATCGCCCGCGGTCGAGGCGAAGGCAGGGGCATTGGCAGGCGGCAGCACGGATGTCGCGCCGATGCTCGCGCAGGGCTGGTCACTGAACGCGGGACGCCCGTCGGCGCCGACGCAACGGTGAATCTCCGTCTGCGCCGAAGCGGGGAGGGCGATCGGAAGCAGGGCCAGCAGAAGGAGGGCGCGGATCACGGCAGGCACGCATGGTCGGGGTGCGCCATCATCGGTGACGGCGACTCCACGGAGGGTGACGGCGAGCACGCTATCGGGAGCCGCCGCCCCGGTTTGGTAGAGTAGGCGCTTCTCAAGCCCCCCACCGAGTCCATGGCCCAGCGCTCCCCCGACGCCACGCGTCTGCCGATTTCCGTCTGCGTCATCGCGCAGAATGAAGCCGATCGCATCGTCGCCTGCCTGACCTCGGCGTCGTTCTGCGACGATCTGGTCGTGGTGGATGGCGGCTCGACCGACGACACGGTGGCCCTCGCGGAGTCCGCGGGGGCCCGGGTGATTCATCGCCCCTTCGACGGGTTTCGCACGCAGAAGGACTTTGCCGTCGCTGCCGCCCGGCACGAATGGGTCCTGTGCCTGGATGCCGACGAGTGCGTCGACCTTGGCCTGCGTGCGGCCATGGAGAAACGTTTTGCCGAGGGCTTCGGCGATACGGCCGCCTTTCGCATCGTTCGCCGCAACCGCTTCCTCGGCAAGGTGATGAAGTACGGCAATGCGGGCTCGGATCGTGTCGTGCGCCTTTTCGACCGCCGTAAGGCCGGCTGGCACGGCGCGCGGGAGATTCACGAATCCGTCGTCGTCAGGGGCGAGACGCGCGCCATCGACGGTTGGCTGGATCACGATCCATACCGCTCGCTGTCGGCGATGCTTGCCAAGCAGGAACGCTACGCGCACCTGATGGCGGAAGAAGCCTTCGCGAAAAACAAGCGCACCGGGCTCGCGCAGATCGTGTTGAGTCCGATGTTCCGTTTCCTCAAAGGCTACGTCTTCCGCGGCGGCTTTCTCGACGGGTGGCGCGGTCTTGTCTACGCGCTGCTTCGTGTCGAGTACGTGCGCCGCAAATATCTCAAGCAGTATCTGCTGCAGAAAGGTTTCAAGCCCTGAGGATCAGGCCGGGAACAGCGACGCACGGTCGCGCCACGCCTTGTAACGTCTGACCAGATTGAGCGGCTTGCGGTGCAGTTTCGCCTTGCCGGCGGCGATCATCGCATCCGTCGCGTCGAGCACGCGTTCGCTGGAGCGGCCATCGCGGTAGGGATGGATGTCGTCACCATGGGCCTGGATCGCCGCCATCAGTGTCGGCGGCTTCGAAAGCGCGAGATCGATGGCCGCGTCCACGTCGTCGGGGGTGGCAACGTCAAGCATGAAAGGCTCGGGCCGACGGTTGGCGATGGTGACGACGGGTTTGTTCTGTACCGCGAATTCGTGGATCACCGACGACGTGTCGCACACGAGCATGTCGGCGGCGCGCTCCATATCGACCAGGCGTTCCGAGTCCATGAAGCGCGCATTGGAGGCCTCGAGCGCCTGGTAGGCACGGATCAGCCCGGGATCCGACTTGGGGTGAAGCGTCAGCAACCACTGGCGGTCGTTACGCGCGATGAGTGTGCGCAGCGTGTCGAGCATCGCCGGTGCGCAGCTCAGTCGGTGGCTGAACGTCGAAGCGAACATGATGAGTGGCCGTGCGTCGCGCTCGATCGGATCGGCCACGTTCCCGGCGAACAAGGGATCGAGTTTGGGCCAGCCGGTTTCGACCACTGCGAAATGGCCGTGTTCTCTGGCGAGCGCTTCGAACGGAAGCGTGGTCGCCGGGCCTTGCGTCGTATACAGGTCGAAAAACCCACGAATGGCGAAATGCCCGCGGTCGGGCTCACGCTTGTTGGCGTTGAAACCGTGGAATACCTGGACCTTGAGACCGGGGACACCGGGGGGCGCCCAGTTCGCCGCGCAGAATGTCGCATCCGGCGAAAAGGCGCGTATGTCGGCCATGTTGCGCAGGCGCTGCTCATCGACGGTCAGTCGCTGCGCCACCGCGTCGGTCACCAGCCAGCGAACCTGGACGCCACGCGCCACCGCCGCCGCAGCCAGTGGCCTCAGGATCGGCAAGGCATAGGTTTCGGTGGCGAACATGACGCATGCGCGCATGTCTGGGCTCCTGGAGGGGTCGGCGTTTTGGCGGATGACGAGTATAGAAGACAGCGCTAAGTGATGAGCCAGGCGTTCCGTGGGCGAAATCCTACATGTCGCGGTGCATTGACTCTGCGTTAGGCTTCGCGCACCATTTCGGCACCCCCCCGTCGGTTTCGGTCGCCGGGTCGCACGCCACCCATCGAGGTGGCGTTGCCTTTTCTAAGGAATGGAAATTGCGGACTGCGATCTACGTGGACGGGTTTAACCTGTTCCACCGCCTGCTCGAGGGCAAGGCAAATGTGAAGTGGCTCGATTTGTTCGCGTTGGCGCGTGCCTGCCTTCGCAACGAGAACGACGTTACGCGTTAATCTCGCGGTGCACATGTTGCACGATGCCTGGAACGATGAGTACGACTGTGCTGTCGTACTCTCGAATGACTCCGATCTGGCGGAAGCCCTGCGCCTGGTGCGTTCGCTGGGAAAGGTCGTCGGCATCTTGTGCCCGGTGGCGGGCGGACCTGCAAAAGATCTGCAGATGCATGCGGATTTTGTCCGCCCCATTCGTTCAGTGCATTTGCTCAGGTCACAGTTTCCGAGTGCCATCCGACTGCCCGGCGGCAGCGAAATTCGCTGTCCCTCACGGTGGTATTCGAGTCCGGCGGCGCAGGCGACGACTTAAAGGCGATCGAGTACCGACGTCGTCGCGCGCGCGCGGTTGATCGTGTAGAAGTGCAAACCCGGCGCGCCGCCTTCGAGCAGTCGACGGCAAAGCTCCGCGACCACATCGGCGCCGAGCTCGCGCACCGCGGCGGCATCGTCGCCATGCGCCTGCATGCGCTTGACGATCCAGCGGGGAATCTCCGCGCCGCACTGCTCCGAGAACCGACGCAGCTGGCTGAAGTTCGCGATCGGCATGATGCCCGGAACGACCGGCACCTTGACGCCGAGGCGGGTCACGTCGTCGACGAAACGAAAGTACGCGTCGGCATTGAAGAAGTACTGCGTGATGGCGCCGTCCGCGCCTGCGTCCACCTTGGTCTTGAAATGGCGAAGGTCGGCCAGGGCGTTCTCGGCCTGGGGATGGGTTTCGGGGTAGGCGGCGACTTCGATGTGGAAATGATCGCCGCTGTGTTCGCGGATGAAGCCGACCAGTTCCGCCGCGTAGCGAAAGTCGCCGGGCGTCGCCATGCCTGAGGGCAGGTCGCCGCGCAGCGCAACGATGCGACGGCAGCCTGATGCCTTGTACGTATCCAGCAGCGCGCCGATTTCCGCCTTCGTCCCGCCCATGCAGGAGAGGTGAGGGGCCACCGAGAGCCCGTGATCCGCACGCAGTCGCTTCACCGTGTCGTCGGTGTAGCTGAGCGTCGAGCCGCCCGCGCCGAACGTCACGGACACGTAGTCCGGCCCGCGTCCCTTGAGACGGCTGACCGCGGCGTCGAGCTGCTCGCGCTGTTCGTCGGTCTTGGGCGGGAAAAACTCGAAGCTGATGGCCGGCATGGACGCGGATCCCTGAAAGGTGTTCCGAGTATATATCTTTCCATCCAGATGGAAAGATGGCTAAATCGCCGTTGCAGCCGCGTTCAAGCGTTTCCTCCTACAAGGGAGCCTCCCCCAAGGAGGCAACCCATGCTCGCATTGCTCGCGATGACCGCCCTCGCCGCCGTTCCCGCAACCGTCCCTGCATCCCCCTGCCGCGCGGAATCGCTGGCGCTGAGAACGGACGGTGAGAACGGCAACTTCAACGGCATGTCGCACGGTGGCACCCGTCTGATCGTGCGCAATACGGGCTCCTCCGACTGCCTGCTTCCGGGACTGCCGACGGTGATCTTCCTGGACGCCGACGGAAAGACCCTCGCCACGGAGCGTAAGGCGCCGGCTGGGATGCATCCCGGTCCGGTGGTACTGCCGGTACGGCTGGCGCCCGGCGCGGAAGCCTCGACGCCATTGCGTTGGGTCAGTGGCGAGGTCTACGACGACAGCCGCTGTGTGTCGATCGCCCGGGTGCGCGTGCGCTACGGTGCGAAGGCGCTCGTGGAGGGCCTGGCGAGTGGTCGCATCTGTGCGCCGGGGGACGCGCCGGCGGCGGTCGAGCAGCCGCCCCTGTCGCTGACGAAATAAAAAAAAGGCGCCCCTCGCGGGGCGCCTTCGTCGTTTGCGATAACGCAGCCGATCAGTAGCGGTAGTGATCCGGCTTGTACGGACCTTCGACCGGCACACCGATGTAATCGGCCTGGTCCTGAGTCAGCACGGTCAGCTTCACACCGATCTGCGCAAGGTGCAGGCGGGCGACTTCCTCGTCGAGCTTCTTGGGCAGGCGATACACCGTCTTCTCGTAGGTGTCCTTGTTCTTCCACAGGTCGATCTGCGCCAGCGTCTGATTGGAGAAGCTGTTCGACATGACGAAGCTCGGATGGCCGTGGGCGCAACCGAGGTTGACCAGGCGGCCTTCGGCCAGCATGTAGATGCTGTTGCCCTTGGCGAAGGTGTAGCGGTCGACCTGCGGCTTGATCGTCTCGCGGGTGACGTCCTTCGCGCCGTTCAGGCGATCCATCTGGATCTCGTTGTCGAAGTGGCCGATGTTGCAGACCAGGGCGTTGTTCTTCATCGCCGCCATGTGCTCGAGCGTGATGATGTCCTTGTTGCCCGTGGTGGTGACATAGATGTCGCCGAGGCCGAGGGTGTCTTCGATCGTGGTGACCTGAAAACCTTCCATCGCGGCCTGGAGGGCGTTGATCGGATCGATTTCGGTCACGATGACGCGAGCGCCGAAGCCCTTCAGCGAGTGCGCGCAGCCCTTGCCCACGTCACCGTAGCCGCAGACGACCGCGACCTTGCCGGCGACCATCAGGTCGGTGGCGCGCTTGATGCCATCGGCCAGCGACTCGCGGCAACCGTAGAGGTTGTCGAACTTGCTCTTGGTGACCGAGTCGTTGACGTTGATGGCCGGGACCAGCAGCTTGCCGGCTTCGGCCAGCTGGTACAGGCGATGCACGCCGGTGGTGGTCTCTTCGGAGACACCGCGCCATTCGGCGGCGACCTTCTTGAACCAGCCCGGACGCGCGGCGGCGGTCTTCTTGACCAGGTCCTTGATGACCTGCTCTTCGTGGTTGCCGCTCGGGGTGTTGACCCAGTCGCTGCCGTCTTCGAGCTCGACGCCCTTGTGGATGAAGAGCGTGGCGTCGCCACCGTCGTCGACGATGAGCTGCGGGCCGAGCTCACCCGGGTGGGTCAGCATGTCGAGAGTGCACTCCCAGTACTCTTCCAGCGACTCGCCCTTCCAGGCGAACACCGGCATGCCGCCGTCGGCAAGGGCCGCGGCGACGTCGTCCTGGGTCGAGAAGATGTTGCAGGAGGCCCAGCGCACCGAGGCGCCGAGTTCGCGCAGGGTCTCGGCGAGGACGGCGGTTTCCTTGGTGACATGCAGCGAGCCCGAAAGGCGGACGCCCTTGAGCGGCTTCTCGCTGGCGTAGCGGGCGCGGATCTGCATCAGGCCCGGCATTTCCTCTTCGGCCATGCGGATGCGACGGCGGCCGAGGGCGGCCTGCGAGATATCGCGGACCTTGAAGTCGTCGGCATCGTTGATCTTGGTAACGGCGTTCATCTGGCGTAGCTCCGGAAGTTTCACGGGGGCGCCGTTTGGTGGGACGCCGCGCCGAGCCTGGCCTATGGGTCGGACCCATGGTCGCAGCGCCCCTCGGCGGGCAAAACGGTTTCCCGATTATATCGCGGAATCCGAATGCAGGGATGAACACATCTTTTTAGGTACTCTCAGGGTTTCGACCCCACGTGAGACTCCGATGGAAGCTGCGCGCGATCCGGAATTCCTGCCCCACGACGACCCCCTCCGCGAGGACGTGCGCCGACTGGGCGTCCTCGTCGGTCAGATGCTGGCGGAGCAGGGCGGCCAGCCCTTCTTCGACCGCGTCGAGCACGTGCGCACCACCGCGATCCACCGCCGCCGCAGCGGCGCCGCGGTGGATGCCCTGGCCGACCCGTTGACGGGCCTCGACCCGGCCGATGCCGAATCCCTGGCGCGCGCCTTCGCCACCTACTTCCAGGCGGTCAATACCGCCGAGCGCGTGCACCGTATCCGCCGCCGCCGCGACTATCAGCGCGAAGGCGGTGCGCCCCAGCCCGAATCGCTTGCCGCCGTGCTGGCCCGCCTGAAAGAGGATGGCGTGAGTCGCGACGAACTGCGTGCCTTGCTGGACCGTCTCGATGTCGAGCCGGTATTCACCGCCCACCCGACGGAAGCGGTGCGCCGTTCGCTGCTCGAGAAGGAGCAGGAGATCGTCCGTGCGCTGGTCGACGAGTTCGATCCCACGCGTACCCCGCAGGAACGACGCGATGACGATGCGCGCATCCTGATGGCGTTGTCGTCGGGCTGGCAGACGGCGGAAGCGTCGCCGGTCCGCCCCAGCGTGCAGGACGAGTTCGATCATGTCGGCTTCTACATCGCGCGGCCGATATACCGCGTGCTGCCGGCCCTGTACGAATCGCTCCAGCAGGCGATCGACGAGACCTACGGCGAAGGTGTGACCCTTCCACGCGTGCTTCGCTTCGCCACCTGGGTAGGCGGCGACATGGACGGCAATCCCAACGTCAACGCCGAGACCATCGCCGCGACGCTGTCCGCGCAGCGCGCGCTGGTCCTCGAGCGCTATCTGGAGGACGTGGCGGCGCTCGGTCGCCTGCTCAGCCAGACCGACGATCGCGTGACGCTCGACGATACGCTGGTGCGTCGTCTGGAGACATATCGCGAGGACCTGCCCGAGGCCGCGGCGAGGATCCGTCCGCGCCACGCGGATATGCCGTATCGCACCTTTCTCGCCTTCGTCGCGGCGCGACTCGAAGCGACGCTGCACGAACAGGCGCAGTCGTACCCCGATGCGGACGCCTTCATCGACGATATCGCGCTGATCGAAAAGAGCCTGGTTCAGCACGACGGCAGGCACGCGGGTGCGTATGCCGTCGGCCGCCTGCTCTGGCGTGCGCGGACGTTCGGTTTCCATCTCGCGCGTCTGGATGTGCGCCAGGACGCGCGCGTGCATGACGAAGCCCTGTCGGCTCTGCTCGACGATGCGGACTGGTCGGGTCGCGATACCGATGCGCGGGTGAAAGCCCTGCGTCCGTACGCGGCGGGTGAGCGCAGCTTCGTCGCCGGCGAGGACCATGAAGCCGCGGGCATGCTGCGTGACGTGTTTGCGACGCTGGCCGATTCGCGCACGCGCTACGGTACCGAAGCGACCGGCCTGTACATCATCAGCATGGCCGAAACCGCGGCGGACGTACTTGCCGTACTCGCGCTGGCACGCCGTGGTGGCCTGCTCGAAGACGGTCGCGTGCCGCTCGACGTCGCACCCCTGTTCGAGACCATCGACGACCTCGCCGGTGGCGCGACCACGTTGCAGGCACTGCTGGACGATCCCGTCTATCGTGCCCATCTGAAGGCACGCGGCGATCGCCAGTGGGTGATGCTCGGTTACTCCGACAGCGGCAAGGACGGCGGTACGGTCGCCTCCAAGTGGAGCCTGCAGCGTGCGCAGGTCGAACTGCTCGACGTCGCCGCGAGGGCGGGTATCCGGATCGGGTTTTTCCACGGTCGTGGCGGTTCGGCCAGCCGGGGTGGGTCGCGCATCACGCCCGCTCTGATGGCGTCCCCTCGCGGCTCGGTCGGTGGCGTGTTGCGCGTTACCGAGCAGGGCGAGGTCATCCACCGCAAGTACGGCATTCGCGCGCTCGCGGTGCGCAATCTCGAGCAGACGCTCGGTGCGGTCATGCGTGCCTCGCTGCGGCCGCGTGAGACCGAAGCGCGCGAGGCCGGGTGGAAGGACGTCATGGCCCGTCTGTCGGACGAGAGCCGTAAGGCGTACCGCGCCTTCGTGGACACGGAGGGCTTCGTCGATTACTTCCGCGGTGCCACGCCCATCGACGTCATCGAGCGCATGACGCTCGGGTCGCGTCCGGCGCGTCGTCGCAGCATGAAGGGCGTGGAGGATCTGCGCGCCATTCCCTGGGTCTTTTCGTGGACGCAGTGCCGTGCGGTGCTCACCGGCTGGTATGGCCTCGGTGGCGCGCTCGATGTGGTGGCGAAGGAGTGCGGCGAAGAGGCGCTGGTCCACATGGCCCGCGAGTGGCCGTTTTTCTCGACCATGCTGGACGACGTCGAGATGGTGCTGGCCAAGGCCGACATCGACATCGCCGAAGCGTTCTCGCAGCTGGCCGGGCCGCTCCACGAACGGTTCTTCCCCATGATCCGCGCCGAGTTCGAGCGGACCGTGGCCTGGGTGCTGAAGCTCAAGGGCGCCTCGGAGTTGCTGGCCGGCGATCCCCGTCTGGCGACCTCGATCCGTCTGCGCAACCCGTACGTGGACCCCATGAGCCTCCTGCAGGTCGACCTGCTGCGACGTTGGCGTGCCACCGAAGGCAAGGACGATGCGTTGCTCAACGCACTCGTGGCCTGCGTCAACGGCGTGTCGCAGGGTCTGCAGAACACGGGTTGATTCACAGCGCCGGTAGCTGACCGGTCGAGAACCGGCAGCTATACGGCGGGAGCCGGGCTCTGCTCAGCCTTCGAGTTCTTCCCAGCGCGCGAAGGCCGCATCCAGCTCGGCCTGCACCTTCGCCAGTTCGTCGTTCGCCCGCGTGATCGCGGCCGCATCCTGCTGGTAGTACTTCGGGTCGTTCATCGCCTCGGTGCGCTTCGCGATCTCCGTCTCGAGTTCTTCGAGCTTCGCCGGCAGCAGGTCCAGCTCGCGCTGTTCCTTGAAGGACAGCTTTTTCTTCGGTGCGGCGACGGGAGCGGCTGCCGGTGCCGCGGCGGGTGCCGCTGGCTTCGCGCTGGCGGCGTTGGCGGCCTTCGCCGCCTCGATCGCGGGCTTCTGTCGCAGCCAGTCGCTGTAACCGCCGATGTACTCGCCGACGTCGCCGCCGCCTTCGAGCACGAGCGTGCTGGTCACGACGTTGTCGATGAAGTCACGATCGTGAGACACGAGCAGCAGGGTGCCGGTGTATTCGTTGAGCAGTTCTTCGAGCAGTTCCAGCGTCTCGACATCGAGGTCGTTGGTCGGTTCATCCATCACCAGCAGGTTGGACGGCTGCGCGAACAGCTTGGCCAGCAGCAGGCGGTTGCGCTCGCCGCCGGACAGGCGGGTGATCGGCGCGCGTGCACGCTCCGGCGAGAACAGGAAGTCCTGCAGGTAGCCGATGATGTGCTTGCGCTGCCCGTTGAGCTCGATGTATTCACGGCCTTCGGCCACGTTGTCCAGCGCGTTCATGCTGTCGTCCAGCGTGGAGCGGTGCTGGTCGAAGTAGGCGATCTGCAGGCTGGTGCCGAGCGTGGATTCGCCCGTCTGCGGTTTGAGTTCGCCCAGCAGGATCTTCAGCAGCGTGGATTTGCCCGCGCCGTTGGGACCCATGATGCCGACACGGTCGCCGCGCATGATCGTGGTGGAAAGGTCTTTCAGCAGCGTGCGCCCGCCGTAGCCGTGGGTGACGTGCTTGACGTCGACCACCTTGCGCCCGGACGACTGCGCATTGCCCAGCGTGATCTTGGCGGTGCCCGTCTGCTCGCGACGTTCGCCACGTTCGCGACGCAGTGCCTTGAGGGCGCGAACGCGCCCTTCGTTACGCGTGCGGCGTGCCTTGATGCCCTGCCGAATCCAGACTTCTTCCTGGGCCAGCTTGCGGTCGAAGTGCGCGGTGGCCTGGGCTTCGGCGTGCAGGCGCTCTTCGCGGCGGCGCAGGTAGTTGTCGTAGTCGCCCGGCCAGCTGGTGACGCTGCCGCGGTCGATCTCGACGATGCGGGTCGCCAGCGCGCGCAGGAAGCTGCGGTCATGGGTGATGAAGACGATGCTGCCGGTGAAGCTCTTGAGGAAACCTTCGAGCCACGCGATCGCCTCGATATCGAGGTGGTTGGTCGGCTCGTCGAGCAGCAGGAGGTTCGGGTCGCGAACCAGGGCCTGGCCCAGGAGCACACGACGCTTCATGCCGCCGGAGAGGTCGGCGAAGTCGGTGCCCGCGGGAAGCTCGAGGCGCTCGATCACCTGCTGGACGCGCGAGTCCAGATCCCAGGCGTTATGGGCCTCGATCTGCGTCTGCACGTCGCCGAGGGCATCCATGTCGCCCTCTTCGAGCAGGTGGTGATAGCGCGCGAGCAGATGACCGAGTTCCCCAAGGCCGTCGGCCACCACGTCGAACACGCTGCCGGTGGTGTCCTGCGGGACCTCCTGCGTCAGGCGCGCGATACGCGTGCCGCCCTGCAGGCGGATCTCACCGTCTTCGGCGTGAATCTCGCCGGCGATCAGCTTGAGCAGGGTGGACTTGCCCGCGCCATTGCGCCCGACGACGCAGACGCGCTCGCCGGCGTCGAGGGAGAGATTCACCTGTTCGAGCAGGAGCGGGCCGCCGACGCTGTAGTCGACATTGAGGAGTTGGATAAGAGACATCCCCCATTGTACCCGGCGGGAGCCAGCGCTGCCCTTCAGTCCGTATCGACGGTGTACCAGGTGTGCTGGCGCCAGGTGACGCCGGGCCGGAGGATCGCACCCTCGGCCTCGCTGCCGTTGACCTGGTCCGGAAAGGCCTGGGCCTCGAGCGCGAAGCCGGCAAACGGGCCGTAGGCGTCCCCGTGACGGCCCGGCTGGCCGGCCAGTTTCTGGCCGCTGTAGAACTGCAGCCCCGGCCGGTCGGTCCTCACCGTGAGCCGCCGTCCGCTGGACGGCTCGCTGACCACGGCGACGACGCGGCCCGCCTCGCTCGGACGGGCGTGCGGGATATAGCAGTGATCGAAGCCCCCCACCAGCTGCAGCTGGGGGTCCGGCCAATGCAGCCGCGATCCGATCGGCGCCGGTTCACGGAAGTCGAAGGCCGTACCGGCGACGTGCTGGCGGCCCACCGGGATCGCGCCCGCATCGATGGCCAGAAACTCATCCGCGTCGATACGGATGACGTGGTCGCGGATATCCGGGCGGCGGTCGTTGAGGTTGAAGTACGGGTGCGCCGTGAGGCTGAGCGGCGTGGGGGCATCGCTTTCCGCCTCATAGCGGAGGTCGAGGCTGCCATCGTCCTCCAGCTGCACGCGCAGCGTCACCCGCACCTCGCCCGGAAAGCCACCGTCTCCCTCGGGCGAGACGAGGCGCAGCAGCAAGGCGTCGCCGTCCGGCTCGACGTCCCAGCGCTGCAGGTGAAAACCGTCGTGGCCGCCGTGCAGGTGGTTGCCGCCGTCGTTGCGGTCCACCCGGTAGTCGATGCCGTCGACGCTGAAGCGTCCCCCGCGTATGCGGTTGGCCCAGCGTCCGACGATGGCGCCCATATACGCCGTGGAGGCGAGGTACTGCTGCGCGTCGGCGTGACCGAGCAGAATGTCGCCGACGCGTCCCTGCCGGTCCGGCGCCTGCCACGAGAGCAGGGTGCCGCCGAGGTCGGTGATGTCGATCTGCGCGTCGCGGGCGTTGCGCAGGGTCCAGCGGTGGAGCGGGCGGCCGTCGGGGAGCTGTCCCCAGGCGGTGGCGTTCGATACGGGCATGGGTAGAGCGTTCCCTGCGGACGGCGATCAGGTCGTCGTCTTGCGATGGAGGTCGAGGTACTGGCGCGGCGTGCAGTCGTACTCACGACGGAATACCGCATACATGTATTGCAGCGACGTGAAGCCGCAACGCAGCGCGATGTCCGCGAGCGGCACGTCGGAGTTGGCGATGAGGTCGCAGGCCGTGTCGAGCTTGTGCTTCAGGATCACCTGATGGACGGTCTGCTTGAGCTCGCGCTTGAAATGCTCCTCGAGCACGGTCCGCGACACGCCCACGTAGTCGGCGACCTGTTCGGTCTTGATGCCGAGACAGCCGTACTGGCGGATGTAGTGGCTGGCGCGCATGACGTGCGGGCTGCGCATCGGCTGGAACCGGCTCGACACCTGCACGTTGATGCCCACCGGTGGCACGAGGATGCGCGAGCTCGAGCAATCCACGCCCCGCAGCATCTGGTGCAGCAGGTGCGCCGCGGTGCGCCCCATCTCCTCGGCACCCTGAATCACCGACGTCAGCGGGATGCGTGTCAGCAGCTGGGCCATCGGGTCGTTGTCGATACCGACGATCGCGATCTGCTCCGGTACCGCGAAGCCACCCATGACGCAGGCCTGCAGGAGCTGGCGCGCACGGGCGTCGGTCACGGCGATGATGCCGATGGGCTTGGGCAGCTCGGCCAGCCACGTGATCAGTTCCTCCACCGCGTGGCCCCAGCCACCTGCACTGGTGGGGGAGCCTTCGTAGACGACGCCGTCGATGGATTCCTCGCGAACGATGGCCTCGAAGGCGTGTTCGCGCTCCTGCGCCCAGCGGCTGCCCGGGCTCGGGGGGATGCCGTAGAAGGCGAAGCGCGTGAGGCCCTGCTCGATCAGGTGGTCATAGGCCAGCCGCACGAGGCGCGCATTGTCGGTGGCGATATAGGGAACGCCCGCCGGATAGGCGGAAGCGTCGTGGTAGGAGCCGCCGACGGCGACCACGGGGATGTGCAGGTCGCGCAACGCATCCGGGGCGTCGGGGTCGTCGAAGTCGGCGATGACGCCGTCGCCCTGGAAGTCGTGGATGTCGCGCATCCGGCTGCGGAAGTCCTCTTCCATGAAGAGGTCCCACTCTACCCGCGTGCTGTTGAGGTAATGCCCAATCCCGGCGATGACCTGACGGTCATACACCTTGTTGGCATTGAAAAGCAGGGCGATGCGGTGCGGTGCCATGGCGGCGAAAACTAGCAGGAATCCGCGCTCCCGGCCATGACGCACCGCGGCAAAGAAAAGTACCGGGGTGGCGACTGAAATCGCAATTGCGCGCTATGCCCCCGGATCGTCAGCATCGACGGAATTCGCCCCCCTGTTTGTCAAGGATTTGTTATGTCGTACTTTTCGCACATTCCGAAGATCGCCTACGAAGGTCCGCAGTCGGACAATCCGCTCGCCTTCCATCACTACGATGCGAAGAAGCAGATCCTGGGCAAGAGCATGGCCGAGCACCTGCGTCTCGCCGTCTGCTACTGGCACACCTTCGTGTGGCCGGGCTCGGACGTCTTCGGTGCCGGCACGTTCGAGCGTCCCTGGCAGACCGCGGGCGACCCGCTGGAGAAGGCGCGTGAGAAAGCCGACGCTGCCTTCGACTTCTTCTCCCGCCTCGGCACGCCGTTCTACACGTTCCACGACACCGACGTGGCACCGGAAGGCGCGAACCTCGCCGAATACAGGAACAACTTCGCCGCGATGGTCGACGTGCTCGAGAAGAAGCAGGCCGAAACCGGCGTGAAGCTGCTCTGGGGCACGGCCAACGTGTTCAGCAACCCGCGCTACGCCGCCGGTGCCGCGACCAATCCGCAGCCGGAAGTGTTCGCCTACGCCGCGACGCAGGTCCGTCACGCCATGGAAGCCACGCATCGCCTCGGCGGTGAGAACTACGTGCTGTGGGGCGGCCGCGAAGGCTACGAGACCCTGCTCAACACCGACCTCAAGCGCGAGCGCGCGCAGCTGGGCCGGTTCTTCCAGATGGTCGTCGAACACAAGCACAAGCTCGGCTTCAAGGGCACGATCCTGATCGAGCCGAAGCCGCAGGAGCCCACCAAGCACCAGTACGACTACGACAGCGCCACGGTGTACGGCTTCCTCAAGGACTTCGGTCTGGAGAACGAGGTCAAGACCAACCTCGAAGCGAACCACGCCACGCTGGCCGGCCATTCGTTCCAGCACGAGGTCGCCACGTCCATCGCGCTGGGTCTGTTCGGCTCGATCGACGCCAACCGCGGCGATCCGCAGAACGGCTGGGACACCGACCAGTTCCCGAACAGTGTCGAAGAGCTCACCCTGGTGACCTATGAGATCCTCAAGGCCGGCGGCTTCACCACGGGCGGTTACAACTTCGACACGAAGGTGCGTCGCCAGAGCAGCGCGGCGGAGGATCTCTTCCACGGTCACATCGGTGGTATCGACGCGCTGGCGCTGAGCCTCGAGCGTGCGGCGAAACTGATCGAGCGCGACGCCCTCGCCGACTTCAAGGCGAAGCGCTACGCTGGCTGGGATGCCGAGCTGGGTGCCAAGATCCTCAACGGTGGTTTCACGCTCGCTTCCCTGTCGGACGAGGCGATTGCTCGCGACATCCACCCGAAGCACGTCTCCGGCGGTCAGGAATTGCTCGAAAATATCGTCAACCGTTATATCTACGGCTGATAGGGAGTTCGTTTTGATGGAAGCACAGGAACGCATGTACCTCGGTATCGACCTCGGCACCTCGTCGGTGAAGGCGGTGCTGATCGACGACACGGGGGCGGTGCGGGCCAGTGCGTCCAGCCCGCTCGAGGTGTCCCATCCCAGGCCGCGCTGGTCCGAGCAGGATCCCGCGGCCTGGTGGGCGGCCACCGAGGTGGCGGTCACGGATGTCCTCAAGGGTGCCGATGCCCGCCGCGTGGCGGCCATCGGTCTCTCGGGCCAGATGCACGGCGCGACCCTTCTCGATAAGTCAGACAAAATCCTGCGCCCCGCGATTCTCTGGAACGACACCCGGTCCGACATCGAGGGTGCCGAACTGGAAAAGGTGCCGGGCTTCCGCTCGATCACCGGCAACGTGGCGTTTCCGGGCTTCACGGCGCCCAAGCTCGCCTGGGTCCGCAAGCACGAGCCCGAGATCTTCGCGCAGGTCGCCAGGGTGCTGCTGCCCAAGGACTACCTGCGGCTGAAGCTCACCGGTGAGTACATGACCGATGCCTCCGACGCGGCCGGCACGCTCTGGCTCGATGTCGAGAAGCGTCAGTGGAGCGATGCGATGCTCGCCGCGACCGGCCTGGATCGCTCGCACATGCCCGATGTCTTCGAAGGCAGCCAGCCGGCGGGTCGGCTGAGCCGGGAGCTGGCGGATCGCTGGGGCATGGATACCGTGCCCGTCGCCGCCGGTGGTGGCGACAACGCGGCGGGTGCCGTCGGCGTGGGTATCGTCCGCAGCGGTCAGGCGATGCTCTCGCTGGGCACCTCGGGCGTGTACTTCGCGGTGTCCGATGGTTTCCGTGCCAGCCCCGAGCAGGCCGTGCACAGCTTCTGCCATGCCTTGCCTGACACGTGGCACCTGATGTCGGTGATGCTCAACGCGGCCAGCTGCCTGGACTTCACCGCCCGCCTCACGGGCTTCAAGGATGTCCCGGCACTGCTGGCGGAGGCCGAAGCCGCCGGCCTGAAACCCGACGGCCCGGTGTTCCTGCCTTACCTCACGGGTGAGCGCACGCCGCACAACGATGCTCATGCACGCGGCTCATTCACCAACCTGGGTCCGGGCACGCTGCGCGCGGATCTCGCCAACGCCACGCTCGAGGGCGTCGGCCTGGGTCTGCTCGACGGCTTGCTGGCGGTCGAGTCGACCGGCCTGGTGGCCGACGAGATCACGGTCATCGGCGGCGGCTCGCGTAGTGCCTACTGGACTCAGATGCTGGCCGACATTCTGGGCAAGAAGCTGGTGTTGCGCGCCGGTGGCGAAGTCGGCCCGGCGCTCGGCGCGGCCCGTCTCGCACGCCTGGCGGTAGACCCGCAAGCCACGCTGGATGAGGTCTGTCCGATGCCGGAGGTTACCGCCGTCCGCGAGCCCGATGCAGCGCGTCATGCATATTTTCTTCAAACACGTCACCCTCTGTTCCGCCGCTCGTACGAGCGTTTGAAGCCGCTGTATTCCGACGCCGCCTGAGGCGACGAATTTCCGCCCTGAAGAGGGTGAACCCAGAAGCATGGAGATGAGCATGAAGCACAAGGCCCTATACACGTTGCTCGCCGTATCGATGGCCGGCGCCGGCATTTTCGCGGCGCCGCAGGCCCACGCCAGCAAGGAAAAGCCGGTTATCGGCTTCTCCATCGACGACCTGCGCGTCGAGCGCTGGACCAAGGACCGCGATTATTTCAAGGCCGCCGCTGAAGCCAAGGGCGCCACGGTCTCGGTGCAGTCCGCCGATGCCAACGAGCAGAAGCAGATCCAGCAGATCGAGAACCTGATCTCGCGCAAGGTCGACGTCATCGTCATCGTGCCGTTCAACGCCAAGACTCTGACGACCGTCGTGGCCGAAGCGAAGAAGGCTGGCATCAAGGTCATCTCCTACGACCGCCTGATCCTCAACGCCGACGTCGACGCCTACATCTCGTTCGACAACGACAAGGTCGGTCAGATGCAGGCCCAGGGCGTGGTCAATGCCGCACCCAAGGGCAACTACTTCCTGCTCGGCGGCGCGCCCACCGACAACAACGCCAAGATCCTCCGCGAAGGCCAGATGAAGGTGCTCAAGCCGCTGGTCGACAAGGGCGACATCAAGATCGTCGGTCAGCAGTGGACCAACGAGTGGCTGGCCTCTAACGCGCAGTCGATCATCGAAAACGCGCTGACCGCCAACAAGAACAACATCCAGGGCATCGTCGCTTCGAACGACGGCACCGCGGGTGGTGCCATCGCCGCGCTGAACGGCCAGAAGCTCGCCGGCAAGGTCGCCGTGTCGGGTCAGGATGCCGATCTCGCCGCGATCAAGCGGATCAAGGCCGGTACGCAGACCATGACGGTCTACAAGCCGATCAAGACCATCGCCACGGATGCCGCCAACCTGGCGGTCGACCTCGCCCAGGGCAAGGCGCCGAACTTCACCTCCAAGATGAACAACGGCAAGGGCGACATCAACACTATCCTGCTGACCCCGACCCTGCTGACAAAGCAGAACGTCGATCTCGTGGTCAAGGACGGCTTCTATACCCAGGCCCAGGTGGGTCAGTAAGATCGGGGGCGCCCCGCTTCGTGCGGGGCGCCACCTTGAGTGAGGAAGACCGTGAGCGAATACCTGTTCGAGATGCGCCAGATCGTCAAGGAATTCTCCGGCGTGCGTGCGCTCAATGGCATCGACCTGGCCGTGCGGCCCGGTGAATGCGTGGGCCTGTGCGGAGAAAACGGCGCAGGCAAGTCCACCCTGATGAAAGTCCTCTCCGGCGTGTATCCCTATGGCACGTGGGAAGGCGAGATCCTGTTCGACGGCAAGCCGCTGCGGGCGCACTCGGTGCGTGACAGCGAAGCGGCCGGCATCGTCATCATCCACCAGGAGCTGATGCTGGTACCGCAGCTCTCCGTCGCCGAGAACATCTTCCTCGGCAACGAGATCCGCAAATTCGGCGGTGTGATGGATTACGACGCCATGTATGCGAAGGCCGAGGCGCTGCTCGCCCGGCTCAAGCTCAAGGACGTCAACGTAGCGGCCCCTGTAATGAACTACGGCGGCGGCTACCAGCAGTTGTTCGAGATCGCCAAGGCGCTGGCGAAAAACGCGCGCCTGCTGATCCTCGACGAGCCCTCGTCGTCGCTGACCTCCTCCGAGACCGACACGCTGTTGTCGATCATCGAGGACCTCAAGCGCGACGGTGTGGCCTGCGTTTACATCTCGCACAAGCTCGACGAAGTGGCACGCGTGTGCGACACGGTCACGGTCATCCGCGACGGCAAGCACATCGTCACGAAGCCGATGAGCGAGATGACCACGCATACGATCATCACCGCGATGGTTGGGCGCGAGATCGAAAATCTGTTCCCGAAGATGGACCACGACATCGGCGAGGTGATCTTCGAGGCGAAGCACGTCACCTGCTGGGACGTGGCCAACCCGAACCGCAAGCGCGTCGACGACATCTCGTTCGAAGTGCGTCGCGGCGAGATCGTCGGTATCGCCGGGCTCGTGGGCGCGGGTCGTACCGAACTGGTCTCGGCGATCTTCGGCGCCTATCCCGGCCGCTATGAGGCCGAGCTGGTGCTCGAGGGCAAGTCGATCAAGATCCGTTCGCCCGAGCAGGCGATCAAGGCCGGTCTGTCGCTGGTGCCGGAAGACCGTAAACGTCAGGGTATCGTGCCGCTGCTGGGTGTGGGCGACAACATCACGCTCGCCACGCTGGCGCATTATGCGCACGCCGGGCAGATCGACCGTCAGGCCGAGCTGCAGGTGGTCGACACCGAGATCAAGCGGCTGCGCGTCAAGACGGCCAGTCCCGAACTGGCGATCGTCGGGTTGTCCGGCGGCAACCAGCAGAAGGCGGTCCTGACCAAGATGCTGTTGCCCGGCCCCAAGGTGCTTATCCTCGACGAGCCGACCCGCGGCGTCGACGTCGGCTCCAAGTACGACATCTACAAGCTGATGTTCGAACTGGCCGCCAAGGGCGTCGCCATCATCATGGTCTCCTCGGAGATGCCCGAGGTGCTCGGCGTGAGCGATCGCGTTCTCGTCGTCGGCGAGGGCAAGCTTCGCGGCGACTTCAAGAACGTCGGTCTGACGCAGGAGCAGGTGCTCGCCGCCGCGATTTCACACGCCGCCGAGGGGCCCGCACACGCGGCCTGATCCTTCGAACCCATCCACGCGCCACCACGGAAGCTCCTCCATGCAGGCCCAGCAAATCCAGCAACTGTTCGTCCGCTACAAGATCCTCGCGCTGCTCATCGCCGTCGCGCTCATCTGGGTGTTTTTTCACGTAAAGACCGACCAGGCCTTCATCACGCCCGGCAACCTGTCCAACCTGTTCCGGCAGATGGCCATCACCGGCATGCTTGCCTGCGGCATGGTGTTCGTCATCATCGCGGGCGAGATCGATCTGTCGATCGGCTCGCAGCTCGGCCTGCTGGGTGGTGTGGTCGCCATCCTGACGGTCAACCAGGGCTGGGGCACGTGGACGTCCATCGGCGCCGTGCTGGTGCTCGGCCTGCTTATCGGTGCGTTCAACGGCTTCGTGGTCACCAAGATGCGCGTACCGTCGTTCATCGTCGGTCTCGGCGGCATGCTGGCTTTCCGCGGCATCGTGCTTTACATCACCGGCAGCTCCACCATCGCGCCGGCGCCGGATGACCTCATCCAGCTCGGCCAGGGCTTCGTCCCGGTGGCGATGTCGCGCTGGATCGGCGCCATCATCTTCCTTGCCATGGTCGCGCTGACCGTCCGCCGGCGCATGCGTCGGGGCAAGCTCGGTCTGCAGCAGGGCGCGGTCTGGGTCGATGCGGTCAAGCTGGTCGCCATCGGCGCGGTCATCTTCGGCTTCGTGCGCACGCTCAACGACGCCAACGGCATTCCCATTCCGGTGATGATCCTGCTCGGCCTGCTGGCCGTGTTCACCTACGTTTCGACCCAGACCGTGTTCGGTCGCCATATCTACGCGGTCGGCGGCAACATGGAAGCGACGCGCCTCTCGGGCGTCAACGTCGCCCGGGTCAAGCTGGTCGTGTTCGCGCTGATGGGCCTGATGTGCGCCTTCGCCGGCATCATCACCGTGGCTCGCACCGGTTCGGGTTCGCCCTCCGCCGGTACCGGCGGCGAGCTGGACGCCATCTCCGCCTGTTTCATCGGCGGCACGTCGATGCGCGGCGGTTCCGGCACGGTCTACGGCGCGCTGATCGGCGCCCTCGTGATGGCCAGCCTCGACAGCGGCATGCAGCTGATGGACGTCGACAACTCCTGGCAGATGATCATCAAGGGCGCGATCCTTGTGCTCGCCGTGTGGGTGGACGTGCTGTCGGGTTCGAACCGTAACGGCTGAGCATGAAAATCATGGACGATTTCGACACCCTCCAGGGTCAGTGGCGCCAGGTTCGGTTCGAAGATAACGGCATCATCGACCCGCCGGATGACCACGGCGGGCATGGCGCGCCGATGAAGGTATGGCCCAGCCGACGGCATTCGTCACGTCCCCGGGCCTGACGTTGCGCGGCTTCGTCCGGCATCGCCCCTAAAAATGTAGGAGCGCGCCTGCGCGCGACGCTCTTGCGCTGACGGTCGTGCGTCAGGCGTTAAGGGCATCGCGCGCGAGGCGCGCTCCTACAGGTCTTACTTTCCGCTGTTCAGCGCCCGAGCCATCTTCAGATGTTGCTTCAGCGTCGGCAGGGTCTTCTTAGCGAAGGCCTGCAGTTCCTTGTTCGAGCCCTTTTCGGCCTCGACCTCGAAGATGGCGATGGCCTTCTCGTGATCGGCGACGGCGACCTTCGCGTATTCCTTGTCGAACGCCGCGCCATTGAGGCGCTTCAGCGCGTCGATGTCTTTCTGGTTCGCGGGCGGCGGGCTCTCGGCGGTGGCATAGCCGCGGTCTCCGCTCGCAAGATTCTTCAGCTCCTCGCCCGACTTGGTGTGGTCGTCGACCATGTGCTGGCCGAACGACTTCACCCTGGCCGATCCGCCGTTGGTCACGGCGATCTTGCCCAGCTCCACTTCGGCCAGGCCTGCGCCGCTGGCATTGGTGACGAAGCCGGCATCGGTCGGGGTACCGCCCTTGGAATCGGTCTGCTTGGCGTCGTCCTGCGCATGGGCGGCGAAAGGAACGGCGGCCACGAGTAGCGCGGTCGCGATGAGGCGGGGCAGGGTGCGTGACATCATGGATTCTCCGGTAGCACGGTAACGGCTCTCAGATGTCTCATTCCAGCCATGAAAGCATTGTGACCCCGGCGGCAACTTTCTGAGGTTCCTGAACGAAAACGGGCGCCCGAAGGCGCCCGTTTTCTATCGCATGTCGCACAAAACTTACTTGCGGCGAGCAACCGTCGCGCCGAGGCCGGCGGCGTCGCGCAGGACGTCAGCCTTGTCGGTCTTCTCCCAGGAGAACGCCGTGAACGTGTTGCCGTTCTTGTCGGTGACGTCGTACGGCTTGCGGCCGAAGTGACCGTTGGAGGCGGTCGGCTGGTACATCGGGTGGACCAGATCGAGCATCTGGATGATGCCGTACGGGCGCAGGTCGAAATGCTTGCGAATCAGCTTCTCGATCTTCTCGTCGGGAATCTTGCCGGTGCCGAAGGTCGTCACCGAGATCGAGGTCGGCTCGGCGACGCCGATGGCGTAGCTGACCTGGATTTCGCAACGGTCGGCGAGGCCGGCCGCGACGATGTTCTTGGCGACGTAGCGCGCGGCATAGGCAGCCGAACGGTCGACCTTGGACGGATCCTTGCCCGAGAACGCGCCACCACCGTGACGGGCCCAGCCACCGTAGGTGTCGACGATGATCTTACGGCCGGTCAGGCCGCAGTCGCCCACCGGTCCGCCGATGACGAACTTGCCGGTCGGGTTGATGTGGAACTTGGTGCCCTTGTGCAGGAGCTTCGCCGGCAGCACGGGCTTGAGGATCAGCTCGCGCACGCCTTCGATCAGGTCCTTCTGCTTGACGTCGGGATCGTGCTGGGTCGAGAGCACGACGGCGTCGATGGCGACGGCTTCGCCGTTCTCGTAGCGCAGGGTGACCTGGCTCTTGGCATCCGGGCGAAGCCACGGCAGCGGCGAGTTCTTCTTCTTGCGGACCTTGGTCTGCTGCTCGACGAGACGATGCGCGTAGTGGATCGCCGCGGGCATGTACTCGGTGGTTTCGTTGGTCGCATAGCCGAACATCAGGCCCTGGTCGCCAGCGCCCTGTTCTTCCGGCTTCTTGCGGTCCACGCCCTGGTTGATGTCAGGCGACTGCTTGCCGATCAGGTTGAGAACGCCGCAGGTCTCGCCGTCGAACCCGACTTCCGAGGAGTCGTAGCCGATGTCGAGGATGACCTTACGGGTCAGCGCTTCCAGATCGATCCAGGCGCTGGTGGTGATCTCACCCGCGACGATGGCGACACCGGTCTTCACCAGCGTCTCGCAGGCCACGCGCGCACGCGGGTCCTGGGCCAGGATGGCGTCCAGAACGGCGTCGGAGATCTGGTCGGCGATTTTGTCCGGATGGCCTTCGGAGACCGACTCGGAGGTGAAGAGGAAATTGCTCATCGAGGGTATATATCCTTCTTTACGGATAAAGAGATAAATGGGGCGCGCCATGATACACGCCCCGTCGCCGGTTTGCAGCGGCAAGGGTACCCCCGGCGGGTGACGATTGCATGGATGTTCAGCGGGGGAAGGGGTAGGAGGGGGGTTGGGAGGGGGTTGCCGCCCGCTCTGTTGGCCTTTCGCGCGCGGGGCGCGCTCCTACGGCAGCCGCCGTATGGGAGCGCGCCCCGCGCGCGAAAGGCCAACAGCGCGGGGACACGGTGCCCCTTTTTCCGTCAGGCCACCTCCGCCAGCCGTTCGCGGGCCGCCCGGGCCACGGCCACCATCCCGGTCAGGGCCTCAGCTACCTCGGGCCAGCCGCGGGTCTTCAGGCCGCAATCGGGATTGACCCAGAGCTGGTCCGGACGAAGCACCTGGAGCGCCCGGGACAGCAGATCGGCCATTTCCTCCTTGCCGGGCACGCGCGGGGAGTGAATGTCGTAGACGCCGGGTCCGATGCCGTTCGGGTAACGGAACCGTGTGAAGGCGTCCAGCAGCTCCATCCGCGAGCGGCTGGTCTCGATCGAGATCACGTCCGCGTCCATCGCGGCGACCGCCTCGATGATGTCGTTGAACTCCGAGTAGCACATGTGGGTATGGATCTGAGTCGAGTCGCTGACGCCACCCGCGGTAATCCGGAACGCGTCGACCGCCCAGTCCAGATAGGTGGCCCAGTCACCCCGGCGGAGGGGAAGGCCTTCGCGCAGCGCCGGCTCGTCGATCTGCACGATGCCGATGCCGGCTTTCTCGAGATCGTGGACCTCGTCACGCAAAGCCAGGGCGATCTGTCGGCACACCTCGGCACGCGGGAGATCGTCACGTACGAACGACCACTGCAGCATCGTCACCGGACCGGTAAGCATGCCCTTCATCGGCCTGGCGGTCAGGGACTGGGCGTATGCGGACCAGGCGACGGTCATCGCGGCGGGACGCGCCACGTCACCGAAGACGATCGGCGGCTTGACGCAGCGCGAGCCGTAACTCTGCACCCAGCCCAGAGACGTGAACGCGTAGCCTTGCAGCTGTTCGCCGAAGTACTCGACCATGTCGTTGCGCTCGGGCTCGCCGTGCACGAGGACATCGAGCCCCGCTTCTTCCTGAAACGCCACGGCGCGCCGCACCTCCTCGCGAAGCACGGCCGTATAAGCCTCGTCGTCGAGCTTGCCCGAGCGATGCGCGGCACGCGCAAGGCGTAGTTCCGTGGTCTGCGGAAACGAGCCGATGGTGGTGGTCGGCAGGTCGGGCAGGCCAAAGCGCTGCTTCTGCACATTTGCGCGAAACGCGTAGGCCGAGCGGCGCTGTCCGAACTGGGGCGTCAGTCCACGTACGCGCGCCCGCACGTCGGCGCGCAGCACGTCGGGAGAAAGCAGTCGCGCCTCCACTGTCGCTTGCTGACGCGAGAGCGCGAGCTGCGCCGTGTCGTCGCCGACGACGGCGTCGGCATAGCGTCGCAGTTCGACGATCTTCTGCCGCGCGAACGACAGCCAGTCACCGATCGAACCCGGCAGGTGCTTTTCTTCCGACGCATCGATCGGCACGTGCAGCAGCGAGCACGACGTCGACAGCCAGAGACGCCCGTCGCCGAGGCGCTCGCGTGCGCTGGCGATGCGCGGCGCGATGGCGGACGGGTCGCTCAGCCAGATGTTGCGGCCGTCGAGCACGCCGGCGGACAGCACACGACCGGCGGGAAGCGCGTCGAGCACGGCATCCAGTTGCCCGGGCGCGCGCGCGAGATCGACATGCAGGCCGGCGACGGGCAACGACGCCGCCAGTTCGAGGTTGCCGCCGAGCTCGCCGAAATAGGTCGCGAGCAGGATGCGGCCGCGCGACCGTTCACCGATGGCGGCATAAGCGCCGCGATAGGCCGCCTGCCAGTCCGGCTCGAGATCGAGCACGAGGGCCGGTTCGTCGACCTGGATCCAGTCGGCACCCGCGTCCGCGAGCGCATCGAGCAAACCGCTCCACGCCGGCAGCAACGCGTCGAGCAGCGCCAGAGGATCGCTGCCGTCGACGGTCTTGGCCAAACGGAGGAAGGTCAACGGACCGAGGAGTACGGGGCGCGCCGCATGGCCGAGGGTGACGGCTTCACGATATTCCGCGACGACCTTGTCGGCACGCGTGGCAAACGACTGGCCCGCCTGCAGCTCGGGGACGATGTAGTGGTAGTTGGTGTCGAACCACTTGGTCATCTCCAGCGCGTGCAGGTCGACTTCGCCGTCCTGACGGCCGCGTGCCATGGCGAAATAGCCGGCCAGCGGATCGCGCTGATGGAGTGCACGGTAGCGCGGGGGAATGGCGTCGACCGCGACGGCGGCATCGAGCACATGGTCGTAAAGCGAGAAGTCGTTGACGGGAACGCTGTCGGCTCCCGCGTCGCGCGCGAGGCGCCAGTGGCGTTCGCGGAGCTGACGGGCGACGGTGAGCAGGTCGTCGGCGCTGGTTTCGCCCCTCCAGTGACTTTCGAGCGCGCGCTTCAGTTCGCGGCGTCGGCCGATGCGGGGAAAACCGGGGTAGGTAACGTGTGGCATGTGGATGATTCCTCTTCGTGGCAAAGAGGAGGGAAGGGCGGTTCGTCGCGGACGCACGTGCACTGCCACACGGAAGGTGCGGCAGCGTGAAGGCGTCATGCGGCTTGCCGTCGACCTTCGCCCCCGCGGGCGAACCGGACCCTCGCGCGAACGCGACGGCCCAGGTCGGGCAGGGCACACGCACCCATGACGGCACGCGCGCCCAGGCCGGCGGCAGGTCTTCGGGCTCGTGGATGTGGCACCTGGGTGCCGCCTTGCGTGTCGCTTCCCGGATCGCCATCGATCCAGTGCTGATGACGCGCTCGTCTCCACATACCGCTGCGGGGCAGCGCCGGATTCTCACCGGCTTCCCTCTTAGCTTTTATCCTTCTATTCGAATAGAGAGATAAAGACCGCTGGCGGCCCAGAGGTTAGCCCTACGGACGGGGCAGGTCAACGAGCCAGGCATGCATCGCGTCGACATGTCGCCCGCGACGATGCGCCAGGTCATCGGGAGTAAGGCATGGCGGCAAGGCACATCGTGATGGCGACGGTGGGATCGCAGGGTGACCTGTTTCCGTTCCTGTCCGTGGGGCGGGAGCTGGCGGCGCGGGGCCATCGGGTCACCATCGGTGCCCATGCGATTCATCGCGAGGCGGTGGCGGAGGCCGGGCTGAGGTTCGTCCTTGCCAGCGGGATCGCGGAGCCCGAGGACAAGGCCGCCTTCGCTGCCCGGGCGTTCCATCCGCTGCGCGGTCCGCGCTTCGTCGTACGTGACCTGGCTGCGGAGGATGTCGCGGCGAGCTACCGCGCGCTGGCGCCAGTATGTCTGGAGGCCGATGCGATCGTCACCTCGACGCTCGCCTTCGCCGGCCAGATTCTGGGCGAGACGACACGCGTGGCGTGGTTGTCCGCCGTCCTGTCGCCCGCGGTGTTCCTTTCCGCTTTCGATCCGCCGGCGACGGGCATGGCGCGACTCGACCGTTTCTTACGTGCGTCGCCGCGTCGTGGCGCCTGGGTGCGCCGGATCGGTGAGCGGGTGACCGCACCGTGGACACGTGCCGTGCGCAGCTTCCGGCAGTCGCTGGGTCTGGCGCCGGTGTCGGTGTGGGGCGATCCGTTTCATCGCGGACAGCACGCGCGCGATGGTGTGCTGGCGATGTATTCGCCGCTGTTGGGGCATGCGCCGCTGGATGCCCCGGCGCACAGCGTGGTCACTGGCTATTGCCGTTACTCGCCCTTCAACGAAACCCTTCCCCCGGAGCTGTCGGCGTTTCTCGACGCGGGTGACGCGCCGATCGTGTTTACGCTGGGATCGGCGGCGGTGCACGCGGGCGAGGCCTTCCTTCGCGAGAGCATGGCGGCGGCAGGGGCGCTCGGATGTCGTGCCGTCTTGCTCACCGGCTCGCCCGAGATGCGCGCGCGCTTGCCCGACACGTTGCCAGCCGGGGTGATGGCTGTGGAATATGCGTCACACGGCGCGTTGTTCCCGCGCGCTTCCGCGGTGGTACATCACGGGGGTGTCGGCACGACGCAGGAGAGTTTGCGCGCGGGGTGTCCGGCGCTCGTGGTGCCACATGGCTTCGATCAGCCTGACAACGCGGCGCGTGTGCTTCGGCTGGGTGTGGGCGATGTGTTGCCGGCATCGCGTTACCGCGCCGACCGGGCGGCGGCGAAGCTGCGCGTCCTCCTGACTGACGAAGGCGTGGCCTTGCGTGCCCAGCGCGCCGCGGGCGTCATCCGGGCCGAGCGAGGTGCGTCGCTGGCCGCGGACGTGATCGAACAGGCGATGGCGCGGCGGGGTTGAATCGCCGGCAGGGCCGGCTCCTACCAGAAGCGCGATGCGTTGCTCTGGTAGGAGCCAGCCCCGCTGGCGATCCGCGCGCAGCGCGGCGAGACCGCCGTATGACAACAACATAGCCGAACTGCCGCAAGCAACGCTTACTCGAACCCTGCGATCGCCCGCGGCGTATAAGCCTCCTCCAAAGCTGCCGTCTCTTCCTCGGTCAGCTCCAGATCGATCGCCGCCACCGCATCATCGAGATGCTGCGGCTTCGACGCCCCGACGATCGGCGCGGTGACGCCGTCACGATGCGCCACCCACGACAATGCCACCTGCGCACGAGGCACGCCACGCGCATCGGCCACCTTCTTCACCGCCGCGACGATGGCGCGATCCGAATCTTCCGTGGCGTTGTAAAGCGTTCCGCCGAAGACATCGCTCTTCTGCCGGTCGCTGCCTTCGTCCCAGTCGCGCGTCAGCCGTCCGCGTGCCAGCGGGCTCCAAGGCAACACCGCGATGTGCTCGTCGATGCAGAACGGAATCATCTCGCGCTCTTCCTCACGCTGCAGCAGGTTGTAGTGATCCTGCATGCTGACGAACTCGGTCCAGCCGTGCATCCGCGAGGTGTAAACCATCTGCGCGAACTGCCACGCATACATCGACGAGGCGCCGAGGTAGCGGACCTTGCCGGCCTTCACCACGTCATGCAGCGCCTCGAGCGTTTCTTCGATGGGCGTGGTCTGGTCGTAGCGATGGATCTGCAACAGGTCGATGTAGTCGGTGCCGAGGCGGGCCAGTGAGTCGTCCACCGAATGGAAGATCGCCTTGCGCGACAGGCCGCCGCCGTTCGGACCCTTGCGCCAGTGGAAGAAGGTCTTGGTGGCGATCACCACCTCGTCGCGTTTCGCAAAATCTTTCAGGGCGCGTCCGACGATCTCCTCGGACGTGCCATCGGAGTAGGCGTTGGCCGTGTCGAAGAAGTTGATGCCAAGGTCCAGCGCCTTGCGAATGAAGGGGCGGCTCTGCTCTTCGTCCAGCGTCCAGGCGTGGTTTCCGCGGTCGGGAACGCCGTAAGTCATGCAACCGAGCACCAGCGGCGAGATATCCAGGCCGGTACGGCCGAGCTTGATGTAGCGCATGCGAAGACTCCATCGGGGGATGCTCCATTGTGACCGGCCGGATGTAGACGCTGCATATACCTGCCATGGCTATGATTTGCGCGAACCGCGGCTTCGACGCGACGCGCCCCTGCCGCGTCACCCACCGGAGTCATGAAATGCCGTCCACTCTTTATTCACGCAGGCCGCCCCGTATCACGGGCGTGGTCATAGCGCTTCTAGGTCTCTTTCTCGTGGGAGGCGGAGCGTGGCTCGCGGCTCTCGGAGGCTCGTTCTACTACCTCATCGCTGGCGCCGCGGTCGTAGCGACCGGCATCCTGCTCGCGCGCGGTTCGGCCAGCGCACTCTGGCTCTATGCCGTGGTGCTGCTCGGGACGGCCATCTGGGCGTTCACCGAGGTCGGGCTCGTGGGCTGGCAGCTGGAACCGCGACTGCTGGTTCCGGTGGTGCTCGGTATTTATCTCGTCATGCCCTGGGTACGTCGCAAGCTCACTCCCTCGGGCGGTGGCGCCTTCGCGGTGATCGTAGCCGTTATCGTCAGCGTCGGTCTCGGCGTGGCGGGTTTCATGCAGCCCGTCGGCACGCAGGGCGAAGCGGTCATCCGAAACATGGCGGATGGCCACGACGCCTCGGTGCCGGACAGCGACTGGCAGTTCTACGGCCGCACACCCAGGGGCGATCGCTTCTCGCCGCTTGACCAGATCAACGCGACCAACGTCAGGGACCTCAAGGTCGCCTGGACGGCGCGGACGGGCGACACCATGCGTCCGGGTGAGGATCAGGGCGGTACCGACGCGGGTCACGAGTTCAACTTCGAAAACACCCCGATCAAGATCGGCGACACGCTTTACGTGTGTACGGGCCATAGCTGGGTGGTCGCCTTCGACGCCGCCACGGGTGCGAAGAAGTGGAGCTTCGATCCCAAAGCCAATACCGATGCGGACGTCTATCTGGCCTGCCGCGGCGTGGCGTATTACGAAGCGCCGCAGGGCACGCAGACCGATTGTCCGCGTCGCATCATCGCGCCGGTACTCGATGCCCGCGTGCTCGCGCTCAACGCCGACACCGGCAAGCCCTGCGAGGATTTCGGCGAGCACGGCTTCGTTTCGCTGACGCAGTATCTCGGCCATGTGCCGGCCGGCTTCCACTTCGTGACGTCGCCGCCCATGGTGCTGAAGGATCGCGTGATCCTCGGTGGCTGGGTATACGACAATCAGGCGGAAGGCGAGCCGTCGGGTGCCGTGCGCGCGTTCGATCCGCTCTCCGGCAAGCTGGTCTGGGCGTGGGACGTCGGGCACGATCCGCAGAACTGGACGCCGGGTCCGAACGATCAGCTGACACGCGGCACGCCTAACGCGTGGGGCGTGTACACCGCCGATCCGGATCTGGGCATGGTCTACCTGCCGATGGGTAACGCCACGCCGGATTACTTCGGCGGCCATCGTCGTCCGTTCGACGAGAAGGTGTCGAGTTCGACGGTCGCGCTGGATATCGAAACCGGCGAGCCGAAGTGGACCTACCAGAACACGCATCACGACCTGTGGGACATGGACGTACCGACGGGTCCTTCGCTGGTCGACTTGCCCGGTCCCGATGGCGGCACGATTCCCGCCCTGGTACAGACGACCAAACGCGGCGAGTTCTTCGTACTCGATCGCCGCACCGGCAAGCCGGTGACCGAAGTTGCCGAGAAGAAGGTGCCGACCGATACGGTGCCGGGCGACTTCGCATCGCCCACCCAGCCGTACTCGGTGGGTATGCCGTCGCTGACACCGAAGGATCTCACGGAGCAATCGCTGTGGGGCGCGACGCCGGTCGATCAGCTGATGTGCCGCATCGAGTTCCGCAAGGCGGCGTACGAGGGCCAGTTCACGCCGCCGCAGCTGAAGGACACGATCGTCTATCCGGCTTTCGATGGTGTGATCGACTGGCACGGTGCCTCGATCGATCCGTATAACAAGCTGATCATCGCCAACGCGAACTACATCCCCTTCATCGTCAGCCTTGCGCCGCGCCAGCCGGCGGAACAGAAGGGCTACGTGAAACCGTGGGACGGCACCGGTGACGAGCCAAAGGTCGGCGGCGGTCTGGCTCCGCAGTACGGCACGCCTTATGTCGGCAAGGTGCATCCGTGGCTGAACCCGCTCGGCGTGCCGTGCAATCCGCCGCCGTGGGGCACACTGGCCGCGATCGATCTGGTCACGCACAAGCTGGTCTGGGAGCATCCGCTCGGCACGACGCGCGACACCGGTCCGTTCGGCACGCATACGAACGCGCCGCTGCCCACCGGCATCTTCAACATCGGTGGCAACATGACCACCAAGGGCGGCCTGGTGTTCATCGGCGCCACGGCGGATAACTACATCCGTGCGATGGACGAGCGGACGGGCAAGGTCCTCTGGCAGGCACGTCTGCCGGCGGGTGGGCAGGCGAATCCGATGTCGTACTCGGTCGGCGGAAAGCAGTACGTGGTGATCGCCGCCGGCGGGCACAGCGGGCTGGGGACCAAGTCGGGTGATTACGTGGTGGCTTACGCGCTGCCCTGAAGAGCGTCGCCGGCAGGGCCGGCTCCGGCCTCTCTGCGGGATCCGACCGGGTCGCCGCAGACAGGTAGGAGCCGGCCCTGCCGGCGATTCCCGCGCAAGGCGATTCCCGCGCAGCAAGGCCTTGAAACCTCACCAATCACCCCTACCTAGTGCGCAGAACGCCGACGAGGCGTAAGATCCGCCCCTCACCACGAGAGCCACACCATGTTCCGCTGCAAGCACGATTTGATGCTCGACCTACCGATCGCCCCTGGGGCGCGTCGCGGGTGCGCGCGCTCCGTGCAAGGTGGAACGCTGTCGTAAGACGGCGCCCGGCCTCGAAGATTCGAAAGCACCCGCAAGGGTGCTTTTTTTTGTTTCGCATTCGACCAAACCCGCCGTTTCCAGGCCTTTACCGGAGTCTCCGTGTCATGAAGAACAGCCGCGACCCCCGATCCTGACCCGTCCTGCTCTGCCAGGGGCGGCGGTCGTCGGATCGGGGAGTGCCTCGCTCGGAACCGCTTCTTCGAGCCCCTGGCGATCCCATCAGGACATCGTTAGCCATGAGTACCACCACTCGCGAAACCACCATTCCCGTCGGCCGCTGGCGCAACCTCGGCATCATCGCGCACGTCGACGCGGGCAAGACCACGCTCACCGAGCGGCTTCTCTACAAGACCGGCACGATCCATCGCACCGGTGAGGTGCACGACGGCGCGACCACCACCGACCATATGGAGCTCGAGCGCGAGCGTGGCATCACGATCGGCGCCGCGGCCGTGCGCGCGAACTGGACTCCGCAAGGTGACCAGCCGCATCGGCTGACCCTCATCGATACGCCCGGGCACATCGACTTCGCGATCGAGGTCGAACGTTCGCTGCGCGTGCTCGACGGTGCGGTGACCGTGTTCTCGGGCGTCGCCGGCGTGCAGCCGCAATCGGAAACCGTATGGCGCCAGGCGCGCCGGCACGGCGTACCGTTGATGGCCTTCGTCAACAAGATGGACCGCCCGGGCGCGGATTTCGATGCGGTGGTCGCACAGATGCGCGACAAACTCGGTGCCAATCCGTGGGTCGTCGCGCGTCCGGTGATCGAGGGCGAGCACATGACCGGTCTCGTCGATCTCGTCGGCGAACGCACATGGCGTTTCGATGACGACGGCACGCCGAGCGTGCACGGCTGGGACGGGACGGAACGTGCCGCCCATGCCGACGCACGCGCCGAACTCGTGGCCGCCGTGGCGGACCGTGACGAAACGCTTGCCGAACTCTGGCTGGCGGAAGAGCCGATCGATGCCGACGTCCTCACGGCGGCGCTGCGTCGTGGCACGCTGGCGGGCCTCGGCTCGCCGGTATTGCCGGGGTCCGCGTTCCGCAATGTCGGTATCGAGCCGTTGCTCGATGCGTTCGTCGCGTACCTGCCGTCGCCCCTGGATCGACCGTCCGTCGTCGCGCACACCGATAACGGTGACGTCTCGCTGGCCCCCGACGCGAACGCACCGCTGGCTGCGCTCGTCTTCAAGGTGGTCAACCAGGCACATGGTCCGCTGGCCTTCGTGCGCGTGTATTCGGGTCGCCTGCACGTCGGCGATGCCGTGTGGCGCAGCGGCACCGATCGCGTGCAGCGGGTCGGCCGCCTGGCGGTCGTGCGTGCGGAAGATACCGAGGCGGTGGACGCCGCCGAGGCGGGAGACATCGTCGCGATTGCCGGCTGGAAAGACGTCGCGACAGGCGAAACCTTGTCGGACTCGCATCGCCATGTGCGGCTGGAAACGATCCAGGCGCAGCCGGCGGTATTGTCCTGGCGACTGTCTCCCGAACGCTCGGCCGATCTGCTCAAGCTCGGGAATGGCCTGGCACGCCTCGCGCAGGAGGATCCTTCCTTCCGCGTGAGCACCGATCCTGAAACCGGCGAGACGCTGGTCTGGGGTATGGGCGAGCTGCACCTCGAAGTGATGGTCGAGCGGCTGCGTCGCGAGTGGGGTGTGCAGGTGCGCACCGGTTCACCGCGCGTGGCGTACGAGGAAACCCCCGCGAAGGCCTCGGGCCCGGTCGAGGGCAAACTGGCCAAGCAGACGGGCGGCAGCGGGCAGTACGCACGCGTGGTGCTGTCTCTGGCGCCGACCGGCGAGGATGCCAACCGGTTTGTCGACAAGACGACCGGCGGCGTCATCCCGAAGCAGTTCCAGTCGGCGGTGGAGAAGGGCGCGCATTCGGCCCTGCTCGAAGGTCCGCGTGGTTACCCGGTGGTCGGTGCGGAAGTGATCGTGCTCGACGGTCAGGCCCATGCGGTGGACTCGAACGAAGCCGCGTTCCATCGAGCGGCCCAGATCGCGGTGAAGTCGGCGCTGGAAGCGACCGGTACGGTGTTGCTGGAACCGGTGATGCGCGTGTCGGTGTCGACGCCGGGCGCGGCGGTCGGTGACGTACTGGGCGACCTGCAGCGTCGCGGTGGGCAGATCGTCCACCTCGCCGATACGCAGGAGCGAACCGAGATCGAAGCCGATGTGCCGCTGGCGCAGCTCGACGGCTACAGCACCGCGTTGCGTTCGCTGAGCCAGGGGCGCGCGTCGGCGACGGTGGCTTTCGAGGCGTATCGACCGGCGACGGTGCAGGAGGCGTCGCGCCGTTCGGCATGAATGGTGGGCGGGCCTGCTGGCGGAGCATCGCCAGCAGGCTGGCTCCCAACGGATTTGGGATCGACCGAGGCACGCTCCCCCAGATCGCCGCCTTCTGGTGGGAGCCAACCCTGTCACCGATGCTCTCCGTCCCACGAAGGGTTACCCTTCTCCCATGATTTCCTACCCCGACGCACTCGACCTCCTTCTCGCCGAATCCCGCCAGCTGGAGAGCGAGCGCGTCACGGTCGACACGGCGGCAGGACGCATTCTCGCCGCCGACATCGTCAGCCCGATGTCCCTCCCAGGCTTCGATAACGCCGCCATGGACGGGTACGCACTACGCGCACCGCGTGAGACGATCGCCGCGGGTGCGACTTATGCGATCGCGGCGATGCACGCGGCAGGCGACGGCGCCGAAGGTTATCCGGATGCCGAGTGCTGCGAAATCGCCACCGGCGCACGGATGCCGGCCGGGTTCGACACCGTCGTCCCTGTCGAGCGGTGTGAGCGCAGCGGAGGTATCGTTCGCTTCACCATCGACGAACGCCGCGGGCAGAACGTGCGTGCGGCCGGTAGCGACATCGAGGCAGGTAGCCTCGCGTTGGGTATCGGGCGGCGCATCGATGCGGCGGCCATCATGTTGCTGGCGGCACTGGGTATCGAAACGATCGACGTCGCCCGTCGGCCGCGTGTGGCCATCATCACCACTGGCAGCGAACTGCATCCCGTCGGGCCCTTGCCGCCCGGTGGCATCCACGATTCCAACGGTCCGTTTCTCGCGGCAAGCCTCGTTCGCTGGGGCGCCGAGCTCCTGTTCCGTCGTCGCGTCCCGGATATCGGCGACGCATTCCACGAGGCGGTGCGCGATGCTCTCCAGGCAGGGGCGGATCTCATCGTCACGACGGGAGCGGTGTCCGCGGGACGCTTCGACTTCGTTCCCTCGGCGCTGGCTTCGCTGGGCGCGACGACGCTTTTTCACAAAGTGGCCATGCGCCCGGGTAAGCCGTTGCTTGCCGCGCGTTTCGATCGCGGGACGATGGTCGTCAGCTTGCCCGGCAATCCGATCGCGGTGGCCGTCGGCTATCGTTTCTTCGTCGCTCCGGTACTTCGTGCCATGGCGGGCCTCGGCGCCGAGCGGTCGCAGCGGGTTCGCATGAGCGAGAGCGTCGGTATGCGCGAGGGCATGCATCATTTTGCCCTTGGCCAACGCGTCAGCGATGTCGATGGGCTCGAAGCGATTCGCCTGATGCAGGCGCAAGCGGCCTATCGCATCGTGCCATTTACTCAGGCGGATGTGTGGTTGAGCGCCGCCGACGCATTCGGCGATACGACTGACGCCTGGCCGCTCGACCCGGCGGATGCGCCGTGATCGTCGGGCTCATCCTGGCGGGTGGCTTGTCCTCGCGCATGGGGGCCGACAAGGCGTCGCTGATCATCGAAGGGCGCACGTTATTGCAACGGACGGCCACGGCGCTGCGCGCCGTCGGTGCGACGATCGTGGCGGTGAGCGGCGACCGGCCCGGCGGCATACCTGACCGGTGGCCGCGCAGCGGGCCCGTCGGCGGCATCGCCAGCGCGGTGGAATATCTGCCGGATGGCGAGCTGCTGGTCGTTCCGGTAGATATGCCC
The DNA here is from genome assembly GCF_900167995.1 of Luteibacter sp. 22Crub2.1. Classification (NCBI taxonomy): domain Bacteria; kingdom Pseudomonadati; phylum Pseudomonadota; class Gammaproteobacteria; order Lysobacterales; family Rhodanobacteraceae; genus Luteibacter; species Luteibacter sp. 22Crub2.1. The sequence goes on from NZ_FUYT01000002.1 coordinate 194,451, forward strand.
CGGCTGAGTAATGCCTTGCTGGAACCGCTGATTGCTGCGCGCTCCGAGCGCACGACAGTGTGGCACGGCTACCCGTTGCCCATGCGCATGACGCTCGACGGCGCCTCTCGCACGGCGCTGGCCGAACTCATGACGCAGCTTGGCAGGACCTGCTCCGTATCGGCCCTGCAGTCTCGCCTGGGTGCGGCCCGACTCGCGATCGACACCCTGGACACGCGCCTGCTGGTCAACTGCAACACCCCCGACGAATGGCGTGAGGCGAACGCATGAGAGTGCAACTGGAGAACGACACGATCCGCGTGCGCATCGACGAGGACGAACTGAGCGAACTGTTGCAGGACGTCGCGTTGCTCGGTTCGACGGCTTTCGGCACGGTATTCACCATGCGCTACGCCGTCGACGCGACCGACGCCGTGGTGTGTGGGCTGTCGGGCAATGCACACGAGTGGCGGATGGAAGTACCGCGGCTGGCGCTTGAAGACTTGCAGTCGCGTCTGCCCAGCAAGGACGGTCTGGTCTTCGACATCCCTGGATACGATACGGTCGCGACGACGGTGCGTTTCGATGTGGACGTGAAAGACAGCCTGCGTCGACGACGGGGCTGATCCATCGCGCGTCACGCGTCGGTGCTGATTACACGATGCGCTGGGGGTGTGTGTAGACGTTGAAACGTCCCGGTCGTGCGAAGCCCACCAGGGTGACGCCGCAATCCGCGGCGAGGTGGACCGCCAGCGCGGTGGGCGCGGAGATGGCGACCACCACGGTGATGCCCGCGACCGCCGCCTTGGTCACCATTTCGTAGCTGGCCCGGCTGGTGATCGCGACGAAACCCTTGTTCGTATCCACGCGAGACGTCAGCAGGACGCCGATGAGTTTGTCGAGCGCATTGTGCCGTCCGACGTCCTCGCGAACGTGGATCAGCGTGCCGTCGGGGAGGGCCCAGGCAGCGGCGTGAACGGAGCCGGTGAAGGCGTTGATGGGTTGCGAGGCGCGGAGTAGTTCGAGAGCGTGTTCGATGGCGGCGGGGGTGACCGTGGGGCCTGAACCGACGGGGCCCGGGTGGCGGACCACGTCCTCGAGTTCGCGGCTGCCGCAGATGCCGCAGCCGCTGCGCCCGGGGAGTTCACCGCGGCGCGTATCGCCGGCACGGGTGGCTCCCACCGTCCGCACATCCACCGTGATCCCCTCGAGCACCTCACTCACCTCGACGGAGACGATGTCGTCGATCGAAGCGACCCGGCCTTCCGTCAACGCGAACCCCCGCGCGAAATCCTCCAGATCGCACGGCGTCGCCATCATCACCGCGAACGGCTGCCCGTCGAAATGCATGGCGACCGGCACTTCTTCGGCAAGCCGGTCGTCATCTTCCGTCGCCTGGCCGCGCTCGTAACGGAGCACGGGCCGCGTCGCGCATCCCGCAGGCGGCGGGCGATCAGGCGACCGCATGCGATGCCTTGCGTTTGTCGCGCGGATCCGCCGGCAGGGTGGAAGCCACGATACGCACCGGTACCGACTTGTACGCCGGTGTGCCCGAGCGGCGATCGTGACTCTCGAGCGCGATCAGTGCATTTCCTTCGGGGTAATACATCGCCACCGAACCCTCGGCGATGTCGAAGGCCACGGCCGTGAAGCCGCGTACGGCGCGCTCCTTACCATCGGCCACGTTGACCCCTGTGGCGAAGACATCGATGCGATCGCCCTGCCTGAGCCCGCGCGCGGCGAGATCTTTCTCGTGCATGAAGATGACGTCGCGTCGGCCGGTCACGCCGCGGTAGCGGTCGTTGAGGCCGTAGATCGTCGTGTTGTACTGGTCGTGCGAGCGGATCGTCGTGAGCATCAGGTCGTCGTCGCCCAGCGGCTCGTCTTCGTCCAGACCGCGCGCGATCAGGAACTGCGCACGCTTGTCCGGTGTATCCCAGGCGCGCTCGCTGGCGGCGACGCGAAGACGAAAGCCGCCCGGCACGTTCACGCGCTTGTTGAAGTCGTAGAAGATCGGAAAGACCTTCTCGATGTCATCGCGGATGAGGTTGTAATCGCCGACGAGGCGGTCCCAGTCGACCTTCGTATCGGGCAGTGTCGCGTTGGCGATACCACGCACGATCCAGGGCTCGGAGCGCAGATGCTCCGAGGCGGGCGTGAGCGTTCCCGCCGACGCATGCACCATGGACATCGAATCTTCCACGGTGACCGCCTGCGGCCCCGTGGCCTGCTCGTCGAGTTCCGTACGGCCGAGGCAGGGCAGGATCAGCGACTCCTTCGCAATGATCAGGTGCGATCGATTGAGCTTGGTCGCGATATGCACGGCGAGGTCGAGGCCGCGCATCGCGGCGAAGGTTTCTTCCGTGTCAGGCATGGCGACGGCCAGGTTGCCGCCGAGTGCGACCAGCGCCTTCGAACGCCCTTCGCGGATAGCGATGACGGCCGCGACCGCATCATGGCCGTGTTCGACCGGCGGTTCGAAACCGTAGGTCTTACGGATGCCCTCATTGAGGGCCGCGTTAGGCTTCTCGGTGATGCCCACCGTGCGATCGCCCTGCACGTTGCTATGCCCACGCAGCGGACAGATGCCCGCGCCCTCCCGGCCGATGTTGCCGCGCATGAGCAGCAGGTTGGCGATCTGCTGGACATTCTCGGTGCCGTGGGCGTGCTGCGTGATGCCCATGCCGTAGCAGACGATGACCTTGCTGGCCCTGGCGTAGATCCCGGCGGCGTGTTCGATCTCCGCGCGGGTCAGGCCCGACTTGCGTTCGATCGCATGCCATTCGGTGGCTTCCACATCGGCGACCAGCGCGTCGAAACCGCTGGTGTTCGCCTCGATGAAGTCGTGATCGACGACGCCAGGCATGCCTTCCGCCAGCGCCTTCGCGTCCTCGACCAGGAGGTACTTCATCATGCCCTTGAGCACGGCCACATCGCCGCCGATCTTCAGCTTGTAATAGGTCGAGGCGATGCGCACCGAACGGTTGGTGATCATCTCGACCGGATGCTGCGGTGAGGTGAATCGCTCCAGGCCGCGCTCGGGTAGGGGATTGAGCACGACGATGGGCACACCGCGTAGCGACGCCTCGCGCAGCGTGGACAGCATGCGCGGATGGTTGGTGCCCGGGTTGTGGCCGATGCAGAAGATGGCGTCACAGTGTTCGAAGTCGTCGAGCGTCACCGTGCCCTTGCCCGACCCCAGCGACTGCGGCAGGCCCACGCTGGTGGCTTCGTGGCACATGTTCGAGCAGTCGGGGAAATTGTTGGTGCCGAACTCACGGACGAACAGCTGGTACAGAAATGCCGCTTCGTTGGACGCGCGCCCGGAGGTGTAGAACTCGGCCATGTCCGGGTCAGGCAGCGCACGCAGCGCCGCGCCGATACGCTCAAACGCGGCGTCCCACCCGATCGGCTGGTAGGTGTCGCTGGCGTGGTCGTAAACGAGGGGATGGGTCAGCCGACCCAGCCCCTCGAGGGTGTAGTCGGTGAGATTCCACAGATCGGCGACCTTGTTCGTCGCAAAGAATTCCGGCTTCACGCGCTTGGCCGTCGCTTCCCACGACACGGCCTTGGCGCCGTTCTCGCAGAACTCGAACGACGAGGTTTCCTTCGGATCGGGCCATGCGCAGCCCGGACAATCGAAACCCTGGGGCTGGTTGACCTTGTGCAAGGCGATGGATTCGCGCGCGATCGCCATCTGGCCGCTTAGCGCACGGGCTACGGCACCCAGGGCGCCCCATCCGCCTGCCGGGCCGTCGTAGGGCTCGAAACCCGGAACGTCTTTGTCACTCATGCCTGTCACCTGTTGGGTACCCACGCCTTTTCTCATTCTACGCCCCGCTGCGTCCGGCGAAATTGAACGAAGGTACGGCGTGTTCACGTCGCCTTGCCGGTCGCTGGCCCAACCTCCGCGCCGCTCGGCGTCCCTCCCCAGGCGCCAGGAAGAACCGACGTGCAAGCACAACAGCCGGCCACCATGCTGCATGAGGGCCTGACACCTTCGGGCGGCCTCCCCATCGGCGACTTGCGTGGGTTCGGGCGCGTGCGCGCCGACGCCGCCCTGGCGTGCCTGTCGCTCGATCGCTCGAAGCCCGCGCTGGCGTCGTCACGGGTCGACCGGTCCCTGCTGGTGCTCGACGTGGACGGCGACGTCGTCTGGGACCAGGCGTACGTGCCGGGTACCAACGTCATCGAGTCCACGGGGCGCATTGGCGGTGCCGAGCTCCGCGTCGTCGACTTCATGGCGCTGGCCGAGGGGCGGCCGGGGCAGGGAGACGCCGTCGCCGCGGGCCGTTTCGTCCGTATCGTGACCTGCACCGAGGGCGAGGTGACGTTCCGCCTCACGTGCGGGCTCGCCGTGGATGCCGCTCCGGGTCTCGAAGGGCGCACCGTCGACGGCGCCTACGTGGCGTGCTCGCACCTTCTGGATTTCAGCGACGAGTGCGCTTCGGCGTCCGTGCACCTCCGCGCGGGGCAGAGTGCGGCGCTGGTCATCGCCGCCGCGCCGCTGGACGGCGGTCCGGCGCTGATCGCGGACACGCTGCACGGTCTCGGTGACACCATTCATTACTGGACCTGGTGGAGCGACCGGTGCCGCTACAAGGGTGAGGATTTCGACGAGCGCCTCCGCGACGTCCTCGCGCTGAAGCTCGCATGCGCGACGGGCGCCGGGATGATCTGCGAGCGCCCCGGCGCGCATGGCTATGCGCCGGCTCCGCTGGGCGAGTGCTCCCGCGCCGCCGCGCGTTTCCTCGCGCTGGGCTACCGCCAGGAATGTGTCGACCTCCTGAGCCACGTCCACGTGCAGTCGGTGGACGTGGATGCCGCTTCATGGGGAGCCGACGAGGCCTTCGTTTCGACGCTCGCGCACTACACCGAGCGATACGGCGATGCCGGATTGCCGCCGCCGCTTCGTCATGCGGCACTGCCGCAGACCGACCCTTTGCGCGCGGTGTGACCGCAGAATTCTGTTGATGCGTTGCATCAAAGTCATGGCGTCATGCAAGGCATGAGTTTTACGCATAGCTGATAGGCGCGCCCGGGCGTTGTTCGCCTGCCGCCGCACAGCCAGCATCGCTCCCGCCCAGCCGGTGTCCCGGCTGTCTGAAGGGGGTCTGCCGCTCATGACGTTCCACCGCATCGCCATCGTCCTGCTCGCTATCGTTGCCCCGGGCGTCGTGGACGCGCAGGCGACAACTGCTATACCGGAGCCGGGGCAGACGGCGCCGGCAACGGCGAAGGACACCCGCGGTCCCGTCGATAAACTGCGCGACCAGGGTGTCTCGCTGCGTTTTGTCTGGGACAACGACTGGTTGGCCAGCGTGCGCGGCGGCGAGCGGCTCGGCGCAACCAACGGCGGCGGCGTGGTGGGCGGTGCCGATCTCGACATGGCCAGGCTGGCGGGGATCGCAGGCGCCAAAGTGCATGTCACCTTCACCCGTTATTACGGGCACAGCCTTGCCGCCGAGGATATCGGCGTGATTCAGAAGGTTCAGGGCTATTGGTATCCGAAGCGCCAATGGCAGCTGGCAACCCTGACATGGGAGCAACAGTTCGCAGGCAGCCACCTCAACGTGCTCGCCGGACGGATGAACGCGACCTGGCAGTTCGCGCGGTCGACGTATGGCTGTCGCTTCGTCTCGGCACCGGACTGCCCGTTTCAGCTGACCAATACGTCGGGTGGTTTCAGCGGTTTCCCGTACGTGAACTGGGGCGCCCGCGTTAAGTACCAGCCGGATGCGCGATATGTGTCGATCGGCGCGTTCGAGATCAACCCTGAGCGCAGGAACAACAACGGCCTCAACCTCGGCCTGAATGACTCCACCGGTGTGATGATCCCGGTCGAAACAGGCTACGAGACCAGCTTCGCCAACGATCCCTACCCGAGGCATCTGAAAATCGGCGGCTGGTACAACTCGGCGGACTTCACCGATCCGGAGCTGAATACCCGGGGGCAGCATCGCGCACTGTCGGGTGGCACGGCGCGAACCTACGACGGTGGCCGCTACGGACTTTACGTGCTCGCGGACAAAGTGATCTGGAAGCCCGACCCGACGACCGATACTCGCCATCTCGCGATCTTCGGCTCGCTGACCGGTCCGCTGGACAATGCGGAAAACTACACGCTGCAGTCGACATTCGGCGCGCTGTGGACTGGCCTTGCGGCCGGGCGTCCCAACGACTCGCTGGGATTCCAGGCGACGCTCTTCCGGTTCAGTCGCAAAGCCGTGGCCTACGAAGACGACCTCATCCACAGAAACAGCGGTACCGACGCGCGGTTCGATCGTAATGAATGGATGACCGAACTCAACTACAGCTACAAGCTCCTCCCGGTGGTGAGTCTGGTTCCCAATCTGCAGTACATCGTGCATCCGGACATTCTCGGCAACACCGTAGGCGTCAGGCGCGTTCCGGCGAATGCCATCGTTGTCGGACTTCGCGTGATGGTCAACCTGGGCGGCATCGGCAGCCCGTGAGGCAGCCTGCACGCATCTGCGCACATAATCGGGTCCCGATCACGACATGGCGCGCGAACCGACCGTGGACCTGAAACACCTGCAGAGCTTCATCCGCATCGTCGAATTCGGCAGCCTCACGCGTGCGGCCGCCACGCTCGACGTTTCACAGTCCCTGCTCAGTCGACAGGTCCGTCAGCTCGAGATCGAGCTGGGCACGCACCTGCTCGAGCGCAACGGACGCGGCGTCGTGGCCACCGATGCGGGGCGCGAACTGGTAGAACACGGTCGCGGCATCCTCCGTCAGGTGGAGGTCGCGCGCATGCAGCTCGGACAGGCTCGCGGCGTGTTCGGCGGCAAGATCGCCATCGGTCTGCCGCCCAGTGTGGGCAGCCTGCTCACCGTGGATCTGGTGATGCGTTTTCGTGAACGCTATCCCGCCGCGCAGATCAGCGTGGTGGAGGCACTGAGCGCCAGCCTGCTGGAATGGCTGCAGCTCGGCCGCCTCGATTGCGCCTTGCTGTACAACCCGTCGGTCAATGCGAACATGCGTTTCCGACATGTGCATTCCGAAGAGCTCTACCTGATCGGCAGCCGGAAAGACGGGCATTCGATGCCCGAGAATGTCCCCCTTGCCACGCTGGGTCAGTACCCGCTGGTCATCCCTTCGCCGCTGCATTCCGTCCGTCAGCTGATCGAGGCGGACGCGGCGCGTTACGGCGTTTCGCTGGACGTAAGGCTGGAAATCGACTCGGTGCGCTCGCTGCTCGATCTGGTCGAACGCGGGGTGGGCTACGGCGTGCTTTCGCGTAATGCGGTGCTGTCGCGGCGTGGGCCGCATGACCTGCATGCCGTGCCGATCGTGATGCCCAATATCGTGACCCGGCTGGTGGTCGCGACACCCACGCAGCGACCGATGAGTCCGATCACGGAACGCGCGCTGCTGCTGGTCGACGAACTGATAGCCGAAGGCAAGCTGGATCCGCCGACCTGATGCTGCAATGCACAATGCGCAAGACTTGAGCCGTGATATGCGAATAACGCATATCAGATAGGCGGGGCATCGCGTTGTTCACGGGGCCTCGCGGGACGACCATCGTCGCTGTTATTCCCGAACGGCGTCCCGCATCGATGGCTCACGAGATTCCCTGCTGGTACCTGCGCGGCGGCACGTCCAAGGGTCCGTTCTTCCTGGCCCGCGACCTCCCCGACGATACGGCCACACGCGATGCGGTCATTCTTGCGGTCATGGGCTCGCCCGATGAGCGCCAGATCGACGGTCTGGGCGGCGCCAGGACGCTGACCAGCAAGGCCGGCATTCTTTCGATTCCTGCCGACGGCGCCGCCGACCTCGACTTCCTGTTCGCTCAGGTCGGCATCGCCGACGCGCGCGTCGACACCACGCCCAACTGCGGCAACATGCTGGCAGCCGCGTTGCCGGCGGCTGTCGAGGCCGGGCTGATCGCCGCCGACGCGGGGACGACGACGCGCCGCGTGCGCACGGTGAACACCGGCGTCATCGCCGAAATCACCATCGTCACGCCCGACGGCGTTCCGATGTACGACGGTGACGCCCGTATCGATGGCGTGCCGCGCCCGGCCGCGCCGGTGACCTGTCGCTTCCTCGATACGGAAGGCTCGCTCACCGGCAGCCTGCTGCCCACCGGCAACGTACGCGACACGGTGGACGGCATCGAGATGACCCTGATCGACAACGGCATGCCGGTCATGATCATCGCGGCGGCCGATCTGGGCGTCCGCGGTGACGAGACCCCAGCCGAGCTCGATGCGAACGACACGCTGAAGGCTCGCATCGAGGCGCTGCGCCTGAAGGCCGCGCCGCTGATGAACCTCGGCGACGTCAGCACGAAGCCGGTGCCCAAGATCACTCTCGTTTCGGCGCCCCGCGCCGGTGGAACGCTCGGCACGCGCACCTTCATCCCGCACGACTGCCACACGTCGATCGGCGTGCTGGGCGCGGTCACCGTCGCCACGGCCGCGGTGCTGCCGGGCTCGGTCGCGTTCGACCTGGCGACGCAGAGCGAAGGCGACACACGCACGCTCTCCATCGAACACCCCACCGGCGAATTCAGCGTCGAGGTCGGCCTCGAAGGTCACCGCGTCGTACGCGCCGCGCTACTTCGTACGGCCCGCCTGCTGATGCGCGGCACCGTTCCCGTCTCACCTTCGATCTGGCGCGGCCCTGCCGCCTGATCCTTCCCCCTGGAGTCCATGATGTCCGACCAGAAGACCGCTCTCATCGTCAGCGCCCACTCCGCCGACTTCGTCTGGCGCGCCGGCGGCGCCATCGCGCTGCACGCCGCACAGGGGTGGAAAGTGCATATCGTCTGCCTGTCCTTCGGCGAGCGCGGCGAGTCCGCCAAGCTGTGGCGGCAGGCCGGTATGACGATGGAGAAGGTAAAGACCGACCGTCGCGCGGAAGCACAGGAAGCGGCCGACATCCTCGGCGCCAGCGTCGAGTTCATGGACATCGGCGACTACCCGATGCGCGCCGATCTCGACGTCGTGTTCCATCTGGCCAAGGTCTACCGCGAACTGCGTCCGTCCTTCGTGCTCAGCCACTCGCTGAAAGATCCGTATAACTTCGACCACCCGCTGGCGACCCACGTGGCGCAGGAGGCGCGCGTCGTCGCGCAGGCCCACGGCCATGAGCCGCAGGTGCCGGTGATCGGCGCGCCGCCCGTGTTTCTCTTCGAGCCGCATCAGCCGGAACAGTGCGAGTGGAAGCCCGAGCTGTTCCTGGACATCACCCCGGTGTGGGAAAAGAAAAAGGCCGCATTCGAGACGATGCGCGCGCAGGAGCATCTGTGGGAGTACTACACCCGCGTCGGTCTGCAACGCGGTGCCCAGGCGTCGCGTAACTCGGAGTTCAAGATCACCTACGCCGAAGCCTTCCAGCGCGTGTTCCCGCACGTCACGCAAGGGACCCTGGCATGATCGGTATCGTCGTCCGCAATCGCCCTTCGATCACGAAAGAGCAGGCCGAATCGCTCGCTTCGATGGGCGTGGCCACCGTGCACGAAGCGCAGGGTCGTATCGGTCTGTTTCAGCCACCCATCGCGCCGATCCAGCACGACGCGTCCATCGCCGGCTCGGCGGTCACTGTGCTCGCACAGCCTGGCGACAACTGGATGCTGCACGTGGCGGTGGAGCAGTGTCGCCCCGGCGACATCCTCGTCGTCGCCTGTACGACCGAGAACACGGATGGCATGTTCGGCGACCTGCTCGCCACGTCGTTGCAGGCGCGTGGGGTTGCCGGCCTGGTCATCGACGCCGGTGTGCGCGACAGTGCCGAGCTGCGTCGCATGGGTTTCCCGGTCTGGGCGCGCGCCGTGCATGCGCGCGGCACGGTCAAGGCCACGCTCGGCTCGGTCAACGTGCCGGTGGTCATCGGCGGCCAGCTGGTCAGGCCCGGTGACGCGATCGTGGCCGACGACGATGGTGTCGTCGTCGTCACCCATGCGACGGTCGAGAAAGCCATCGCGGCCTCGCGCAAGCGCGTGATGAACGAAGCATCGAAGCGCGAGCGTCTCGCCGCCGGCGAACTCGGGCTGGACCTCTATGACATGCGACCGAAACTGGCCGAAGCCGGTCTGCGCTATGTGGACGATCTCCCGAATGAATGATCCCTTGAAATCCTGCCTTCCCCCCGATCCGAACCCGACCCGACCTGCGCGGGCGCTCCCTGCGGGGTCCTGCGACGCGCACTGCCACGTCTTCGGTCCGGCGAATCGTTTTCCGTACGCCGCGGACCGCAGCTACACCCCTCCCGACGCACCGTACGAACACCTGGTCGCGCTGCATGACTTTCTCGGTTTCGACCGTGGCGTCATCGTCCAGGCCAGCTGCCACGGCACCGACAACACCGCGATGCTCGACGCCATCGCGCGCGGCGAGGGTCGTTATCGTGGCGTCGCCATCGTCGATGACGGCATCGACGAGAAGGGTCTGGTGGCGCTCAACGACGGCGGCGTGCGCGGCGTGCGCTTCAACTTCGTCCAGCATCTCGGCGGACGCCCGGACATGAAGGTGTTCTGGCGGGTCCTCGACCGCGTCGCGGAGATGGGCTGGCACGTGGTGCTGCACCTGGACGCGAACGACATCGTCGAGCTCCAGGACACCCTGTCGAAGATCCGTATTCCATTCGTCATCGACCACATGGGCCGCGTGCAGGCCGCCAGAGGCGTTGAGCAGGAACCGTTCCGCCTGCTGGTCGAGCTGATGCGCGACAATCCGCTGGCGTGGGTGAAGGTCTGCGGTGCCGAGCGCGTCTCCGTCGGCAAAAAGCCGTTCGACGACGCCATCCCGTTCGCCAGCACGCTGATCGACACGGCACCGGACCGCGTGCTGTGGGGTACGGACTTCCCGCATCCGAACATCTCCAAAGACATGCCCAATGATGGCGGTCTGGTCGACCTGATGTTCCGTTTCTGCCCGGATGAAGACCTGCGCAAGCGGTTGCTCATCGACAATCCTGCGCGCCTGTACGACTTCGCCTGATCGAACGCCGAGAACTCCATGTCCGAGAGCACCGCAACGACCCTCCCGCCACCGAAGCCGCGCAAGCCTTTCTACCGGCAGCTGTACATACAGGTCCTCATCGCGGTCGTGATCGGCGTGGCGCTCGGTTACCTTTCCCCGGAGTACGCGCAGAAGATGAAGCCGCTGGGCGACGGCTTCATCGCCCTGATCAAGATGGTGATCGGTCCGATCATCTTCTGCACGGTGGTCACGGGCATCGCCGGCATGCGCGACATGCGCAAGGTGGGTCGTGTCGGCGGCAAGGCGTTGCTCTATTTCGAGATGATCTCGACGGTCGCCCTGTTTTTCGGCCTCGTCGCGGGCCATGTGTTTCATCCCGGCAGCAGCTTCAACGTCGATCCCTCCACGCTGAAGGCTTCAGAGGTCGGCAACTACGTCGCGCAGGGTCACAACATCGAGTCGGTCGACTTTCTGCTGTCGATCATTCCGACGACCTTCGTCAACGCGTTCGCGAAGGGCGATGTGCTCTCGATCCTGTTGATCTCGGTGCTGTTCGGCTGCGCGCTGGCGGCGATCGGTGAGCGCGGCAAGCCGGTGTACGACGTGATCGAGGCGGGTGCGCAGGTGTTCTTCAAGATCGTGCATTACATCACCGCGGTGTCGTCGATCGGTGCGTTCGGCGCGATGGCTTTCACCATCGGCAAGTACGGCGTCGTCTCGCTGGTCCCGCTCATGGAGCTGATCGGAAGCTTCTATCTGGTCTGCGTGATCTTCGTCGTGCTGATGCTGGGGCTCGTCGCGCGTATCGCGGGCTTCAGCATCATTCGTTTCTGCGCGTACATCCGCGAAGAGTTGCTCATCGTTCTGGGCACGAGCTCCTCGGAAGTGGTGCTGGCGCCGCTGATGCGCAAGATGGAAGACCTCGGCTGCCCGAAGGAAACCGTGGGTCTGGTGGTGCCGACGGGCTATTCGTTCAACCTCGACGGCACCAATATCTACCTGACGATGGCGATCCTGTTCATCGCGCAGGCACTGAACATCGAGCTCACCATCCAGCAGCAGATCACGGTGGCCATCGTGGGCATGCTGACGTCGAAGGGCGCGAGCGGCGTCGCAGGAGCCGCGCTGGTGATGCTGGCATCCACGCTGAGCGTCGTGCCGGTCGTGCCGGTTGCTGGCATGGTGTTGATCCTTGGCATTCACCGGTTCCTCGGCACGGGGCTGGCGATGACCAACCTCGTCGGCAATGGGGTGGCTGCGATTGTCGTGTGTGCGTGGGAGAAGGAGCTCGACCGGTCGAAGCTGCAGGCGGTGCTGAAGGCGGCGTAATCGGGTAGCCGCTTCGCGACACGTGGTCTGGCGGCATCCGCCGCCTCCGTCGTGTTGCTCGGCTGAGGCCGTGGGCAGGCTGGAACCCTGGACCTCAGGCGGCGAGCGAAACCCCAGCCGCCAGCGCATCGAAATACTCGCGTGTAAGGCGAAGCTGCGTAGCGGCATCCTCGGCTTGATTGACCACATGTCGAAACGCAGCATTTTCCGGCCGGTCCTTCGCATACCAGCCCAGGTGCTTGCGCGCGATACGCACGCCCATCTTCTCGCCGTAGAACGCATACAGCTGCTCGAGATGCCCGGAGAGGATGTCGCGCACCTCGGTGGGCGTCGGTTCCGCGAGGAAGCCGCCGGTTTCGAGGTGGTGGGCGATCTCGCGGAAGATCCACGGGCGGCCCTGTGCGCCGCGTCCCACCATGATCGCGTCGGCGCCCGTGGCCGCTAGTACCTCGCGTGCCTTTTCCGGCGTCACCACATCGCCGTTGGCCATCACCGGAATGCGCACGCTCGCCTTCACGGCGGCGATAGTGGCGTACTCGGCGTCGCCTTCGTACTTGTCCGCGCGGGTTCGCCCGTGCACCGCGAGCGCAGCGATGCCCGCGTCTTCGGCGATCCTCGCGATGGTCAGCGCGTTGCGGTGCTCACGGTCCCAGCCGGTGCGGATCTTCAGCGTGACCGGGACGTCCACGGCCTTCACGACGGCCTGGAGGATGCGCGCGACGAGCGGTTCGTCCTGGAGCAGGGCGGAGCCGGCCCAGACGTTGCAGACCTTCTTCGCCGGACAGCCCATATTGATATCGACGATCTGGGCGCCGTTGTCGGCGTTGTACTTCGCGGCCTCGGCGAGCATGCCCGGGTCGTAGCCCGCGATCTGAACACTGACCGGCTCGGGTTCGCCGTCGTGGTCCATGCGGCGGAGCGACTTGGTGGTGTTCCAGAGGCGCGGGTCGGAGGCGGTCATCTCGGACACGGCGAGGCCGGCCCCCATGCGCTTGCACAGGAGACGGAACGGTTTGTCGGTCACGCCGGCCATGGGCGCGAGCACCACGCCGGGCGCGATGGAGTAGGGGCCGATGCGCATGCCGGCGATTTTAGCAAACCGTCGCGTCCTGCGGTTTTCACGCCCGCGGGCCATCTGGGCATCTTCGGCAAGGATCGCCCGGCGACCGTTCGGACTATTGTTCCGTCGCGCCAGACGGCCTAACGTCGGAGGTGACGACGGGGGGGGAAGTCATGCGAATCAAGACGAGTGCGATCGCCATCGGCGCGGGGTTTCTGCTCGCGGTGGCCTGTGGCTCCGCCGGCGGAGCCGGACGCCCCTCGTTCGACAGCCTCGCGGCGCATCGTGCCGGCGACCCCGCCAGCACCGACCCCTGCGGTCCACGCCGGCCGATCGTGGGTATCTGCCGGATGCTGCGCCCCGTCCGGGGCTGAGCGGTCGGAGCAGGGCCGTCGGAGCCGGACCGTCAAGAAAGGCGGTCGCCGGCCGTTATGCTTCCCATGACCGGCGCCGTTTCGCCGGTACGATGCCGACAGGGGCGTAAGCCAGACCATGGGGACCGGGGTGGAGCAGGACATCTGGGAGCGCAAATACCATCTCGCGCTGGAGCGGATGGAGCGCGACGAGCGCGATTTCCGCGATCTCGAAGAAGGCCTGCGCCGGCTCGCCGTCCGTCTGACAGCGCTGGCGCGCGGGCAGGGCACGGATGTCGACCGTCTGCTCGACCGGCTCAACGAGGCTCTGCGCGACTCACCGAATCCGGCCGTGCTGGACGCCTTGCTGGACTCGCTGACCGAAGCGGTGGCCGGCCTGGATCGCCTGCCGCCCGCCGTCAACGATGACGCCCCGGTGGCGACGCTCGTCGCTACGGAGGCATTGCCCGATGCGCCCGTTGACGACGACATGGTCGGGTCGCTGCGCGCGGACATCGCCCGCCTGCAGGACCTGCTTGCCGCGGTGAGCGCGCGCCTGGGTGACATGACGCGATATCTTGCGGCGGAGCTGGACCACGGCGACGCCACCGACGGCAGCCGGCAGCTGGATGCCACCGTGCGCGAGGAGATGAAGGCGCTCGGCGAAAGCACGCTCGCCGCCACCGATCTGGGCACCTTGCAGGCGGAGGTCAACTCCCGCCTGTCCCTGATCGACAGCCACTTCAGGGAATACCGGGAGCGGGAGGACGCCCGCATGGCCGCCTATCGTGACCGTGCCGAGCGCATGCGCGACCGCGTGGCCGAACTGGAGACACAGACCACCTCGCTGCAGGATTCTCTTCGACGCGAGCACGTGCTGGCCGTCACCGACCCACTCACGGGCCTGCCCAACCGGCTGGCTTACGAGCGGCACATGGAAGGCATCGAGCAGGATGTGCGGAACACGGCTCGCGCCGTATGCGTGGCCGCCTTCGACATCGACCACTTCAAGACGATCAACGACAGCTTCGGCCACGCGGCAGGCGATGCCGTCCTGCGTATCGTCGGTCAGACATTTACGCGTGAGTTACCGGAAGACGCTTTCGTCGCGCGCTACGGCGGGGAAGAGTTCGTCGTCGTGTTCGGCGGCGCGTCGCCGGAGCAGGCGAGACTGAAAGCCGAGGGCCTGTGCGCCATGGTGGCGCGGCTGGCCTTCCATGCGAGCGGCAAGCCCGTGACGGTCACCATGTCGGGCGGCATCACGCAATTCGGCCCGGAAGATACCCCTGCAAGGGCATTCGACCGGGCCGATCGCGCGCTTTATGCAGCGAAACGTCTGGGACGCAATCGCTGCGAAGTGGCGTGAAGCCGACTCAGTCGCGACGAGCCAGCAGCATGCCGACGAGGATACCGACGCCGAAGCCACTCAGGATCGCACCGAGCGGACGATGGGCGACCACGTCGCGGACGCTGTCGACGGCATCGCCGGCGGCTGCCTGCACGCGTCCGGCGGCTGCCTGCACGCGTCCGGCGGTCTCGCGGATCGCGCCTTCGCCTTCGAGCGAGTGATCGCCGACGAGGGCACCGGCGGCGCGCTGCACGCGTCCACCGACGGTATTGGCGGCGCCGCGGATCTGGTCTTCATTCATGGTTGTTTCCTCCCGTTGAGTTCGATGAGACCAGAAGGTGCCTTGGCGTAAGTGCACGAAGCGGCAAGGCGCCGTCAATCGCATGCTTTCACCGGTTCCATGCCGCGACGCGTCATAATGGTCCACCTCCGGTTCGACAAGGGGTGCACCCACCCATGGAAGCGAAGTCAGACAGCCGACCCGAGGGCGGCGCCGCGGCGCGTCCCGAGGCCATCATCGAGCGTGGCGAGGTCCGCTTTACGGTCCTCACGCCGCGCCTGATCCGTATGGAATGGAGTGCCGACCGCCGGTTTCGCGATGGACGGACCCAGGTGGTCGTCCACCGCGCGCTCGACGCGCCGCCGTTCCAGATCGTCGAAGACGACGTGGCCATCCAGATCGAAACGGACCGGCTGCAGCTGCATTACGAGAAAGACAGCGGCCGCTTCGTCCCCGGCAACCTCCGGATCCGCGTCCGGCGTAAACCGGGCGACGAGGTCGAATGGCGTCCCGGCGATGTCCAGCAGGCCAACCTCGGCGGAACCTTCCGCACACTCGACCGCTACGACGGCGACACCTGGCAGGACGGCAGCAAGCTGCCGCTGGAAGAAGGGCTGATCGCGCGCGACGGCTGGCATGTGGTCGACGATACCGACGGTTTCGGCATCGATGACGAGGGCTGGGTGACCGGGCGTCCGTGCGGCGACCGCCAGGACCTCTACTTCTTCGGCTACGGGCACGACTACCCGGCGGCCCTGGCCGATTTCGCGGCCATCGCCGGTCCGCAACCGATGCCACCGCGGTTCGTCTTCGGCTACTGGTGGTCGCGCTACTGGAATTATTCCGATCAGGAACTGCGCATTCTCGGCGCCCGCTTCGTGAAGGAGCGCATCCCGCTCGACGTGCTCGTGCTGGACATGGACTGGCATACGACCCCGGGGCTGTCACTGCGTCCCGGTCACGAGCACAAGGACGTTTTCGGTGAGCCGTCGGGCTGGACCGGCTATACCTTCAATCGCAGTCTGTTTCCCGATCCGGCGGCCTTCATGCGCTGGGCGCGTGGACAGAAGCTCCGCATAACGCTCAACCTGCATCCGGCTTCGGGCGTGCTGCCGCACGAAGAAAAATACGAGGCGATGGCCAAGGCTCTGTCCTGGGATACCTCGACCCGGGCGCCCATCCCGTTCGAGGGCACCTCCCGCACCTACATGCGCGCCCTGTTCGATACCGTGCTGGGCCCGCTGGAGCGCGAGGGCGTCGACTTCTGGTGGCTCGACTGGCAGCAGTGGCCGGAGTCGAAGGCGCATCCGGGGCTGTCGAACACGTGGTGGCTCAACCATGCGTTCTTTACCGAGATGCAGCGTCAGGGCGATCGTCGCGGCCTGATCTATCACCGCTGGGGCGGGCTCGGTAACCATCGCTATCCGATCGGTTTTTCCGGCGACAGCGTGATCTCATGGACGTCGCTGGCGTACCAGCCGCACTTCACGGCGATGGCGTCCAACGTGTTGTATGGCTACTGGAGCCACGACATCGGTGGGCATACCTTCCACAAGCACATCCCGCGTCCGGAGCGGCATCTGGAGCCGGAGTTGTACGCGCGCTGGATGCAGCTGGGCGTCTTCAGCCCCGTGTTGCGTACGCACTCCGCGAAGGAAGCCAGTCTGCACAAGGAGCCCTGGCATTTCGGGCCACCTTACGGGGACGCGATCTTCGCGGCGATCCGCCTGCGTTATCAGCTCGCGCCGTATATCTACGCTGCCGCGCGACACGCTTACGATACGGGCCTGTCCATCGTGCGGCCGATGTACTACCACTGGCCCGAATGCGACGAAGCCTACGCGTATCCGTCGCAGTACATGTTCGGTAACGACCTTCTGGTCGCCCCGGTGACCGTGCCGGTCGGTGATGACGGCACGGCGTCGTTCCCGGTCTGGCTGCCGCCCGGTGTGTGGTACAGCCGCGATGGCGCGGAGTCGTTCGAAGGAGGACGGGTGCTGGAACGCTCTTACACGCTCGAGGAGATACCCATCTTCGTGCGCCCGGGCAGCGTGGTACCGCTTTATCCGGAAGGCATGCGGGATCTGGCCAACGTACCCGACGAACTCATTCTTCAGGTCTTTCCGGGCGACGAAGGCACGACGGAACTCTACGACGACGACGGCGAGAGCCAGGGCTATCAGCGAGGTGAATGCTCCCGCATCCGCGTGCGCAGCCGACGGGGCGACCGTGCTCATCGCGTGCACATCGATCGCAGTGAGGGAACCTTCGATGGCAAGCACGCGATGCGCTCCTACATCGTCCAGTTCCTCGATGCCGGGATTCCTGAGAGCGTCGAGGTCAACGGCGAGGCACTGCCTTATAGCGCGGAGCCGAAGCCCGGTACATGGTTGTTCGATACCGCATGGCTGTGCATTCGCGTCGATCTCGGCCCGGTGAGCATGGACGAGGCTCACGATGTCGTCGCGCGTTTCCTGCCCGAGCACACGCCGCCACCAGGACTGCTGCATCGCATGCGGCGCGCGGAAGAGGCCGTGCTTTATCTCAAGCAGGTCTGGGGCGATATCTCCGCGCTTCCCGACGAGGTCGACCTCGCGGGGCAGGCGGCGCGCGTACTCGCCTACGCCGTCGATCAGGGGGGCGACGCAGGCCGGGGCGACCGTTTCATGGACGGCGTGCGCGCCTTCGAGGCACGATTCATCGCGCTCCCTGAAAGCGTCAACGCCACGCCCATCGACGAAGCGCTCAAGCGCGGCTTCGTCGACGTGCTCGGGCGCTGAGCTTGCGTCGCCGTCTCTGCCTCCTGCTCGTCGTTCTCGCCGCTTTCGCGTGTGCCGCGCGGGCAGAGGACGCGGTGCGGGTGGGCTCCAAGGCGGACAATGAGGGCGCCCTGCTGGGCCAGATCGTGCTGCAGGTGCTGAAGCACGCGGGCATCCCCGTCGTCGATCGCACGCAGCTGGGTCCGACGTCCATCGTGCGCAGGGCACTCATCAACGGCGATCTGGACGTCTATCCGGAATACACGGGTAACGCCGCCTTTTTCTTCCACAGGGAAAGCGATCCGGCGTTTCGCGATGCGGACAAGGCTTGGGCGCTGGCCGCCTCGCTCGATGGAGCGGCCAACCATCTGGTCTGGTTGCGTCCCGCCCCCGCGGACAACCACTGGGCGATAGGCGTCCGTCCCGATATCGCCCGGCGGCACCGACTGCGTACGCTGGACGATTTTTCACGCTGGGTGCGTGCGGGTGGCGACGTCTACCTGGCAGGCTCGGCCGAGTTCGTCGAAAGCGACGCGGCGCTGCCCGCCTTTCAGTCCGCTTACGGATTCGCGCTGCGCGGCGATCAGCTGCTGGTGCTTGCGGGCGGCGATACGTCGGCGACGATCAAGGCGGCGGCCGAGGGCACCTCCGGCGTCAACGCCACCATGGTGTATTCGACCGACGGCGCGCTCGCGGTGACGGGGCTGGTGGTGCTCGACGACCCGAAGCACGTCGAGATGGTTTACCAGCCGGCCGCCGTGGTGCGCGACGCCGTGCTGCGTCGTTACCCGGGCATGCGCGGGTCGCTCGAAGCGGCGTTCAGGCCGCTCACCGTGGACGTACTTCGCCAGCTCAACGCACGCACGCAGATCGATGGGGAGGACGCTTCCGTCGTCGCCGCGGATTACCTTCGCAAGCAGGGGATGCTGCCTTGAGCCAAGGTGGACTTCCGAAGGACGCACGGCGTGTCGCCGACGACTCCCCGCTTCCGGTGATCGTCCTGACCGCTTTCGGTCTTCTCGCGACGCTCTTCGGCGCTTTCCTGCGCATCGCGCCGAATCGGCTTCTCAGCGGCCACGCGTACAGTCCGCATGCATGGGTGCTGGCGGCGATCTGGGGCATCGCGCTGGCCGGCGCGATCGTACGGTGGCCGGGCCGGCGGATCGTAGTCGGCCTACTCGCCTGGCTGGCGATGACGGGGCTTCCGCTGTTAGCGGGCATCGATGCCCACGCGTGGCTGATGCGCGCCGCGGCGAGCACACGCGTCCAGCTCGGTGCCGGCTTCTGGTTGGCGTGGCTGGCGGCCGCGCTGCTACTGCTGGATCGGTTGCGGCCTGCGCGTCGCGTGGTACAGGTCGTCGCGTGGTTCGCTGCGCTGGTCGCCATCGCGATCATGGCGGCCGCCGGCGCACTCGACGGTCTCGCGCTTGTCCGTGAGTACGCTGCGCAACGCGCCCCGTTCGCCGATGCCTTGCTTACCCATGTCGCGATCGCCGTCGTCACGCTGGCCGTCGCCTTGCTGATCGGTGCGCCGCTCGGAGGATGGGCCTGGCGCGCGAAGCGCGGAGGCGGCGCACTGGTCGGGTTGCTGACCTTCCTGCAGACCGTGCCTTCGCTGGCGCTGTTCGCGTTGTTGATCGGTCCCTTCGCGTGGCTGGCGAACGCATGGCCGGCGCTGGGTGCGATCGGCTTCGGCGGTACGGGCGCGGCGCCCGCCGTCTTCGCTCTCGTTCTGTATGCGCTGCTTCCCGTGGTCCGCTACACGGTCGCCGGACTCGACGCGGTGGCACCAGAGGCGCTGGAGGCCGCGCATGGCCTTGGCATGAGCCGCTGGCAGGTGCTGGCGCGCGTGCAGTTGCCGCTGGGCTGGCCCGTACTGCTCGCCGGCCTGCGCATCGTCGCGGTGCAGACCATTGGGCTCGCGGCGGTGGCCGCGCTCATCGGCGCGGGCGGCCTGGGCCGTTTCGTCTTCCTCGGCATCGGCCAGGGTGCCTCGGACATGGTGTTGCTCGGTACGCTCGCGATCATCGGTCTTGCACTGGCGGCCGATGTTCTTTTTCAGTGTCTGCTCGCGTTGACGGAGACTCCCGCATGATCGAGTTCGATCGCGTCCACAAACGTTACGGCGATCACGTCGTCATCGATGACCTCTCCCTGCGCATCGAGGATGGCGAATTCTTCGTCCTGGTCGGTCCGTCGGGATCGGGCAAGTCCACGCTGCTGCGCACGGTCAACCGGCTCGAACCGGTCGATCGCGGCACCGTGCACGTCGACGGTGAAGACGTGGCGACGCGCGACGTCGAGGCCCTGCGTCGGGGGATCGGCTACGCGATTCAGTCGGTCGGTCTGTTTCCACATCGTACGGTGGCCGAGAACATCGCCACGGTGCCGCGTCTCCTCGGATGGGCCGACGCGGCGATCCGTGCGCGCGTGGCCGAGCTGATCGACCTGTTGCGACTCGACGAGCCCGGAATCGCGGATCGCTGTCCGGCCACGTTATCCGGCGGACAGCAGCAACGTGTCGGCGTGGCGCGCGCGTTGGCGGCGCGGCCGCGCATCGTGCTGATGGACGAACCGTTCGGCGCACTCGATCCGCTGACGCGCGAGTCGCTGCAGCAAAGTCTCAAGACCATTCAGCGCGACAGCGGTACGACGATCCTGTTCGTCACCCACGATATGGACGAGGCCTTCAGCCTTGGCGATCGCGTGGCGCTGATGCTCGACGGCAAGATCGCGCAGGTCGGCACACCGCTCCAGCTCATCCGCGAGCCCGCCGACCAACGCGTGCACGAATTCGTGGGCGGTACGCGCACCCGCCTGCGCGAACTGGCCGTGCGTTCGGTGCGCGAAAGCGCGCGTCCCGGCGAGCAGGCCGACGGTGATGCACTCGATATCGCCGCCTCGTTGCAGGACGCACTGGCGTCGATGCTCGCGCAGGGGCGCGACCGCTTACCGGTGGAAGAGCATGGGCGGCCCTTCGGCGTCATTCGCCTCGTCGATCTGGTGGCGCCGCGGCCGTGAGAGCGATCCTTCCCGCCGTGGCGCTGCTGGCCTTACTGCTGGTGCTGCCGTTTTCCGCGCCCGTTTTCCATGCCGGGTGGCCGGCGCTGAGCCACCCCCTATACACGCGCACCTCGTTCCTCACGTTGACGGCCGCACATCTTTCGCTGGTGTTCGTCGCTACCCTGGTGGCGGTCGCCGTGGGCCTGTCACTCGGAGTGCTGGCGACACGTCCCGGCGGGCGCTCACTGTTGCCGACGGTGCGCGCGGTAGCCGTGATCGGGCAGACGTTTCCACCCGTGGCCGTGCTGGCCATCGCCGTCCCCTTGCTCGGCTTCGGCGCCGCGCCGACCCTGCTTGCGCTGGCGCTGTACGGGGTCCTTCCGGTGCTGGGCCAGACGATCGCGGGGCTCGACAACGTGCCGTCCGCGGCGCTGCATGCGGCGGACGGCATGGGCTACGGACGCTGGCGCCGCTTATGGGAAGTGGAGTTGCCGCTCGCCGCGGGCCCGATCATGGGTGGCGTGCGTCTCTCGGCCATTGTCGGTGTGGGCACGGCGACGATCGGGTCGGCGGTCGGTGCGACGACGCTGGGTTCGCCGGTGGTGGAGGGGCTGGTGGGCAACAACACCGCGTATGTGATCCAGGGCGCGCTGCTGGTGGGGGCACTGGCGTTGACGATCGACGGAGCGCTGGGTGCCCTGGAGCGCCGGATTCGTCGTTTGCCTTGACGGATCCGGCGAGCCTTATCGCCTTACCAGATCTTCACCCGCTGCTTCGGGTCCAGATACAGCTTCTGCCCCGGTTTCGGCTGGAACGCGTCGTACCAGGGATCGAGGTTACGCACCGTCTGTGCACGGAACTCACCCGGCGCATGACCGTCGCCGATCACCTGGGCACGAAGCGCCGCGTCACGGGTCTTGGTCCGCCACGACTGCGCGAAGGCCAGGAAGAATCGCTGGTCGCCGCTGAGGCCGTCGATGACCGGTGCGGGTTTACCACCCAGGCTTTCCTTGTATGCCGCATAGGCAATGGTCAGGCCTGAAAGGTCGGCGATGTTCTCACCCAGCGTCTGCTGGCCGTTGATATGCAGGCCCGGCAGCGGTTCGTACTGGTTGAACTGCTCGACGAGGCGCTGACCGGCATCCTTGAAATGCTTCTGGTCGGCATCGGTCCACCAGTTGGTCAGGCGTCCCTGTGCGTCGAACTCGGCGCCGGTGTTGTCGAAACTGTGGCTGATCTCGTGACCGATCACGGCGCCGATCGAACCGTAATTGGACGCGGGGTCGGCCTTCGGATCGAAGAACGGGGCTTCGAGAATGGCGGCCGGGAAGTTCAGCGAGTTCTGCAACGGCAGGTTGACCGCGTTGACCGTCTGCGGGGTCATCCACCACTCGGCACGATCCACCGGTTGGTGCAGCTTGGCGACCTGATGGCGGTACTCCGCCAGCGTCGCGCGCTGATGGTTGCCCAGCGCGTCGTCGGGACGAATCTCCAGCTTCGAATAATCGCGCCAGGTATCGGGGTAGCCGACGCCGACCTTGATCGTCGCGATCTTGGCCTTGGCCTTTTGTCGTGTGGCCGGCGACATCCATTCCAGCGTATCCACGCGGGCATCGAACGCCTTCAGGATGTTCTTCACCATGTCCTCGACCTCGGCACGCGAGGAAGCGGGGAAATAGCGTTTGACGTAGACCTGACCCACGGCGTCGCCGAGATCGACATTGACCCGGCCCACGCCCCGCTTCCAGCGGTCCCGCTGTTTCGGTGTGCCGGTCAGCACCTTGCCGTAGAAGCCGAAGGCGAGGTCGTCATAGGCTTTCGGCAACAGGCCGGAGGCATTTTCGTTGATGGTGTGGAAGCGCAGCCACGCCTTCCACGTGTCCAGCGGTTCACTGGCGACCAACGCCGCGAACTTCGTCACGGTGGCCGGCTGCCAGACGATGAAGGTCGGCTGGTCGTCGAGGCCGGCCGCCTTGAAATAGGCGTCCCAGTCGATACCTGGCGCCCGGGACGCGAACGCGCTGCGCGGCCAGGGATTGTTCGCCTTGTGGATGTCCTCGCTGTCGACGATGGATTCCTGGGCCTGTGCGATCTTCGTTTCCAGTGCGACGATGGCTTTCGCCTTGCCGGCGGCATCGGGCGTGCCGGCCTGCCGCAGCAGCGCTTCGACGTACGCGGCGTACTTCGCGCGCGCGTCCACCATGTCCTTGTCATTCTTGAGGTAGTAATCGCGGTTGGGCATGCCCAGTCCGCCCTGCAGCAGGTACGGCATGTTCTTCGAAGGATCCTCGAGGCCCTGTGCGACGAACAGGCCGAGCAGATGGCCGGTGTCGAGGTTTGTCGCGTTGATCGGGTCGACGTCCGCGCGCAACTGCGCGCCCAGCGCCGTCGACAGGGCGGCTTTGTCCCCGATGGCGTCGATCGCACCGAGCGCGGGCTGCAAAGGCGCCAGGCCGGCTTTCTCGATCGCCGCCTCGTCCATGTAGGCCTTGTAGTAGTCGGCGATCAGCCGCTGGTTGCTGCCAGCGGCGGGGCTGCCTTCGCCCGCGGCCTTGATCAGTTCCGCATTGCGCTTCTCGGCCTTCTGGAAAACTTCGAGGAACACACCCGTGCTGGCGCGGTCGGCGGGAATGACCGCGGTTTTCTTCCACGCGCCGCTGGCATATCCGTCGAAGTCGTCACCGGGCTGTACCGTGTGATCGATGCCTTTCAGGTCGATGCCTGACGGATCGGCCGCCAGGGCCGCCGACGAGGCGAGTCCGCAGGAAATCGCGGTCGCAAGAATCCGGTGAATCGTAGCCATGGGGCGCGTCCATTGAAGAGGGGAGGCCACGATAGCCCCCGCGCCATCACTTGTGTCCATGACCGATGGACTAGGCGTGGCCGTGGCGTCACGCCCCACGAAGGCTGCCGGGGGATATGCCCTAATGACTGTCCGGCCCCGCAACGGGGTCGGCATGGGTGGGCCGCGGGTCGCCCGGGCTCGCCCGGACCTTCAATTGGCAGCAGATCTTTAGGGAGATCTATATGAACGCACGTTTCGAACTCACCGGCTCGCAGACCGACATCGCCAGCTATCCGCTCTGGGCACAGGACATGGTGTCGTCCTGTGAGGATGCGCGGCGGCAGATCGTCAGCCATCCCATGTGGGATGCGATGAAGACGGCCACGCTCGACCCGGTGACCACGCGCAACTTCATGATCGGTGTCTGGCCGGTCATCGAGCGCTTCCCGGGGTACATGTCGCACAGCCTGCTGAAGACCCGCTACGGCCGCAGCCCGGGCGACGATCTCGCCCGTCGCTGGCTGGTGCGGAACATCCGCGTGGAACAGAACCACGCCGAGTACTGGCTGAACTGGGCGGAGTCGGCGGGCGTGTCCCGCGAGGACGTCCTGACGGCGGAACCCCCGAAGGGCAGTCAGGCGCTGGCCAACTGGTGCGAAGAGGTCAGCCGCGACGACTCGCTGGCCGCCAGCATCGCCGCGACCAACTATGCGGTGGAGGGGGCGACCGGCGACTGGTCGCAGATTATCTATGACAGCCAGGCCTATGCGGAAAGCCTGCCGATTTCGGGCCGCAAAGCCGGCCTGCGTTGGCTTCAGCTTCACGCTGCGTATGACGATACCCATCCGTGGGAGGCGCTCGAAATCGTCTGCACCATCCTGGGCACCAATCCACCGGTGGATCAGATCGAGCACATCAAGGAATGTGTCCGTCGCAGCTATATCGGCATGAGCATCACGCTCGACCGGTGCATGGACGCCCCGGCTCTCGTCCGCACGTTGAACGAGGTTGCCGCGTAACTCGCATGTTGGGCATCTTCTGGCGCAATATCACGTAAGTACGAGATCCGAGGAAGCGATGCGTCGCGTTGAGACCATTCACCCACAACCGTTGTCGAGACGCCTCAGGCCCCTGGCCTATGCGCTCGTCGCGGTCGTGGGCCTCGTTCTCGCATTGACGTGGGTTGCCCTGCAGACCCAGGTGACTCTCGCCGGTTTTCTCAACGGCGAGAGTCTTTGGGCAAAGGCTCAGAAACAGGCGGTAATCGACCTCGACGGGTACGCGGCGCATGGCCGCCCCGACGATCTGGCCGCTTACCGGCGAAATTTCGCCGTCCTGATGGCCGACCGCAGTTCCCGCGACGCCATCGCCAGCCGCCGCTACGAACAGGCCGTCGTCGAAGACGGGTTTGCCCGCGGTGGGGTCATCCCCGAGGCCATTCCCGGCATGGTCTTCATCTTTCGCTACTTCGACGGCATGCCCTACGTCCGCGAAGCGATCGCCGAGTGGCGTTCGGTGGACGCCAGTCTTGCCGAAATCGACGAGATCGCCGGTCGCCTCGAGCGTGCCTACGCGTCGGGCACACCGTCCCCGTCCCTGCTCGACGAGGAGCGCGGCCGTATCGCTGCGCTCAACACTTACGTCGAGCCGCGCACCAAGGCGTTCTCCCTCTATATCGCCAACGGCGCCTCCTGGCTCGGCAGGGTGTTGTTCTTCACCGTGCTGGCCGTGGCCACGCTGGCTTCGCTGCTGTGGCTGCGCATGGCCCAGCGCATCCTCGTCGGCATCCGCGGCACGGAGGAGCGCTACAGCCTCCTGTTCGACAGCGCCGCCGATGCCATTTTCATGGTGGACGAGGAAACCGGCAGGATCCTCGACGCCAACCACCGCGCCGCCGCGTGGGCGGGACGCCCGTCGGGCGAACTGATCGGCATCCAGCTGGCCAGCCTGTTCGTCGATGTCTCACCCCATGCCGGCGCCGGTACGCTGCGCAACGGCGACGGCAGCGTGCGTCCCGTGGAGACCCAGAGCAGCCTTGTGGTCTGGGGCTCACGCCGGGTTTCTCAGGCCATCGTGCGTGATATCTCCGACCGCGTGGCGATGGAGCAGGAGCGCAGGATCGCTTCCGAAGCGCTGGCCAGCATCGCCGAGGGCGTCATCATCGCCGACGCCGATCGCCGCGTGACCTCGGCGAACGCCGCGCACACCAAGCTCACCGGCATACCGGTGCAGACGCTGCGACGCACGCGCTTCGATGCCACCCGTACGTTGCCCGACGGCAGGCCGTTGCCGCAGACCCTGTGGGACGACATCGACGCCGGCGACAACTGGCTGGGCGAGGTGGAAAGCCGCCGTGCGGACGGCACGACGTATCCGGAGCTGATGAGCATCAGCACCATCCGCGACAGCGAAGGCCGGCCGCAGCACTACGTGGCCGTGGTCTCCGATATCACGGCACGCAAGGCCGACCGGCAGCGTCTGCAGCACATGGCGACCCACGATCCGCTGACCGGCCTGGTCACCCGCTCCGAGTTCGAGCGCCGCTGCGCGGAGGCCATCACCCGCGCCGCCCACGAACGCGGTGCGGTCGCCGTACTGTTCGTCGACCTCGATGCCTTCAAGGTCATCAACGACAGCTACAGTCATGCGACCGGCGACGCGCTGCTGATGCGCGTGGCCGAGCGCATTCGCGCCCAGCTGGCGCCGCATGACGTGGCCGGTCGCATCGGCGGCGACGAATTCACGGTGCTGATCGCCGACCTGCGTTCGCGCGAGGAGGCGCTCGCCGTCGCCGAGGCCGTGCTGGCGGCGCTGGCCAAGCCCTTCGATCTGGGCGACTACGAGCTGTTCGTCAGCGCGAGCATCGGCATCGCCGGCTATCCGCTGGACGGCAACGACGCGGTCACCCTGATCGCCAACGCCGACGCCGCGATGTACGTGGCCAAGACCGAAGAGCGCAATGCCTTGCGGCTCTACACGCCCAAGATGCACGCGGACGCGCGGCGCCGGCTCAAGCTGGCTTCCGAGCTACGCCAGGCACTGGTCCGCAAGGAGTTCACACTGGCCTTCCAGCCCAGTGTCGAGATGAAGACCGGCCGTATCGTGGCCGTCGAAGCGCTGATCCGCTGGCGCCATCCGGAACGCGGCAACGTGCCGCCGGACGAATTCATCCCGATCGCCGAGAGCCTCGGCCTGATCCGGCAGATCGATCAGTGGGTGCTGGAAACCGCGTGCGCGCAGCTGAAGCACTGGGACGACGCGAAACTGCCGCCGCTGCGCATGGCGGTCAATGTGTCGGCAAGTTCCTTCGGCCATCCGGACTTCCTGCCCGGTGTGAGCCAGGCGCTCCTCGAGACGGGAATCGCGCCCCAGCGCCTGCTCATCGAACTGACCGAGAGCGCGATTCTGCGGCTGGGCGAAGACACCGAGCGTTCCATGCAGTCGCTGCACAGCCTTGGCGTCGGCGTGGCGATCGACGATTTCGGCACGGGGTATTCGTCGCTGGCCTACCTCAAGCTGCCGGCGGTCGCCTATCTGAAGATCGACCGCTCGTTCGTCACCGGCCTGCCGGCCAACGGCAACGATGTGGCGATTACCGAAGCCATGGTGGCGATCGCGCGCAGCCTCGACCTGCACACGATCGCCGAGGGCATCGAGACCGAAGCCCAGCACGAGTTCCTGCTGCGCGCGGGGTGCCAGGAAGGG
This sequence comes from Luteibacter sp. 22Crub2.1, assembly GCF_900167995.1. Classification (NCBI taxonomy): domain Bacteria; kingdom Pseudomonadati; phylum Pseudomonadota; class Gammaproteobacteria; order Lysobacterales; family Rhodanobacteraceae; genus Luteibacter; species Luteibacter sp. 22Crub2.1. The sequence goes on from NZ_FUYT01000002.1 coordinate 222,010, forward strand.
CAGGGCTTCCTCTACTCGCGCCCGCTGCCGCCTGACGAGATCGAGCGTTTGCTGGCGCCGCACAAAGCCTCGGGAGCGAAAAAACTTTCGCTGGTGCCGCCGCGTCGGGCCTGAGGGCCTGGCTTGCGCTACCGTTCCCGCAAAAGCACACCAGGCCAATCGCACGGCCCGGCCTTCGCATCACAATGACCGTCCCCATATAGCGGACAACGTACCCGTGCAAGGATCCACCGTGTCCACCCACGATTCCCTCGTCTTCCTCTTCGACGTCGATAACACCCTGATCGACAACGACCGTTTCGGCGCGGATCTCGCCGCGCGCCTCGAAGAACGTCTCGGGGCCGAAGGCCGCGATCGTTACAACGCGATCGACAAGGAGATCCGCAAGCAGGTCGGTTACGCGGACTACCTCGGTGCGCTGCAGCGCCTGCGCGGACAGGACAGCGACATGGCCTATATGGATCTGTCGTTCTTCCTGCTCGACTACCCCTTCGAAGCACGTCGTTTTCCCGGCGTGCTCGAGGCGATCGATCACCTGCGAACGATCGGTCGCCCGGTGATCATGTCCGACGGCGACACCGTGTTTCAGCCGCGCAAGATCCGCCGCGCGGGATTGTGGGAAGCGTTCCGCGAGGACGTGCTGATCTACATCCACAAAGAAGAGATGCTCGACGACATGCAGCGGCGCTATCCGGCGGACCACTACGTGATGGTGGACGACAAGCCGCGCATCCTTGTGGCGCTCAAGAAGCTGCTGGGCGACAAGGTCACCACGGTGTTCGTCAGGCAGGGGCATTACGCGGCCGCGGCCGGTGCGGATCTCGAGGAGACGCCGCCGGATATGACGATCGACTCGGTGGCGGAGCTGGCGACGATGGGGCGTGAGGCGTTCCGCGTGACGGCCTGAGGCCGGTCCGGTCAGCGATGCGTCAAAGCTCGAAGGCGTTCGGAATCCACTCGATCCCGTCGCCCTCGAAGGCCAGCACGTCGAACCGGCATGGCCTGCGGGCATCGTGCGGATGCCAGGCGAGCCAGAGGTGTGCGGCGCTGATCAGCTTGCGCCGCTTGGCTGCCGTCACCGAACCGACGGCGCCGCCGAAGGCGGCGCTGCGCCGATAGCGCACCTCGACGAAAACGAGGGTCTCGCCGTCGCGCATGACGAGGTCGATCTCGCCGTGACGGCAGAGAAAGTTGGAGCGGACCAGCCGTAGTCCGCGCTCCCGCAGAAACGACAACGCCGCGCCTTCGAAACGATCTCCGGTGGCGCGGCGCTCGGTGGTCTTCTTCGTCGTGGTCACGCGAACCTCCCTGTTCGCGCCGGTGGGGATCAGCCCCCGCCGCTTTCGACGTTCGGGGCCGTGGCCGGCGCTTCGAGTTCGAGGCTACCCGCGACCGGGCGGGCAACGCCGTCGGCGAAGCGCGCCCAGATGAGTACGCGACGGACGCGACCGAACTCATCCGCGACCAGCTGGCCGGTCGCGCCGGGCAGGTAGCTGCCCGGATGACCACGCATCCAGTCGATGTAGGGCACCAGTCCCCAGGCATCCATGCCGAAGGCGAACAGGCGGGCGGTGACACCGCGCGTCGCGGGCACGGCCGCATTCAGTTCGCTGCGACGGGCGAGGCCCGGCTGGGCGTCGAACAGCCACGGCGCGTCGCAGAACTCCACGCCTTCCAGGTCGCGATCGGCGGCGGGGTCGTCGCTGCCGCCGTACACGTGCGAGGTCGCGAAGACGGGCAGGTTGTTCTTCGCCAGACGCAGCTGCGGGATCAGCAGACGCGCCTGCTGCGGTTTCATGCTGATGAAGACGCCGCTGGTGGCCGGATCCTGGCCAACCGGTTCGGACAACTGCGACGCGAAATCGATGCTGCCGGAGTCCAGCGTGATCTGGCCGGCCAGGGTGCCGCCACGCGCCTGCCACTCGGCGCGGAAGGCGTTGCCGGCGCGGCGTGCGAAATCGTCGGTGGAGACGATCGACGTAGCGGTCTTCATGCCGCGGTCGGCCATGTGGTCGGCTACCTGCGCGCCCTCGGTTTCAGGCAGCAGGCCGAACTCGTTGGCACCCGACGGCGGCAGGTTCTTGTTGTCGCTCGGGTAGTTCAGCGTGAGCATCGGTGCGGGCAGGGCGCCCTTGGCGAAGATGGCCGACACGCCTTCGCGATTGAGCGGGCCGACGACGAAGCGAGCGCCCTCGGCGACCGCCTTGTCGTAGGCGGCGACGGCATGCGCCGCATCGTTGCCCGAATCGTAGACCGCGACGTCCGGACGCGTCGCACCCGTGCGGCTCGCATCGACGTAATTGGTAAAGAAGCCGTCGCGGATGGCGGCGCCCGCACCGGCGAGCGGGCCACTGAGGGGCAGCAGCAGCGCGACCTTGGTCGGCACCTTATAGCCTTCGCGTACGCCCTTGTCGCCACTGACCGTACCGACGGCCTGGTCGAGCACCGCCGGTGAGCGGTCGACGCTGCCGAGCTGGGACTGCGCCTCCGACACCCAGGGTTTCATCGGATCGTTCGCCGGCAATGCCGCGGCACGCTCGGCGAGGGGCTGGGTACCGAGGCCGGTGAGCAGGGTGAGGATCTGCTGGCGGTTCTGTTCCCGGTCGATGCCGTGCAGCTGGCCGTCGAGCTCGACACGGGTCTGCGCCGCGCTCCACGGATCGTTCGACGCGGCCTGAGCCCGCGCGCGCAATTCGGCCAGGCGTTGCGAGACCTGTGGCGAGACGTGCGACGACGGCTTGCCGGTCAGCGACAGCGCAGTCGTCGGATCGTTGTTCTTCAGTGCGATCTCCGCGCGTAACGCATCGAAGCGCAGCGAGTCTTCGCCCTCGAGACGGGAACGGCGGATGTCCGTGACGATCGGTGCGGCGCGATCGAGGGCGCCTTCCTGACGGTACGACTCGGCGGCCAGCAGCTTGTAATAGTCGCGGTGATCGCTGTCCTGCGCAGCCAGCGCGAGGTAAGCCTGCGCGGCCTGATCGAACTGTCCCTTGATGTAAAGGGCCTGCGCCGCCTGCGTCGCCTCGCCGGTGGGCGCGGTCGTGTGTTGCTGGACGCCGCCCTGGGTCACGCAGCCGGCGAGGCCGGCGCTGAGCAGGAGGCCAAGGGTCGAGGCACGGATCGGTCGCATCGCAAATAATTCCTTGATAGGCACGTCGGCGCCCTCCGGCGCTGAAACGCTCGGATCATAGCCCATCGTTTCGCGAGGCCGGCGTGAGGCGCGTCCGGTCAGGCGCCGTAGAGGGCCTTGCGCGGGGCGCCGGTGATCGCGGCCGCCAGCTTCGCCGCCCTGGCCGGAGGCAGTTCGTCCTTGAGGATCGCAAACACGCGAAGTCCCTCGCTGAGGCGTTCGTCCTCGCCGGCTTCCCGCCCGGCGACCATCACCACGAACTCGCCCTTCTGCTGGTTGGGATCGGCTGACACGCGCTCGACCAGCGCCGAGAGCGGGTCACCCAGCACGGTCTCGAACATCTTGGTCAGCTCCCGGGCCACCACGGCCTCGCGATCCGCGCCGAACGCTTCGCGCATGTCTTCGAGCGACTCGACGATGCGGTGCGACGACTCATAGAAGATCAGCGTGCGCGATTCGCCGGCCAGTTCCGCCAGGCGCGAGCGGCGGGCGCCCGCTTTCGCGGAGAGAAATCCCTCGAAGACAAAGCGGTCGCTGGGCAGGCCGGCGACCGACAAGGCGGCGATGACCGCGCTGGGGCCCGGGACCGGACTGACCCGGAGGCCGGCGATGCGGGCGGCACGCACAAGACGGAACCCCGGATCGCTGATCAGCGGCGTCCCGGCATCCGAGACCAGGGCGACATCGTCGCCGCCGCGCATGCGCTCCACCAGGCCATCCACTGCCGTGCGCTCATTGTGGTCGTGCAGCGCGACCAGTGGCGTATCGATATTGAGGTGCTGCAGCAGCGGCCGGGTGTGGCGGGTGTCCTCGGCGGCGATGACCCTGGCCCGGCGCAGCGTTTCGATGGCGCGCGCGCTGATGTCGTCGCGATGACCGATCGGGGTGGCGACGACATGAAGCGTACCGGGACGGGGCTGGGACATCGGTGCATCCGGTGAGCAGGGCCGGACATTGTAACCGTCCCGTTCCGGCTATAATCGGAAGTGGAGTCGGCCGGACAGTCGCGTCGCGCCTTCGGGCGTATCGAGGAAAGTCCGGGCTCCATAGGGCAGGGTGCCAGGTAACCCCTGGGCAGCGTGAGCTGACGGCCAGTGCAACAGAGAGCAGACCGCCGATGGCCCCGCAAGGGGATCAGGTAAGGGTGAAAGGGTGCGGTAAGAGCGCACCGCGTGCGGGGACAACGTCGCATGGCACGGTAAACCCCACCCGGAGCAAGACCAAATAAGGGGACTATGACGTTGCCCGCGTCGTCCCCGGGTAGGTTGCTGGAGCCTGGCGGTGACGCCAGGCCGAGAAGAATGACTGTCACGTCGCAAGACGCACAGAACCCGGCTTACAGGCCGACTCCTTCTCTTCTTGAGCGGTGTGGGAGCGACGAATGTCGCTCCCACCTGTCTTTGCGACCTCGTCACGGACGTCGACGGCGAGTTCGGTGAACGTGAGTTCAGCCCCACCTCCGATTTCACATTTCGCAGACGTCTGAAATCCCGGACTCATTCGCAAAAAACCTCAACGATTCAACCACCTCCCGCCCCTTCCTCAGAAACGGCTGGAATTGGTGATGAACGTGAGCTTTCTCCTTGATTCACAAGAAAAATTTCCTTGACAGTCTCAGGGCCCGAGACTATCGTGGGACCCAGTGTGAAATCGTGGGATTCGGTGGGGCGGACTGCAGACAATGTTCCAAGGTGAGACAGCCATCACGATTGACGACAAGGGTCGTCTGACGATCCCGACCTCGTATCGGGATCTGGTGGCCGACGCCTGCGCGAACCGTCTGGTGATCGCTTACAACCCTTTCGATACCGGTTGCCTCTGGATCTTTCCGTACGCGGAGTGGGAGAAGGTGCGCGACCAGGTCAATGCGCTCCCCAGCGTCAAGGCCGTCCATCGCGCATTGCAGATGAAACTGGTGGGTGCCGCGGCCATCGTCGAGCCCGACGGAGCGGCCCGCATCCTCCTTCCATCGAGCCAACGCGCGGCGGCCGGACTGGAGAAAAAAGCCATCCTGCTGGGAATGGGCAACAAGTTCGAGCTTTGGAGCGAACAGGCCCACCTCGCGAAGATCCGCCAGACCATCGGCGAGGACGACATCAGCGACGACATGGCGGAACTGCAGTTGTGACGACGAACTAATTCGAGGTGCTGGTGAAACGGGAGCGGGATGTGGCGATGGCGGGGGTCGATGTACACATCCCGGTGATGCTCGACGAAGCGGTGGAGGGCCTCGCCTTGCGCGAGAACGGGCGCTATCTGGATGGGACGTTCGGTCGTGGGGGTCATGCCTCGGCGATCCTTGCCCGTCTCTCGGATGAAGGCCGCCTGTTCCTCATGGATCGCGATCCCTCGGCCATCGCCGTCGCCGAAGCCGGTCTCGCCACCGACCCGCGTGTCACCCTGCGCCACGACAACTTCGCCACGATGGGTGAGTGGCCCGCGCTCGAAGGCGGCCTCGACGGTATCCTGCTCGATCTCGGCGTGTCCTCGCCGCAGCTGGACGATCGCAGCCGCGGCTTCAGTTTCATGGCCGACGCGCCGCTCGACATGCGCATGGACACCACGCGCGGTATCAGTGCCGCCGAGTTCCTGGCCGACGCCGACGAAGCCGAGATCGCCGACGTGCTCTGGCGCTTCGGCGAAGAGCGCTTCAGCCGCCGCATCGCCAGGACCATCGTCGAGCGCCGCGTGACCGCGCCGATCACCCGCACCGCGGAGCTGGCCGACCTCGTCGCCGGTTGCGTCGGTCGCCGCGAGCCAGGCAAGAACCCCGCCACGCGCACGTTTCAGGCGCTGCGCATCCGCGTGAACGCGGAACTCGAATCCGTCGAGCGTGGCCTGGACGCCGCGCTCGACCTGCTCAACGTGGGCGGCCGCCTCGCCGTGATCAGCTTCCATTCGCTGGAAGATCGCACGGTGAAGCAGTTCATTCGTGCCCACGAAGGTCGCGTGCAGGGCAGTCGTCGCGGACCGCCCGCGGCAGCGAAGCTGGCCCGCCTCAAGCCGGTGGGCAAGGCGATTTTTCCGTCCGACGCCGAGGTCGCCGCGAACCCGCGTTCGCGCTCCGCCGTGCTGCGCGTCGCGGAGAAGCTCGCATGAAGGTCTTCGGCGCGATCTGCCTCTCGATCCTGCTGCTAGCGGTCATCGCCAGCGCGATCGGGGTGGTGTGGACGCGCCACGAGAGCCGCGTGCTCTTCGTCGAACTGTCCCGTCTGCAGACCCAGAAGGATGACCTTGGCGTGGAATACGGTCGGCTCGAACTCGAGCAGGCCACCTACGCCGAACCCAGCCGCATCGATGCGGACGCCCGCGGCAAGCTCGGCATGTTCACGCCGAAGCCGCAGGACATCCAGCTGGTGCGCCGATGAAGGCGCGCTACGGCAAGCCCGTCGTGCCCAGCCGCCGTCGCGGTCAGGGCCCGAGCCCGCGCAAGCGCATGACCGTCGTCGTGGCGCTGCTCTGTGTCGCCGCGTCGGGTCTGGTCGTGCGCGCGTTCGACCTGCAGGTGGTGCGCAAGCAGTTCTATCAGGACCAGGGTGACGCGCGCTTCCTGCGGGAAATGCCCATCGCCGTGTCCCGCGGCACGATTTTCGATCGGAACGGAGAGCCGCTGGCCGTGTCGACCCCGGTCGCCTCGATCTGGGCCAACCCGCCCGAGGTGCTCGAGAACGCCGACCGCATCCCTGAACTGGCCAAGGCCCTGCACGTCGACGCCGATGACCTGAAGCAGAAGATCGAGCAGCGTGCGGACAAGGAATTCATGTACATCGCGCGTCAGCTGCGTCCGGAAGACGCGCAGGCGATCGTCGATCTGAAGATCCCGGGTATCTCGTCGCAGCGCGAGTACCGTCGCTATTACCCGTCGGGTGCGGTCAACAGCCACATCCTCGGCTTCACCAACATCGACGACCACGGCCAGGAAGGTCTCGAGCTGGCGTTCGATGAATGGCTGTCCGGCAAACCGGGCGCCAAGCGCGTGATCCGCGACCGCATGGGCCACGTAGTGGAAGACGTCGAGCTGGTGCGCGAGCCGCAGCCGGGTCGCGACATCACGCTGTCGATCGATCGCCGCATTCAGTACCTCGCCTATAGCGCGCTGAAAGACGCTCTGGAAAAGAACAAGGCCGACTCGGGCTCGATCGTCGTGATGGATGTCCACACCGGCGAAGTGCTCGGCATGGCCAACCTGCCGTCGTTCAACCCGAACGCCGTGCGCGGCAGCACGCCCAACGATCGCCGCAACCGCGCCGTCACCGACGTGGTCGAGCCGGGCTCGACCATGAAGGCGTTCACCATGGCCGCGGCGCTGACCAGTGGCAAGTACACGCCGACCTCGCCGCTGATCGAGACCTCGCCGGGCACCTGGATGATGGGCGGCCACCCGGTACGCGATACCCATAACTGGGGCACGCTGACCCCGACCGGTGTGATCACCAAGTCGTCGAACGTCGGTGCCGCGAAGATCGCGATGACGCTCGATACCGACTTCCTCTATTCGATGTGGAAATCGTTCGGTATCGGCAACAGCACCGGTAGCGGGTTCCCGGGCGAAGCCGCGGGCTATCTGCCGGTTAGCCGCACGTGGAAGCCGATCGAAAAGTCGCGCATGGCCTATGGCTACAACCTCAGCGTGACGCCGCTGCAGCTGGCCACCGGCTATGCGGCTATCGCCAACGGCGGTGCGCTTCGCGCGCCGAGCTTCATCAAGGGGGCGGACAATCCGCCGAACCAGGTGATCACCCCGGACATCGCCCACGAACTCGTCCGCATGCTCGAGACGGTGCTGCAGCCGGGCGGTACGGGCTACGGCTTCGCCTCGGTCGCCAATTACAGTGTCGCCGGCAAGACCGGTACCTCGCACAAGTTCTCCGTCGGCGGCTACTTCGCCAAGAACTACATCTCGCTCTTCGTCGGCATGATTCCGGCGAGTAACCCCCGCCTGGTCACCGTCGTGGTCATCAACGATCCGCAGGGTGGTCATTACTACGGTGGCTCCGTCGCCGGCCCCGCCTTCGCTCAGGTGATGGAAGGCGCGGTGCGCCTGCTCGACATTCCGCCCGACAACGTCGGTCGCTGGTATGTCGGCGGCCCGAGCCAGGGTGGCCTGATCGGCACGGCCAACGCGCCACCGCCGCAAGCGGACGACAGCGCGGCGGAAGAGGTGGTCCCGTGACCCTGACCCTCGCCGAACTGCTCGACGGTTTCGCCGACGCCTCCGGTGCCGGCGAAATCGTCGTTTCCGGCCTTTCACTCGACTCGCGCGAGATCGTCGAAGGTCAGGCCTTCGTCGCGCTGCGTGGCACGAAGGGTCACGGCATCGACTTCGCCGCAAAGGCCGTCGAGCAGGGCGCCGTCGTGATTCTGGCTGAAACGCCGTTCGACACGGTCGACGCAGGCATACCGGTGGTCGCGGTCGACAAGCTACGCGACAAGGCCGGTCCGATCGCCGCGCGTTTTCACGGCGATGCATCCGCCGCGCTCGAGGTCATCGGTGTGACCGGCACCAACGGCAAGACCTCGACCGTGCAGCTGATCGCTCAGGCGCTGACGTTCCTCGGCCGTAAGGCCGCGACCGTCGGCACCCTCGGCGCGGGCTTGCACGGTGCGATCGCGGAAGGCGAACGCACCACGCCCGATGCCATCAGCATGCAGGCGCTGCTGGGCGAATTCCGTGACGCCGGCGCGACGCACGTGGCGATGGAAGTCTCCTCGCACGCCCTGGAACAGGGCCGGGTCAACGCCATTGCGTTCGACATCGCCGTGTTCACCAATCTCACCCGCGATCACCTCGATTACCACGGCACGATGGAAGCGTACGGCGCGGCGAAAGCCCGTCTGTTCGCCTTCGACGGTCTTGGCGCCGCGGTGATCAACGTGGACGACCCGTTCGGCGCGAGGCTGGCGAAGGGCCTGCCCGAGTCCGTGACGAAGCTGCGCACCTCGATGGCGACCGACAGCACCCCGAAAGACGCCGAAGTCCGCGCGGATATCGTGGTGACCTCGGCCCGGGGACTGTCGTTCAACCTCAATACGCCGTGGGGCATGCGTACCGTGCGCAGCGCGCTGCTGGGCCGCTTCAATGTGGCCAACCTGCTCGCCGTCGCGGCGGTGCTGGGCGCGCTGGGCGAACCGTTCGAGCGCATCCACGCCGCACTGGAATCCCTGCAACCGGTCAACGGCCGCATGAGCCGCCTCGGTGGCGACGGCCGCAAGCCGCTGGTGGTGGTCGACTACTCGCACACGCCGGATGCGCTGAAGCAGGCGTTGCTGGCGCTGCGCTCGCATACCAAGGGCAAGCTGATCTGCGTCTTCGGCGCCGGTGGCGACCGCGATCAGGGCAAGCGCCCGATCATGGCCGGTATCGCCGAGCGTCTGGCCGACGTGGTCATCGTGACCGACGACAATCCCCGCAGCGAGGACGGCGACGTCATCGTCGCGCAGATCGTCGCCGGCCTCATTCACCCCGAGACCGTGATGGTCGAGCGCGACCGCGCGCAGGCTATCGCGCTGGCGCTCGCCGACGCGAAGGCCGACGACGTCGTGCTGATCGCCGGCAAGGGTCACGAAACCTATCAGGAAGGTCCGGACGGCAAACGCCCGTTCGACGATCTCGCCGTCGCCCGCGAGGCGATGGATTCCGGCAAGAAAGGAGCCCGCGCATGATGCGCCTGTCCGCCGTCGCCCTCTGGACCCGCGGCCGCCTGCATGGCGCCGATGTCGAGGTGACGGGTTTTTCCATCGATACGCGCACCCTCAAGGCCGGCGACCTGTTCGTGGCGCTGCCGGGCGAGCGCGTCGATGCGCATGATTTCGTCGCTGCGGCCGCGGCGAAAGGTGCGGTCGCCGCGCTGGTGACGCGTCCGGTCGACGCGCCGATTCCGCAGGTCATCGTCGACGATACGCAGGCCGCCCTCGGCGACCTCGCTAGCGCCGCTCGCGCACGCGGCAATGTGCGTGTCGTCGGTATCACCGGGTCCAATGGCAAGACGACGGTGAAGACGCTGACCGCGTCCATCCTGTCGCGTCACGGTCGTACCCACGTCAATGCCGGTAACTTCAATAACGAGATCGGCATGCCGCTCACGCTGCTGGCGATGCCGGAAGACACTGAGTACGCCGTGCTCGAGATGGGTGCGGGCAAGCCGGGCGACATCGATTACCTCGCTGCCATCGCACGGCCCGATATCGGTCTCGTGAATTCCATCGCGCCCGCGCATCTTGAGCGCATGGGCACGATCGAAGGCGTCGCCGAAACCAAGGGCGCGCTGTACCGGTCGCTTCCGGCCGATGGCGTCGCCATCATCAACGCGGATGACGAGCGCTTCGCCGGCTTCTTCACGAACCTGGCCGGCAGCCGCAGCGTGCTGCGCTACGCGCTCGACCATCGTGCGGACATCGGTGCCGACATCGTCGAAGAGCGCATTGACGGCACTCATTTCGTCCTGTCCACGCCGCATGGCGACGGCGACGTGCACCTGCCGTTGCCGGGCCGTCACAACGTGGCCAACGCGCTGGCCGCCGCCGCGATCGCGACGGCGCTCAACGTTCCCGTCGAAAAGATCGTCGAAGGTCTGGAGCAGGTGCCGCCTGTCGCCGGCCGTCTGAACCTGGAACCGATGCCGGGTGGCTGGACACTGATCGACGACAGCTACAACGCGAATCCGGGCTCGGCCGCCGCGGCGATCGACACGCTGGCACTCGCCCTGGGCGAGCGCTGGCTGGTGCTGGGCGATATGGCCGAACTCGGACCCGAGGCCATGAAGCTGCATGCCGGTATCGGCGAGCTCGCCCACCGCCGCGGTATCGAGCGGCTGCTGGCCACGGGGCCGAAAAGTGCCGCCGCGGTCGAGGCGTTCGGTCCGGGTGCACAACATTTCGCCACGCAGGAAGCGCTTATCGAGGCAGCCTGCACGCAAATCCATGAGGGCGTCACGTGCCTCGTGAAGGGGTCACGTTCCTCCGGCATGGACCGGGTCGTGGCGGCTTTGAAGAAATACGCTGAAGGAGCCTCCGATGCTGCTTGAACTGGCGGAATGGATGGCTCGGCACTTCGCTTCCGTGCATCTTTTCCAGTACATCACGTTCCGCGCGATCATGGCGGCGCTCACCGCGCTGGCCGTGTCGCTGCTGCTCGGCCCGTTGCTGATCCGCAAGCTTGCCGCGCTGAAGGCGGGGCAGGTGGTGCGCAGCGACGGCCCGCAGACGCATCTTGCGAAGGCCGGTACGCCGACGATGGGCGGTCTGCTGATCCTGTTCGCCGTGGGGATCGCCACGGTGCTTTGGGCGGATCTGTCCAACCGCTACGTATGGGTCGTGCTGGCGGTGATGGTCCTGTTCGGCGTCATCGGGTTCTACGACGACTACCGCAAGCTGGTCCTGAAGGACAGCCGTGGCCTCGCCAGCCGCTGGAAGTATTTCTGGCAGTCGGTGTTCGGTCTCGGCGCCGCCGTGTTCCTTTACCGCACGCACCAGCTGCCCGCGGAGATCGCGCTCTACGTGCCGCTGTTCAAACAGGTGGCGATCCCGCTCGGCATTTTCTTCGTGGTGGTCGGCTACTTCATCATCGTCGGCTTCTCCAACGCGGTGAACCTCACCGACGGTCTGGACGGCCTGGCGATCATGCCGAGCGTCCTGGTCTCCGGCGCGCTGGGCATCTTTGCCTACCTTGCCGGTAACAAGCTGTTCTCCGAATACCTCGGCATCCCGGCGATTCCGGGCGCCGGCGAGCTTGCGGTCTTCTGCAGCGCGCTGGCGGGCGCGGGGCTCGGCTTCCTCTGGTTCAACACCTACCCGGCCCAGGTCTTCATGGGCGACGTGGGCGCGCTGGCCATCGGTGCCGCCCTCGGTTGCGTCGCGCTGATCGTCCGTCAGGAAATCGTGTTGCTGGTGATGGGCGGCGTCTTCGTGATGGAGACCGCCTCGGTGATGTTGCAGGTGGGCAGCTTCAAGCTGCGCGGCAAACGCATCTTCCGCATGGCGCCCATCCATCACCATTTTGAACTGAAGGGCTGGCCCGAGCCGCGGGTCATCGTCCGTTTCTGGATCATCAGCGTCGTGCTGGTGCTCATCGGTCTCGCTACGTTGAAGGTGCGCTAAGCCATCATGTTCGGCTTCGGAAACAAGCAGGCCAAACGCCGCCAGGGTCCCCGCGGGAGCTTCGATCTCCCGTTGCTCCTGGCGGCGCTCGCGCTCGCGACGCTGGGCGTGATCATGGTCACGTCCAGTTCGATCGCCGTGGCCGACGGCTCGCACCAGGGCGCCTTCTACTACCTCAAGCGCCATCTCGTGTTTCTCGTGCTCGGTGGCTGCCTGGCCGGCGCCGCGATGCGTACGGAACTGAAGACGCTGGAGAAGCACAGCTTCCTGCTGCTGCTGGTCGGCATCATCATGCTGCTGATGGTGTTCCTGCCGGTATTCGGCATGCGCATCAACGGCGCACGTCGCTGGGTCAACCTGCTGGTCACCAGCTTCCAGCCGGTCGAGGCGGTGAAGCTGATCCTCGTCGGCTATTTGTCGAGCTACCTGGTCCGTCACCGCGAAGGCGTGGAGTACGACCTGTTCGGCGTGGTCAAGCCGGTGGCCGTGGCCGGTCTCATCGTGCTGTTGCTGCTGGCACAGCCCGACTTCGGTTCGGCGGCGCTGGTGGTCGCGACCACGGTCGGCATGGTCTGGCTGGCGGGTGCGCGCATGCGCAACCTTCTCGTGCTGGCGACGCCCCTGGTTCCCGCCCTGATTTATGCGGCGACCGCCGAGGATTACCGCATCAAGCGCCTCACCTCGTTCCTCGATCCGTGGAAGGATCCGTTCAACGACGGCTTCCAGCTGACCCAGGCGCTGATCGCCGTGGGGCGCGGTGAGTGGACGGGTGTGGGTCTGGGTTCCAGCGTGCAGAAACTGTTCTACCTGCCCGAGGCGCATACGGACTTCATCCTTGCCGTGCTCGCCGAGGAGCTCGGCCTGGCGGGCATCGTCACGGTCATCTTCCTTTACATCGTGCTGGTCGGCCGGGGTCTCTACATGGGACTGAAGGGCGTCGAGCTCGGTCAGCGCTTCTCCGGTTACGTCGCCTACGGCATCTCGCTGATGCTCGGCTTCCAGGCGATGGTCTCCATCGGCGTGAATCTCGGCGTGCTGCCGACCAAGGGCCTGACCCTGCCGCTGATCAGCTCGGGCGGCTCGTCCGTGCTGATGACCTGCGCGATGGTCGGTGTGCTGCTGCGCGCCACGTTCGAAATCAACCGCGCCGAAGACGCGCGGCAGACCGCCGTGCGCCTGCCGGCCAATGCCGTGCCGGATTCGGCGGCCTATGGCGGTGCCGCATGAGCCGCCCCGTGCTGATCATGGCCGGCGGTACCGGCGGCCACATCTTCCCCGGCCTTGCCGTGGCCGACGAACTGCGCTCGCGCGGCGTCCCCGTCGCGTGGCTCGGTGCCGAAGGCGGCATGGAGACCCGCGTGGTGCCCGCGCATGGCCTCGACCTGCACACGGTGGCCGTCGGTGGCCTGCGCGGCAAAGGCATGAAGACGCGCGTGATGGCGCCGGTGATGCTGGCGCGTGCGCTGCTCGCTTCGCTCAGGCTGCTGCGCCGCCTGCGTCCGGCCTGTGTGCTTTCGATGGGTGGCTACGTGGCGGGCCCCGCCGGCGTGGCGGCGCGTATCGCGGGCATTCCGCTGGTCGTGCACGAACAGAACGCGGTAGCCGGCTTCACCAACCGCAAGCTCGCCGGCTTCGCGAAAAAGGTGCTCACCGGCTTTCCCAACGTGCTGCCGAACGGCGAGTGGGTCGGCAATCCGGTACGTGCGCGCATCGCCGCGCTGCCGCCGCCGGCGCAGCGCATGGACGGTCGTGCCGGTCGCCCCCGCCTGCTCGTTCTCGGCGGCAGTCTTGGTGCGCGCACCCTGAATCTGGCCGTGCCGAAGGCGCTGGCGTTCATGCGTGCTGACGCGCATCTGTCGGCCTGCGAGCCTGAAGTCGTCCACCAGACCGGCGAGCGCGGCCTCGACGAAGCGCGCACGGCCTATGTCGACGCCGGCGTCGCGGCCAACGTCGTCCCCTTTATCGAAGACATGGCCGGTGCGTACGAGTGGGCGGACGTGGTGGTGTGCCGCGCCGGCGCGCTGACCGTGGCCGAACTCTGCGCCGCGGGCCTCGAAGCGCTGCTCGTGCCGTTCCCGCATGCGGTGGACGACCACCAGACGGTGAACGCGCGCGCGATGGTCGACGCCGGTGGCGCTCACGTCATCGCCGACAAGGCGCTGAACCAGGCCGGCTCTCCCGAAGCGCTGGCCCGTCTGCTCTACGACATGCTGCTGGACCGCCAGCAGATCCTTTCCGCGGCCAATGCGTCCCGTACGCTGGCCAAGCCCGACGCCGCATCCACGATTGCCCGTCATTGCATGGAGGTTTCCGCATGACGCCCGGTCGTTTGCGCGCCCACGACGATTTCATGACCTCGTTCCGCCGTGTCCACTTCATCGGCGTGGGCGGCGTCGGCATGAGCGGTATCGCCGAAGTACTGGCCAACCTCGGCTACAGCGTGTCCGGCTCCGACCGCGCGCATTCGACGACCACGGAGCGTCTGGCCAAGCTCGGCGTCGAGGTGCACGTCGGTCACGAGGCGTCGAACATCGACGGCGCGGACGTGATCGTCACGTCCAGCGCGATCCGTCAGGACAATCCCGAGCTGGTCGCCGCACGTGCCGCACGCATTCCCGTGGTGCCGCGTGCCGAGATGCTCGGCGAGCTGATGCGTTTCCGTCGCGGCATCGCGATCGCGGGAACGCACGGTAAGACGACCACCACCAGCCTCGTCGCGAGCGTGCTGGCGGAAGCCGACTACGACCCGACCTTCGTGATCGGCGGCCAGCTCAACGCCGCCGGTGCGAATGCCCGTCTGGGCACGGGCCAGTACCTGGTCGCCGAGGCCGACGAGTCGGACGGTTCCTTCCTGATGCTGTCGCCGGTCATCGCCGTCGTCACCAATATCGACGCCGATCACCTCGAGAACTACCAGGGCGACTTCGCGCTGGTGAAGAAGGCCTTCAGCGACTTCCTGCATCGGCTGCCGTTCTACGGCATGGCGGTGCTCTGCATCGACGACGAAGAGACGGCGAAGCTCGCGGAAGACACCTCGCGCCGCCTGCTCACTTACGGTATCGACAACGCCGCCGCGGACGTGACGGCCACCAACGTGCGCCAGCTCGGCTTCGAAATGCATTTCGACCTGCATCTGCCGGGCAGGGTCGACGCGCTGCCGGTGACGCTGAATCTGCCAGGCCGGCACAACGTGCAGAACGCGCTCGCCGCGGCGGCCGTGGGCTGGCAGCTGGGCGTCGAAGCGGAGGCCATCGCGCGTGCGCTGGCACGTTTCGAAGGCGTGGGTCGTCGTTTTCATCGTCGCGGTGAGATCGCGCTCGACAGCGGCAGCGCGCTGCTCGTCGACGACTACGGTCATCACCCGCGCGAACTGGCCGCCGTCTTCGCCGCGGCGCGCGGCGGCTGGTCGGACCGCCGTCTGGTCGTGGCCTTCCAGCCGCACCGCTACAGCCGTACGCGCGACCTGCTCGACGACTTCGCCAAGGTTCTGGCCGAGGTCGATGTGCTGGTGCTGACCGAGGTGTATCCCGCAGGCGAATCGCCGATCGCGGGCGCCGATGGCAAGGCCCTCGCGCGCGCTATCCGTGCCCGTGGCAAGACCGACCCGGTGCTCGTCGACCATCCGCGCGACCTTCGCGCCACGCTGTCCGCGCTGGCGCGCGACGGCGACCTGATCATGCTGCTGGGCGCCGGCGATATCGGCGCGGCGGCCATCGAGCTGGCCAGCGCCGGCAACCTGAGGACAAGCAAGTGATGAGCACGACCCGTTTCCCCCGCATCGTCACCGACGCCGCCGATTTCGGCCGCGTGGCCGTCGTGCTGGGTGGTAACTCCGCCGAGCGCGAGGTGTCGCTCGACTCCGGTCGCGGCGTGCTCGAAGCGCTGCGTTCGCTGGGCGTCGACGCGCATCCGATCGACGGTATCCCGGCCTTGCTCGACGCGGTGCGCGCGGGTCACTTCGCACGCGTGTTCAACATCCTGCACGGCGCGGGTGGTGAGAACGGCGAGTTGCAGGGCGCGTTGCAGTCGCTCGGCGTGCCGTATACCGGCTCCGGCGTGCTCGGTTCGGCGCTGTCGCTGGACAAGGTCCGCGCCAAGCAGGTGTGGATCGCACTCGGCCTGCCGACCCCGAAGTTCAAGGCGCTGCCGCGCGGTGCGGACGTACACGCCGCCGCCCGTGACGTCGGCTTTCCGCTGATCGTGAAGCCGGCATGGGAAGGTTCCAGCGTCGGCGTGACGCGTGTGTTCGATGAAGCCGGTCTCGATGCCGCCGTCGAACTGGCGCGCCGCTATCCCGGCGACATGCTGATGGAAACCCTGATCGAGGGCGATGCGAGCGAGGGCGGCGAATACACCGTCGGCATCCTGGGTCGCGAAGTGCTGCCCACCATCAAGATCGTGCCCAAGGGCGATTACTACGATTACAACGCCAAGTACGTGGCGGAAGACACCCAGTACATCGTGCCTGGCCTGTCGGGCGAAGCCGAGGAAGCCATGCGCGCGCTCGCGCTGCAGGCCTTCGACGCGGTCGACTGCTTCGGCTGGGGCCGCGTCGACGTCATGCGCGATCGCCATGGCAAGAACTGGCTGCTCGAAGTGAATACGGCGCCCGGCATGACCTCGCATTCGCTGGTCCCCAAGGCTGCCGCCGTCGCGGGCCTCGACTATGCGGGTCTGTGCTGGCGCGTGCTGGAAACCTCGATGGAACGGGAGGCCGCCCGCGCATGAAGGGTTCCGCCGCCACGCGTCTGGTCGCCTGGGGAATCGCCATCACACTGGTGGTGTTGCCCGTGGTCGGCGTGATGCAGGGCTGGTTCGCCGTCGGCCGCTGGCCGGTGACGCAGCTCAAGGTCGAAGCGGAGTTCGCGCACGTCAGCGCCGAACAGATCCGCAGCGCCGTGCTGCCGAGCCTCGGCAAGGGCTTCTTCGCGACGGATCTGGAAACCGTGCGTCATTCGATCGGTGCGCTGCCGTGGGTCGAGTCGGTGGAAGTGCGCAAGCGCTGGCCCGACACGCTTTTGGTACGCATCTACGAGCGCCAGCCGTTCGCGCGCTGGAACGAGGACCGTCTGATCAGCCGCCAGGGGCTCGTCTTCGACGCGCCGGGCGCCGACCAGATGGGCGACCTGCCGCGGCTGCGTGGGCCGGACTCGCGTCTGGCCGAGGTGGTGAGCTTCTACGCACAGGCACAGAAATCGTTCGAGGGCAGGACAGGCCTGTCGATCGTCGGCGTCAGCCTCAGCGAGCGCGGCAGCTGGAGCGTCACGACCGAGAGCGGCGCCGAAATCGTCATCGGCGATCGCGAGCAGGCCGATCGCCGTCTGGCCCGCTTCCTCGATGTCTACCCACAACTCGTCGCCGGTCGGCACAGCGGTTTCGCCTACGCCGACCTTCGTTACACCAACGGATTCGCCATCCGGTGGCCGCAACCGGAAACCACGGCCACACCCAAGGTCGGAAGCTGAGCAGGATCATGAGAAACAAGAACGACAAACAGCTCGTCGTCGGCCTCGACATCGGAACGTCGAAGGTCGTCGCCATCGTCGGCGAATACGAGCCGGGTGAAGCCATCGAAATCATCGGTATCGGCACGCACGTCTCGCGCGGCATGAAGCGTGGCTCGGTGGTCGACATCGAATCGACGGTCCACTCGATCCAGCGCGCGGTCGAAGAGGCCGAGCTGATGGCCGGCTGCGATATCCGTTCGGTGTACGCCTCGATCTCCGGCAGCCATCTGGAAACGCGTAACTCGCACGGCACCGCGGCCATCCGCGACCGCGAGGTGATGTCGGCCGATCTGGAGCAGGTACTCGAAGCGGCCAGCGCCGTGGCGATCCCGGCCGATCGCAAGGTGCTCTACAAGGAGTCGCAGGAATACCGTATCGACGGTCAGGACGGTATCCGTCATCCGGTCGGCATGAGCGGCGTGCGTCTGGAGGCCAGCGTGCATCTGGTCACGGGCGCGGCGAGCGCGGTGCAGAACATCTCCAAGTGCATTCAGCGCTGCGGTCTGTCGGTCGACGAGCTCGTGCCCGCCGCTGTCGCCAGCGCGAAGGCGGTGTTGACCGAAGATGAGCTCGAGCTCGGCGTGTGCCTCGTCGATATCGGTGCCGGTACGACGGATATCGCCATCTATACGCAGGGCGCGATTCGCTACACCAAGTCGCTGCCCGTCGGTGGCGATCAGGTGACGAACGACATCGCGTATGGCGTGCACACACCGACCGCTCACGCGGAAGAGATCAAAATCAAATACGCGTGTGCGCTCGCCCAGCTTGCCCATGCGGAAGAAACGATCCAGGTGCCGAGCGTGGGCGATCGTCCGCCGCGTCGTCTCGCGCGTCAGGCGCTCGCGCAGTCGGTGCAGGCCCGCTACGAGGAAATCTTCGAGATGGTGCAGGACGAACTGCGTCGCTCGGGTTACGAGAGCCTCGTCGCCGCCGGCATCGTACTGACCGGAGGCGCCTCGCGTATGGAAGGCGCGCTCGAACTGGCGGAGGAAATCTTCCACAAGATGGTCCGTATCGGCGTGCCCCAGCACGTGTCGGGCCTGGGCGATGTCGTCTCCAGCGAGTTGCATTCGACCGGCGTGGGCCTGCTTCTGCACGGCTCGCGGTCGACCGGCGGCGCGCGCCACACGAGTTCCGCCGCCGGCAATGTCGGCAGCATGGTTGAGAAGTTCCGTAGCTGGTTCACCAAGAATTTCTAAGCAGTAGTCACCGGATTGTCGGTGCCCGATGGAAGGGGGGCGCCGGGGCACAAGGGATGGCCCGCAACCCATGGCCGACAGGAGTCGGACAAGGGACATAAACCAAAAAAACTAAAAGTTCTGCGGAGGACGGGAAATGTTTGAACTCATCGAAAAGCTGGCACCGAATGCGGTCATCAAGGTCATTGGCGTGGGTGGCGGCGGCGGCAACGCCGTGGCGCACATGGTCAATTCCAATATCGAAGGCGTCGAGTTCGTCGTCGCCAATACCGACGCCCAGGCGATGAAGAGCTGCGCCTCGCGCACGCATCTTCAGCTGGGTGGCAATGTCACCAAGGGTCTCGGCGCCGGCGCCAACCCGGAAGTCGGCCGCCAGGCCGCGCTGGAAGACCGCGAGCGCATCGAGGAAATGCTCGAAGGCGCGGACATGGTCTTCATCACCGCCGGCATGGGCGGTGGTACCGGTACGGGTGCGGCTCCGGTCGTGGCGCAGCTGGCGAAAGAGAAGGGCATCCTGACCGTCGCGGTCGTGACCAAGCCGTTCCCGTTCGAGGGCCGTCGCCGCATGCAGGTCGCCCTGAAGGGTATTGAAGACCTGTCGCAGCATGTCGACTCGCTGATCACCGTTCCCAACGAGAAGCTTCTCTCGGTGCTCGGTCGTGAGGTCACGCTCCTCAACGCGTTCAAGGCGGCCAACGACGTGCTGCAGGGCGCGGTCCAGGGCATCGCCGACCTGATCACGGCCCCCGGCCTGATCAACGTCGACTTTGCCGACGTCCGCACCGTCATGAGCGAAATGGGTATGGCGATGATGGGCTCGGGCACCGCCCGCGGCGACGATCGCGCACAGGCCGCCGCGGAAGCCGCGATCAACAATCCGCTGCTGGAAGATGTGAATCTGGCCGGCGCCTGCGGCATCCTGGTCAACGTCACGGCGGGTCCCAACCTGACCATGCGCGAGTTCGACGAGATCGGCCGCGTCATCCACGACTTCGCCTCGGAAGATGCGACCGTCGTGATCGGCACCTCGCTGGACCCGGAAATGCAGGACGACGTCCGCGTGACGGTCGTTGCCACCGGCCTCAACCGCGGCGGTGCCGCGGCCTCGTCCAAGCAGCCGGCTCGCCAGCCGGTGCAGCAGCAGGTGGAGATGCGTCAGCGTCCCCGCCCGGTCGTCCTGCGCACGGGAACCGGCAACGAAGTGGTCGATTACGCGCAGGCCGACTCCGTTCCGTCGGTCCGGTCGGAACCGGCACCTTCGAAAAACGCCGAGCCGGCGATCGATTACCTCGATATCCCGGCGTTCCTGCGTCGTCAGGCTGACTGAGCGGTACTTGCAGATCCAGGCACGTTAAGGAAAACGTGAGGACGGCCCGACACGACGTCGGACCGCCCGACGCTCCGCCGCCATCCCGTCCGGGTGGCGGAGCGTCGCCGCTTAGCCTCAGGAAAACCTGCAAGTGATATCAGTTACTTGCAAGTGATTGAACGGACGAACGTTTCAGTCGCAGGCCAGATGAGAATGGATCGCAGCTGATGCTGAAGGAACGGTGAAGCAACACTGGACTGTACCGTCCGGTTTGTTTTTTCCGAGGTTAAGACTGTGTTAGCATGATCGCTACTTTAGGCTGCTGCCAACAAGGTTCGACCCAACATGATCAAGCAGCGCACGCTCAAGAACATCATTCGCGCCACCGGCGTCGGCCTCCATACCGGCGACAAGGTGTACATGACGCTTCGTCCGGCCGCGCCGAACACGGGTATCGTGTTCCGCCGCACCGACCTCAATCCGCCGGTCGAGCTCAAGTCGCGCCCGGAGAATGTCGGTGATACGCGTCTCTCGACGACCCTGATCCAGGGTGACGTCCGCGTGTCCACGGTGGAGCATCTGCTCTCGGCCATGGCCGGCCTCGGCATCGATAACGCGTACGTCGACCTTTCGGCGCCGGAAGTGCCGATCATGGACGGCAGCGCGGGTCCGTTCGTTTTCCTCATCCAGTCCGCTGGCATCGAGGAGCAGGACGCGGCCAAGCGTTTCATCCGCATCAAGAAGCCGGTGATCGTGAAAGACGGCGACAAGTGGGCCAGGCTGGAGCCGTTCGACGGTTTCAAGGTCGGCTTCTCCGTCGAGTTCGATCACCCGCTGTTCAACAAGCGCAATTCGCAGGCCGAGATGGATTTCTCGACGACGTCGTTCGTCAAGGAAGTCAGCCGCGCCCGCACGTTCGGCTTCATGCGTGACATTGAAATGCTCCGCGAGCGCAACCTCACACTCGGCGGCTCGATGGACAACGCCGTCGTACTCGACGACTACCGTGTGCTGAACGAAGACGGCCTCCGTTACGACAACGAGTTCGTCAAGCACAAGATCCTCGACGCCATCGGCGACATCTACATGCTGGGCCACAGCCTGATCGGCGCTTACTCCGCGCACAAGTCGGGTCACGAGCTCAACAACAAGCTTCTCCGCAGTCTGATGGCCGACGCCGCGGCGTGGGAAGAAGTCAGCTTCAAGGATCCGGCCAAGGCGCCGATCTCCTACGCCCATCCCGCCCAGGCGGTGTAAGGCGACGCCTCACCGGGGCGTAGCGAAACGAGAGAAGCCGCGAGCGATCGCGGCTTTTTTTATGGGTGGGTGAGGTTGGCCTTTGAGGGCTCGGCTTGCGCCATCGCGTTTGGCCTTGTCGCGGCGTGTGGCGTCGCGTTGGAGAGCCGGCGGGTGTGACCCTCGAGGCCACGCCTGCGGCGACCCCTCAGGGAAGGGCCGCTACCGCGGCCGTATCTCAATGGCCTTCGGCCGGGTCGGGCTTCGCCTGGGGGTTTTCGAGTCGGCTGTCCCTGCCTCCCCGAAAACGGCCGGTCATCCCTGACCGGCCCCGCCTGCGCGGCCTTGTCCAGTCGAAGCCCTCGCCTGCGGCTACCGGCCTCGAGGGTCACCCCCGCCGTCTCTTTGGTGTACCGAGGTGGGTTGGTGGTCGAGCGGGGTGTGGCTTCTTCGCTTCGTTGGCTTTTCGCGCGCAGGGCGCGCTCCTACAGGCCGCCATGTATCCCACCATTGCGGTCGCCGTGCGGTAGGAGCGAACCGTGTTCGCGAACCCTCAGCCTCACTAAGGCGAACGAGGCCATGCACCCCAGGCAAGCGAGCGGTCCCAACCAACGAAGCGCACCGCCGCTCGACCCCACGCTGCCTCACCGTCCGAAAGAGCCGGCGGGTGCCACCCTCGCGTCCGGTAGCCGCAGGCGAGGGCTCCGACTGGAAGAGGCCGCGAGAGCGGGGCCGGTCAGGGATGACCGGCCGTTTTCGGGGAGGCAGGGACAGCCGACTCGAAAACCCCCAGTCGGAGCCCGACCCGGCCGAAGGCCATTGAGATACGGCCGCGGTAGCGGCCCTCCCTGAGGGGTCGCCGCAGGCGTGGACGCGAGGGTGGCGCCCGCCGGCTCTTCCCGACCTCACCGCACGCCGCGACAAAGCCAAACGCGACGGCGAAGCCGAGCCCTCGAAAGCCTGGGCCCCAGGCAGCAAAACCATCAAAAACACCCATGACCGTCACCTCACCCCGTGAACTTTATGTGCAATTTAGGTGTTCGCCCGGTAGAGGCGTGCTATAAAGTTCGCCACCTCGCGGGATGCGGTGGTACTTACGGACCCGCATCCCGGGTCGTAAGTAACGGATTAATCTTCGTTTTCGGCCTGGAGTGCCAGATACAGAAAAAGATCCCGCAGCGTGGGATCGGAGAGTGATGCCGCGGCGGACCGTAGATGACGGGCTGCTTCGGTGGAAAGCGGTTTATGCCGGTCGGGGATGACTTCCTCGGGCGGCAGCGGGGCCACTTTCACGGCAACCGAGTGGGCCTTTGCGCCGATGGCGCGGGCGGCTTCGAGGATCTGCGTCTGGTACAGGCGCACTCGCGAAGCCCAGGCTGACGAGGGCGCAAGGAAGACGAGCCGGCCATCGCGCAGGTCCGCAAAACGGATCTGGTCACGCATCGGTGCAGGCAGTGTCGCGCGCAACTGGCGGTCCAGCTGGTCGAGTTCGCGCGCCCGGGTGGCGAGCGAGACGACAGGTCCCACTTCCACGATGGACTTGAGTCCGCGCGTGGCATGACGGGACGGTTTGGACGGCGGTGGCATGGACCGGCTTAACTATTCGATGTGGAACGTATGCAGATCATACTCGTGTCACGCGGCCAGAAAGGGCCGAAAACGCTCGACCTCTCCTGCAGGCGCCTGCGCTGCAAAATGGCCGCGATGGTGCTCGCGGGCATCGTCGGCATCGCCGGTGTCGGCGCCGGCATCGCACTTACCGTCGCCAGCCCTCGGGATCGCGCCATGGGCGACATCCATGGCTTGCAGCGCGAGGTGGGCGACCAGAACGCACAGGTCGCTCAGATCAAGCGTGATGCCCAGCGGGACCTCGACGCACTTGCCGTCAAGCTTGGGCAGCTCCAGGCACAATCGGTCCGGTTGAACGCCTTGGGCGAGCGGCTGACCCAGGTCGGCAAACTGGACGATGGCGAATTCAATTTCGACGAGGAGCCCGGCCAGGGCGGTCCTGAAGTGACCACTGGCGCTGAGCCGGATGCCTACACCTTGCCGGAGTCCCTGAACAAGAGCATCGACCAGCTCTCCGGGCAGTTCGACACCCAGCAGGCGCAGCTCGAAGCCCTGCGCGACATGCTGATGGATCGCAGTATCGAGTCCAGCCTGCGGCCCACGGGTATGCCGGTGAACGGGTACATCTCGTCGTATTTTGGCGGCCGCCCGGACCCGTTCAGTGGTCACAGCGCCCGGCATACCGGGATCGATATCGCCACCCCTACGGGTACGCCCGTGACGGCGGTCGCGGAGGGGATGGTCACCTTCGCGGGTCAGCGGAGCGGCTATGGCGACGTCATCGAAATCGACCATGGCAATGGGTACATGACCCGTTATGCGCATAACAGCGCCCTGGTCGCCAGGCCGGGACAGCGGGTCCGCGTCGGCGATGTGATCGCCAAGGCCGGCTCCACGGGCCGTTCGACGGGATCCCACGTCCATTTCGAGGTCTGGTACCACGATAAGGTCGTGAATCCGCTGGCTTTCGTCCGCAGTCACCGCTGACAGCCTTGAATCCGGCACGGCTCGCCGCCACCCCGAGGAAAGCCGGGGGCGGGCGTAGTATGATCGTCCCTTCGTGCCGGTCGGCTTTGCGCCGTCCGGCAGTCTTTTTTCGTTTCAGATCCGGATGATCGATGTTCAATCGTGCCCTGACGAGTATTTTCGGCAGCCGTAACGAGCGTGTGCTGCGCGACCTGTCCAAGACGGTCAAGCGCATCAACGCCCTGGAGCCCGAATTCGAAAAACTTTCCGACGATGAGCTGCGCGGGAAGACCGAGGAGTTCCGCGGCAGGATCGCTGCCGGCGAGACCCTCGACAAGCTGTTGCCCGAGGCGTTCGCGGTCACCCGTGAGGCGGCCAGGCGTGTGCTCGGCATGCGCCACTACGATGTCCAGATGATCGGCGGCATGGTGCTGCATTCCGGCCGGATCGCCGAAATGCGCACGGGTGAGGGCAAGACCCTCGTCGGTACGCTGCCGGTATACCTGAACGCCCTGGAGGGTAAGGGCGTCCATGTCGTCACGGTCAACGACTACCTGGCGCGTCGTGACTCGGCGCAGATGGGCAAGCTTTACAACTTCCTCGGCCTCTCGGTCGGCGTGGTGTATCCGGGTATGGACCACGCAGACAAGCGTGCGGCCTATCAGTCCGATATCACCTACGGCACCAACAACGAATTCGGCTTCGACTACCTGCGCGACAACATGGCGCTCAGCAAGGAACAGCGCAACCAGCGCGGCCTGCACTACGCCATCGTCGACGAAGTCGACTCGATCCTGATCGACGAAGCCCGTACCCCACTGATCATCTCCGGCCCGGCGGAAGACTCCCCGCAGCTCTATATCGCGGTGAACAAGATCGTGCCGCGCCTCAACCGTCAGGAAAAAGAAGACGGTGCCGGCGACTACATGGTCGACGAAAAACAGAAGCAGGTGCACATGTCCGAAGAGGGCATGGAGCACGCCGAGCAGCTGTTGCGCGAGGCGGGTGTCATCGAGGCCGACAGTGGCCTCTACGACTCCAAGAACCTGGCGGTGGTGCATCACCTCAATGCCGCGCTGCGTGCCAACGGCATCTACCAGCGTGACGTCGATTACATCGTGCGCGACGGCGAAGTCATCATCGTCGACGAATTCACCGGCCGTACGCTGGCGGGTCGTCGCTGGTCCGACGGCCTGCACCAGGCGGTCGAAGCGAAGGAAGGCGTGCCCATTCAGCGCGAGAACCAGACGCTGGCGACGGTGACGTTCCAGAACCTGTTCCGCATGTACAAGAAGCTGGCCGGCATGACCGGTACGGCGGACACGGAAGCCTACGAATTCCAGACCGTCTACGGCCTCGAAGTCGTCGTGATTCCGACGCACAAGCCGATGGTCCGTGTGGACAATCCGGATTCCGTGTTCCTCGGTCCGGATGCGAAGTACAAAGCGGTCATCGCGGACATCAAGGCCTGCCACGAGCGCGGTCAGCCCGTCCTCGTCGGCACGGCGTCCATCGACGTGTCTGAGCTGGTCTCGGGCCTGCTCAAGCAGGAGCGCATTCCGCACGAGGTCCTCAACGCCAAGCAGCATGAGCGCGAAGCGCACATCGTCGCGCAGGCCGGTGCGCCGGGTTCGGTCACCATCGCCACCAACATGGCGGGTCGCGGTACCGATATCGTGCTCGGTGGCAGCCTCGAGGCCGCGCTGGCCACGTTGCCGGAGGATGCGTCCGACGTCGAGAAGCAGAAGGTCCGGGCGGACTGGAAGAAGCGCCACGAGCAGGTGCTCGCCTCGGGCGGTCTGCACATCATCGGCACCGAGCGTCACGAGTCGCGTCGTATCGACAACCAGTTGCGCGGCCGTTCGGGCCGTCAGGGCGATCCCGGTTCCTCGCGCTTCTACCTGTCGCTTCAGGACAACCTGATGCGCATCTTCGGCGGCGAGCGTATCGGTCGCTGGATGCAGATGTTCGGCATGAAGGAAGACGAGGCCCTCGAGGACCGTCTGATCACGCGGCAGATCGAAAAGGTCCAGCGCAAGGTCGAGCAGCACAACTTCGATATCCGCAAGAACCTCCTCGATTTCGACGATGTCGCCAACGACCAGCGCAAGGTGATCTACGCGCAGCGTGACGAGCTCCTCGAGATCGACGACATTTCCGACATGATCGGTGACATCCGCCAGGACGTCGTCGTCGCGCTCGTGCGTCGGTTCGTGCCTGCCGACAGCATCGACGACCAGTGGGACCTCGCCGGCCTGGATCGCGAGCTCGCCAGCGAACTCAACCTCCGGCTCGACCTCCCGCAGTGGGTCGAAGCTCAGAAGGAAGTCGACGCTGAAGGCATCCTCGACCATGTGCGTGAAGCGGTCGATGCGCTGTTCGTCGAGAAGGAAGCGCAGATCGGTGCCGAAACCATGCGCTCGCTCGAGAAGCACGTGATGCTCTCGGTCGTGGACAACGCCTGGAAGGAACATCTCGCCAGCATGGATTACCTGCGTCAGGGCATCTATCTGCGTGGTTACGCGCAGAAGCAGCCGAAGCAGGAATTCAAGCGCGAGTCGTTCGAGCTGTTCTCCGAGATGCTCGACCGGATCAAGGGCGAAGTGGTGCAGATGCTTGCGCGTATCCGCATCCGCAGCGAGGACGAAGTCCTGGCGATGGAAGCGGAGCAGCAGCGTGCCGCTGAAGCCCAGCGTCTGCAGTACCAGCACGCCGATGCACAGGCGGCGGGCCTTCCCGCCGGCAGCGACGTCGGCGCCGAGCCGGTCGTTCAGTCCGTCGTCAACGATGGTCCGAAGGTCGGTCGTAACGATCCTTGCCCCTGTGGTTCGGGCAAGAAGTACAAGCACTGTCACGGCCAGCTGACCTGACCCATGAAAAACCCCGCCAATCGGCGGGGTTTTTTGTCGGGCAGAATGTAGGAGCGCGCCCTGCGCGCGAAAAGCCTACGAAACCTTAAATCCGCACCCGCTCAATCTCCGCCACCCTTAGGCTTATGCCGGTGCGGCTCGGCATTCACCGTGATGTATTCCGGCTCTTCCGTGTCCAGCCGCAGCGCGGTCAGCTGGCCGCCCCAGACGCATCCGGTATCGATGGCGTAAACGCCCAGACCGGCGAAGCGACCCAGAGCCGACCAGTGACCGCAGACGATCTTCGTCTCGCGGCGACGCATGCCCGGTACTTCGAACCACGGATACATGCCCGGCTTCTGCGTGCCCGGCGTGCCCTTTCCCTCGAAGTCGATGCGTCCGTTGACATCGCAATAGCGCATGCGGGTCAGCGTATTGATCGTGGCGCGGTGCCGTTCCACACCTTGCAGGCGGTTGTTCCAGCCCGGAGGGCGGTTGCCGAACAGGTTTTTCAGCAGGCGCTGGTGGCGTGGACCACCCAGCTCGCGCTCGACGTCGAGCGCGGCGCGCTGTGCCTGTCGCAGCGTCCACATCGGCGCCATGCCGGCGTGGATCATCGTCCAGCCTAGTGTTTCGTCGTGGTGCAGCAGCTTCTGCATGCGCAGCCACTCGAGCAGCACTGGCGCATCCTCGGCGAAGAGCACCTCGCGCAACTCGGGATTGACCCGTTGCTGCGCGTCCTCGCGTCGCTGGCCGATGGCCAGCAGCGAGAGGTCGTGGTTGCCCAGCGTGATGATGGTGCTGTCGCGCAGCGAGTGAATCAGTCGCAGCGTGGCCAGCGACTCACCGCCGCGATTGACGAGGTCGCCACAAAACCACAGTTTGTCGTTCGACGGGTCGAAACGGATCTTCTCCAGCATTCGCTGAAGTTCGGGGTAGCAACCCTGGACGTCGCCGATCGCGTAGACGGCCATCAGTCCAGTCGCTCCATCGCGCCGTTGCCGGCATGCACGCTTTCCATGGTTCGATCCTAGTGGAGCGTGCGCGGGATCGAAAGCACGAAGGGTGCGATAGGCGCATCGAATTGCGTGCCGTCATCCGCGACCATGCGATAGCTGCCTTCCATCGTGCCGACCGATGTCTCCAGTACGGCGCCCGAGGTGTACTCGAACGACTCGCCCGGACGCATCCACGGTTGCTCACCGACGACGCCGTCGCCGCGCACTTCCTCGACCTTGCCATTCGCATCGGTGATCACCCAGTGACGAGTGAGCAACTGCGCACCGGAATCGCCCGCATTGCGGAGCGTGATCGTGTACGCGAAGACGTAGCGATTGTCCTTCGGCTGCGACTGGTCGGGAACGAAGCGGGTTTCGACCTCCACGTCGATCGTGTAGGGGTGTTTAGAGTTCATGGAGGGATTGTCGAGCACGCGGAGGGGGTGGGCAAGTATGCCCTGAACGCGGTTAGTCCGCGTTTGCGAGCTTCACGAAGTCTCCGGGTGCCAGCGTCTCGGCGCGCGCCTGCGGGTCGATCCCGAGTTCACGCATCGTTGACGCATCGACCAGCCCCTTGAGCGTGTTCGACAACGTCTTGCGGCGCATGGCGAAGGCCGCCTTCACCACGGCGTGAATTCTGGCCGGATCGCCCTTGGGCAACTGCTCGGGAGGTAGCGGCACGAGGCGGACCACGGCCGAATCGACCTTCGGTGGCGGGCGGAACGCACCCGGTGGAACCGTGAACAGCGGCGTCACCTTGCAGGCAAGCTGCAGCATGACGCTGAGCCGCCCGTACACCTTGCTGCCGGGCTCGGCCGCCATGCGGTCGACGACTTCCTTCTGCAGCATGAAGTGCATGTCCTGGATCGCGGACGCATGCTCGACGCAATGAAAGAGGATCGGGCTGGAGATGTAGTAAGGCAGGTTACCGGCGATGCGCAGTCGCCCGGCACCCAGTTCGGCGGCAAGCATGGTGAAATCCACCTTCAGCACGTCGGAATGCACGATGCGCAGTTCGCCGATGGCGTCGGCCCGCGCCTGCAAGCCGGGAATGAGATCGGTGTCGAGCTCGATGGCCGTCATTCGCCCGGCCACGGCGAGCAGCGGCAAGGTCATCGCACCTTCGCCCGGGCCGATCTCGACGACGGTGTCACCGTCCTTCGGCGCGATGGAAGAGACGATCCGGTCGATGTAGCGCTTGTCGTGCAGGAAGTGCTGTCCGAAGCTCTTTTTGGGGCGTGCGTTCATGGTGTGACCCGGTGGCGGGCGAGATCGATGGCGAGACGGGTCGCGGCGAACAGGCTTGCGGGATCCGCGTGGCCGGTGCCGGCGAGATCCAGCGCGGTGCCGTGGTCGACCGAGGTGCGGATGTAGGGCAGGCCGAGCGTGACGTTCACCGTGCGATCGAACGCCTCGCTCTTGAGTACCGGCAATGCCTGATCGTGATACATCGCCAGTACGGCATCGTAGCGGTGACGCATGGCTGGGACGAAGGCGGTATCGGCCGGCAGGGGGCCCAGGAGCTCCATGCCTTCGTCGCGCAGGCGATCGAGCAGGGGAATGATCGTGTCCAGCTCCTCGCGCCCCATGTGACCGCCTTCGCCCGCGTGCGGATTGAGGCCCAGCACGGCGATGCGGGGTCGGGCGATGCCGAAATCCCGGAGCAGCGAACGCGCCACGATGCGCAGTGTGCGCTCCAGGAGCTCGGGCGTGACAGCGGAAGGCACGGCGGAGAGGGGGAGATGGGTCGTGGCCAGAGTGACGCGAAGCTCGGGGCTTGCAAGCATCATGACCACATCGGCAGCCGCACGCTCGGCGAAGAACTCGGTGTGGCCGCTGAAAGGCACGCCGCCTTCGTTGATGCTGGATTTCTGCACCGGACCGGTCACCACGGCGTCGAATTCGCCGCTGACGCAGCCATCGGCCGCGAGGGCGAGCATGTCGAGAACATGCCGCGCGTTGCGTGGATCGGGGTGGCCCCAGGCTTCCGGCGCGCCCAGCGGGACGTGACGTACCCGGATGCTGCCCGGTGTCCGGGTGGCGATGCGGTGGCCATCATCGTCGATGATCTGGAGGGCGACGCCCGTCGCCGCGGCGGCACGAGCGAGGAGGGCGCGATCGGTGATCGCGACCAGGTCCGCCGGAAAGTCGCTGGCCGCCAGGCGGGCGACCAGTTCCGGTCCCACCCCGGCAGGCTCACCGGCGGTCACGGCGAGCCTTGGCAGGGTGGTCGCGGTCATGACGGGCTTACGGCGTGGAGGCCGACGCCTGCTTGTCGTCCGGGTCCTTCAGTTCGGGGACGCGGATGTCGACGAACGACGTGGAACGCAGCTCGCGCAGGTAGTTCTCGTAGGCCTCGTCGGCCTTGCGGTTGCCGATGGCCTGGCGGGCCTGATCACGCTGCAGCTGATCGGTGAGATCGCTCTGGCGGGTGCCCAGGCGCTGCAGGACGATCCAGCCTGCATCGGTCTGGATGGGGTGCGAGACCTCGTTGTCCTTCAGCTGTTCGATCTGGGTGGCGATGGCCTGGCCCCAGGCGTCCTTGGCGAACCAGCCCATGTCGCCGCCGTTGTTCGCCGTGGTGTTGTCCTTGGACTCATCCTTGGCGAGCTTGGAGAAGTCTTCTTTCTTGTCGACGATGCGCGTGTAGAGGTCCTGCGCCTTTTTCTCCGCCTGCTCCGGGGTCACGATTTCGGAGGGCTTGATGAGGATCTGGCGGGCGTGGTACTCGGTGACGATCTGTCGGCCCGGGGCGCGCGTGTCGACCAGCTTCAGGATGTGGAAGCCGGTGGGGCCGCGAAGCGCGCCGGTGGTCTCACCCGGCTTGAGGCCGCCGACCGCATCGGCGAAAGCCGGCGGCACTTCGTCGAGCCGGCGCCAGCCGAGGTCGCCGCCGTCGAGTGCATCGGGGGCGTCGGAGAAGCGGATGGCGGCGGCGTTGAAGTCCATGCCGCCCTTGATCGCCTTCATGGCCTCGTCGGCCTTCGCCTGCGCCGCGGCGATATCGCTGGCGCCGCCGTTGGCCGGTGTGCTGATCGCGATGTGGGCGAGGTGGACTTCACCCGCCTTGTAGCTCGGGCTCGCCAGGAGGTTGTTGACCTCGGCGTCGGTCACCGTGACCTGGTCGCGAACGACGCTTTCGTGGAGCTTCTGGGCGATGATCTGGTCGGACAACTGCTGGCGGAACGCCGCATAGCTGTAGCCGTCCTGCTCCACCGCGCCACGCAGCTGGTCGAGGCTCATCTTGTTCTGCTGGGCGACGTTGCCGGCGGCCTGATCGATGTCCTGGTCGGACACATGGATGTTCTGGTCGTTGGCGCGCTGGACCTGGAGCTTCATCAGCACGAGGCGGTCGAGCACCTGGCGGGCGAGGACGTCCTTCGGCGGCAACTGGCCCGGATTCGACGCGTACTGGCGGACGATGGCGTTGATCGCCTCGTCCAGCTCGCTCTGCAGGATGACGTCTTCCTCCACGACCGCGACGATGCGGTCGAGGGAACCGTTGCCGGCGGTCGCGCCCGCGACGGTCGGCTGGGCCGACGGCATCAACTGGGCATGGGCCGAGGGCATCGCCGCCAGAAGGGAGGCAGCGAGCAGGGAGTACGAAAGGATCTGCTTCATCGAATAGGGAGCCCGGGGCGCTTGCCCCACTTATTGATAGCCAAGGATAGCACGGCGCAGGTAGGCGCCCGATTGCGGGTTGAGCGAGCCCAAGCCCTTGAATTCCACCTCAAACATGACCGCGTTGTCCGTCTCACGGAGGTAGTCGTGTACGTAGTGGCGGCCGAGCACGCGGAAGGCGACGCAGCAGCTGTCGTACTCGACGCCCACCGCGGCTTCGAGGGTGCGGTGGGAATACGTGAACGTGGTGAAGCTTGCACCGTTATCCAGCGTGACCGGCAGGACGTCGCGGCGGGCGAAGACCCAGCGGGCCAGGGCCCGCCAACGTTCGGACACAGGAAAGACCGCGGATGTGTCGAATTGTTCCATCACGCCACGGCGGTAGCGGTACGAGAAGTTGACGATGCCGTCGCCGGCGATGCGGCGCTGGATACCGATGGTGGCGAGGTCGGTGTTACGCCCCGAATCGTAGATGGCGCCCTGGTCGTTGACGTAGGTGCTCGGCTGCTTGTTCGGGTTCCACTGGTACGAGCTGTTCAGGCGCCACTTGTCGTTGAACTGGATGGCGAGCTGGGCCACGTAGTCGGACCGGCCGAAGTCGGTCGGGGCGACGCCAGGCATCTGCACCTTCTGGCCGTTGAAATACTTGATCTGGCCGAGACTGGCCGACAGGCGCTCGACGCCCGTGTCGTCCAGCAGGCGCGTCGTGAGCGCCGCGGTCAGGTTGTTCGCATCCATCTGGCGGTCGGCGCCGGAAAACCGGTTCGTGGTGAACAGCTGCCAGAAGTCGAACGACATGGCGTTCGTATCGAAGGTCGGCAGGTCGTTCTGGTTGCGGTAGGGCACGTACAGATAGTAAAGGCGCGGCTCGAGCGTCTGGGTGTAGCTGCTGCCGAACAGATTCGTCTGGCGGTCGAAGATCAGGCCGGCGTCGACGCTGGAAATCGGCACCGAACGCGACGGGTCCTGCTTGGCGTAGTGGTAATACGAGTAATCCGAATCCAGGCGGTAGTCGGTATAGCGATATTCCACGCGGGGGCGGACGAACCAGGATGCGCCCGAGAAATCGGCCGCCAGGTAAGGCGCGAGATCCAGGCGATTGCCGTCGACCTGGCCGAGCTGAGCGGCATTGTTCGGGGCGAAGGGCGAGCGGTCGGGCTTCCGGAACGCCACCGCTTCCGTGTCGACGCCCGCGTCGAGCCAGCTGTTGATCGGCGCCTGCATGTTGAACGTCGCGCGCGGCCAGCGGCGATAGGGCACCACGTAGTTGGGCAGCCCGGCGTCCACGTTCTGGTAGTCGTCCGCGCCAATGGACGCGCTCCAGTATTTGCCGCCCTTGGATACATAGGCGCTCGAACTCAGGATGCCGACCGCCGACTGGTACAGGTCGTTGCTGAAGTCGCGGAAATACTGGTTATCCGACGCACGGTTGATGTTGACGCCGAGATTGAACCCGTCGCCCAGATTGGTCGAGTTCACGATCTTGACGAGGTAGCGCTGCTTCGAACCGTCGCGATCGCTGGTGCCGCTCTCGTCCTGATCCGGACCCTTGTCGTGCGCCATGTACTGGATGTCGAACGTGCCATTCGAGCGCGGGAGCAGATAGCGGAACTCGGTGCCCAGCATGAAGCCGCGGTCGCTGTAGTAGCCCGGCGTGATCGTCGCATCGTAGTTCGGTGCGATGTTCCAGTAGTAGGGCGTGTTCAGGAACAGGCCCGAGCGGCTCGACGAGCCGAACGTCGGGTAAAGGAAGCCGCTCTTGCGGCGGTCGTCCAGCGGGAAGGTGAAGTACGGCAGGTACATGAACGGCACGTTCTTGAAGCGCATGGTCGCGCTGCGTGCCTCGCCGACGCCGGTTTCCTTGTTGAGATTGATCGTCTTGGCGCGGAACTCCCACATGCGGGCGCCCACGTCGCAGGTGGAATAGGACGCCATGTGGAAGCGGCCGTGCTGCGGGTCGAGAATCTTTGCGTGATCGGCCACGCCGTTGCCGCGCGACTGCAGCAGCTGGTAACGGACGTTGTACGCGTCGCCGTCGTTCGGCGTGGTGGTGCCCGTCATGCGGTCGGCGGAGACCAGCATGCCGGCCTCCTGGTACTTCACGTTGCCCTTGGCATCGTAGGCCGTCGAGTCGGCGTTGTACGTGACGTCGTTGGCGCGCAGCACCTGATCGGCGCGCTCGAGGCGCACGCCGCCGGTCATGTGGTACTGGTCCGGTTCCGGGCTCTCGACCTTGACGCCGCTGGTGTTGCCGTCGTCGATGCCCGAATGGACGTCGGTCACGGCGGTGTCGCGCAGCGAGCTGTCCTTCGTTATGCCGGGCTCGTAGAAATCGAGCATCGCGTTCGGTCGGCACAGCGCGTAGCTGATGGGACGCGGCGGGCAGATAAAGGAACCGAGCGGACAGGTTTCCGCCGGGACGGGCGCCGCGGTAGCGGTCGTGGTGACCGGCACGACGACGGCCCGGGTTTCACCCTGGACCGGCGCACTCTGCGCCTGCGCTTGCCAGGCGGGGGCCGAGACGATCAGGGCGACAGCGGTCGCCAGCAGGCGGCGTTTAGGCAGGATGCTCATGCGTGACGTCACGGGCTCGGTCTTATCCGGTTTGCGAAAGGCCGCCAACTTAGCAGAATCCCCAACCCCGCGGCACGATGGCACGTCACCCATGAGCATGAACCCCTCGGGAGGCGCGACGTGGATCGCCGCACCGGCACCGCGAGCTTACACCGCGGACTCAGCCGCGCGGGCGGCGTTCGTGCTGCCAGAGTACTTCGCCGTGCCCGCTGCGCCTCGCCAGGACACGTGCCAGCACGAAGAGCAGGTCGGACAGGCGGTTCAGGTAGCGCTGTGCCTCGGGGCGGATGGCTTCTTCGCGGGCGAGGGCGACCACCTCGCGCTCGGCACGCCGGCAGACGGTCCGGGCCACGTGGCAGGTCGCCGCCGCCATCCCTCCGCCGGGCAGGATGAAGTCCTTCAGCGCCGGCAGATCGGCGTTGAAGCCGTCCAGCACGGCCTCGAGCCGGTCGATGTCCGTGGCCTGGATCATGGCCATACCGGGAATGCACAGCTCACCGCCCAGATCGAAGAGCTCGTGCTGGATCTGGATCAGCGCCTCGCGAACGTCATCATCGACGCCCTCGGATGCCAGCGTGACGCCCAGTGCGCTGTTGAGTTCGTCCACGGTGCCGTAGGCGGCTACCCGCAGTGAGTCCTTGCCGGTACGGCTGCCATCGCCGAGGCCGGTGCTGCCGTCGTCGCCGGTGCGGGTGTAGATCTTGGAAAGTCGATTGCCCATCCGGGCATTCTAGCGAGGGCCGTCGTCACTGTGGCAGGCGGCCGCAACGGCGGCGCATTCACGTGGCGGCGTTATGATTCCGCCCATGAGTCCCTCTCCCGAACCTATCGTGATCGTCGGCGGCGGCCTGGTCGGCGCCAGTCTTGCCATTGCCCTTGATGCCGCCGGCCTGCCCGCCGTCCTCATCGAGGCGGCCGCACCGACGGTCGGGCAGCAGCCGAGTTACGACGAGCGCAATCTTGCCCTGGCCAGAGCCACCGTCAATGGTCTCCGGGCGATCGGCGTGTGGGATTTTGCCGAGGACCGGGCCACACCCATCACGCATATTCATACGAGCCGCGCCGGCGACTTCGGCAGTGTCCGCATGAACGCGTCCGAGGAAGGCGTGGACGCGCTGGGCTGGACGCTTCCGGCCCGTGAACTGGGCTCGGCGCTCCTGCGTCGCCTCGATCGATGCCATCACCTTACCCGCCTGGCGCCCGCGCGGGTCGAGGGCATCCACGCGGATGACCGGGGCTGGACGGTCGACGTCGTCACTGATGCTGGCATGCGATCGCTGCACACGTCGCTGCTGGTCGGCGCCGACGGCACGCACTCGGGAGTCCGGCGCCAGCTCGGCATCGGAACCCGCGAGCACGACTACGCGCAGGCGCTCTTCGTGACCACCATGACGCCGGAGCGCAATCCGCGTGGCCGCGCCTTCGAGCGCTTTACCAACGAGGGTCCCGTCGCGGTGCTGCCGCTGACGGACCGCCGGGTCGGCGTCGTGCTGACCGTCGCCGCGGACCGGGTCGACGAGGTGGCCGCCATGGACGATCAGGCGTTTGCAGCCCTGGCGCAGGAGCGCTTCGGCTGGCGGCTTGGCCGGTTGACCCGACCGGGTAAACGTTCGCCGTATCCGATTCGCCGCGTCGCGGCCGAAGCGCTCACCTCGAACCGCGCCGTGCTGGTGGGCAATGCCGCCCAGACGGTGCATCCGATCGGCGCGCAGGGCTTCAACCTTGGTTTACGCGATGCGCTGACGCTTGCCGAGCTCGCAACGGGCGCTACCGATCCTGGCGCTCCGTCGCTGCTTGCCGAATACGCCGCGCGGCGCGCCACCGACCGTGAGGGAACGATGGCGATGAGCCACGGCCTTGTCCGCCTCGCGTGCCTCGACCAGCCGTTTCTCGGCCCGTTGCGCTCACTGGCGATGCTGGCGCTCGACCGCGTGCCGCCCCTCCGCCACGCCCTCAGCCGCCGAGGCATGGGTTTTCGCGCCAACGCACCGTTCGCGGTCCGGGAGAAAACCCCGTGAGCGATAGCTGGAGCGCAACCTCCTCCCGTCGTCGCGGCGGTCCGCTGGACGTCGCCGTGGTCGGCGGCGGCATGGTGGGTGCCGCCGCCGCATTGAGTCTGGCGAAGGCGGGCTTCTCGGTGGCCCTCGTCGACGCACGGGAGCCCGCCGCCTGGAACGCATCGGACGAAGTCGACCTGCGCGTTGTCGGTCTTGCGCCGTCTTCGGTCGTCCTGCTGGACCGCCTCGGGGTGTGGGGCGCCATCCGCGACGCACGCGCCTGCGGCTACGAGCGCATGCTGGTCTGGGACGCAGAGAACGGTGCCACGGTGGATTTCGACGCCGCCGACGAAGGTCGCGATGTACTCGGTTACATCGTCGAAAACAATCTCGTGCAAGCCATGCTCTGGGATGCGCTGGACGACGCGGGTGTTCGTCGCATCGTTCCCGCGCAGGTCGTGGGTTATGGCGAACGCGACGATCGCGCCCAGCTGGAACTCGCCGACGGTCAGTTCATCTCGGCGCGCGTCGTCGTGGCCGCCGACGGTGCGGATTCCCCGTTGCGTGCCATGGTTGGCATCGGTACGCATGGTCGCGACTACGCGCAGCGCGGCGTCGTGGCGCATGTCCAGACCGCGCGCCCGCACGAAAGTACGGCCTGGCAGCGTTTCCTCCCGTCCGGGCCGTTGGCGTTCCTGCCGCTGGCCGATGGCCGCTGTTCGATCGTATGGACCCTGCCCGAACCGGAAGCCGCGCGCATCATGGCGCTGGACGACGACGCTTTCCGGGATGCGCTCGGCGTGGCCAGCGACTTCCGTCTCGGACCCGTGCTTTCCGTCAGCCGTCGCGCCGCATTTCCCTTGCGGCTGAAGCTGGCCGATCGTTACGCGTCCGGGCGGCTGGTGTTGCTGGGCGATGCGGCCCATGCGGTTCATCCCCTGGCCGGGCAGGGCGTGAACCTGGGCTTGCGCGATGTGGCCGAGTTGCGCGACACGCTGGTCGCCGCACGGGACGCGGGCCGCGATATCGCGGCTCCGCATGTGCTTCGCCGCTACGCAAGACGACGCAACAGCGCCGACGGGCTGGACGCGTGGTCGTTCGACGCGCTCGGGCGTATCTATGCGTGGCAGGCGGGGCCGCTGGTCGCGGCGCGCGGCCTGGGCGTCCGGCTCGTGAACGGACTGGTGCCGCTCAAACGTAAACTCGCCAGGCACGCCGCGGGACTTTGACCGGTCTGGCGGCGCGCCCGTCGCGAGGCCTATCCTTGGGCACTTTCCAGGGAGTCACGCCGATGCGCCGTTCACTGCTTGCCTTGTCCTTGCTGGTCCTCGGTCACGTGGGAGCCGCCTCCGCGGCGATGGTGGCAAAACCGGTCCAGTGGACCGACCAGGGTGTGACCTATAAAAGCTTTCTGGTCTACGACGACGCGGTGACCGCCAGACGGCCGGGCCTGGTCATGGTGCCGAACTGGTATGGCGTCAACGATATGGCGGTGGCCAAGGCCAAGGACATCGCCGGCAAGGACTACGTCATCCTGCTCACCGATATGTACGGTGGCGACACGCGTCCAAGGTCCGAAGCGGAAGCCGGCGCGGCGGTGAAGCCGCTTTACGCCGATCGCAAGATCATGCGGCAGCGCGTGGTGCGCGCACTGGACGAACTGAAGGCGCAGGAGAAGAACGCGCCCATCGATCCGTCACGGCTGGCCGCCATCGGCTTCTGTTTCGGTGGATCGGCCGTGCTCGACCTGGCTCGCACGGGCGCCGATGTCGCCGCTGTCGTGAGCTTCCACGGCCTGCTGTCCACAGACGATCCGAAGCTCGGCGCGCAGATCCATGCTCACGTGCTGGCTCTCAACGGCGCGGATGACGCCAACGTGCCTCCGGAGCAGCGCGCGGCGTTCGAGGCCGAAATGCGCGATGGCAAGGTCGACTGGGCCTCCACGGATTTCGGTGGCGCCGTGCACTGCTTCACCGAGAAGGAAGCCACCACGCCGACCGGCAATTGCCGGTATGACGACAAGGTGGCCAAGCGCGCCTACGCCGCAATGCGGGCGTGGCTCAGCGAGTCGTTCGCCGCGAAGAAGTAACGCCTCAGAAGCGGCGTTCGACCGAGTAATCGGCGAGCGCCGCGAGGGCGTCACGGTACGGCGAAGCGGGAAGTGCCGACAGCGCGTCGCGTGCTGCCGTCGCGTGCCCCACGGCTTTCTCATGCGTGCGCTCGATCGCTCCGGAGTCGCGAATCGCCGCGATGATCAGGTCGAGCGAATCCAGTCCGCCATGCTCGATGACATGCCGCAGGGATTTCAGCTGGTCTTCGTCGGCTACCTGCATCGCGTAGATCAGCGGGAGGGTGGGCTTGCCTTCGGCAAGATCGTCGCCGATGTTTTTACCCAGCGTCTCCGCATCGGACACGTAGTCGAGCAGGTCATCGGCGATCTGGAAGGCATAACCCAGCTCCATACCGTAGCGACGGAGCGCCGCGACCTGCGTATCTGGCAACCCGCCCAGCACGCCACCCAGTTCGGTCGCCGCGGCGAAAAGAACGGCCGTCTTGCGCTCGATCACGGCGAGATAGGCGGCTTCATCCACGTCCGCATTGCCGATGTTGAGCAGTTGCAGCACTTCGCCTTCGGCAATCGTGTTGGTCGTGTCGGCGAGGATGCGCATGATCCGCATATCGTCGAGCTCGACCATCAGCTGAAAGGAGCGGGAGTAGAGAAAATCGCCCACCAGTACGCTGGCCGCGTTGCCCCACAGTGCGTTGGCCGTCTTGCGGCCGCGACGCATGTCGGACTCGTCCACCACATCGTCGTGCAGCAGTGTCGACGTATGGATGAACTCCACGATGGCCGCCAGCTTGGCGTGATCCTGTCCGTCATAACCGGCCGCGCGAGCCGCGAGCACGTGCAGCATCGGACGAAGCCGCTTGCCGCCACCCGCGATGATGTGATCGGCGATCGCATTGATCAGCACGACATCCGACGAGAGCCGGTGCCGGATCAGCGAATCGACTTCTTTCATGTCGGCGGCGGCGAGCGTACGGACGCCAGCGAAGTCGAGGGAGGTCGGGCGGGCGGCTATGGAGTCCATCTCTACAGGTCGTGTGCGGCAAAACAGCCCACAGTATAGGGGCTCACCCGTGGTTACGCCGTGGATTTGGCCGGTGTCCGTATAATCCGCTTCCGATGACATCGATCGGCCTCGCGCCCGGAAACCCTTGGTGAGCAAACTCAGTTCCCTGGAACGGCGCACCGCGCTGACCCTGGCAGCGGTGATCAGCCTGCGTCTGTTCGGGCTGTTCCTCATCCTTCCCGTATTTTCCGTCTACGCGCGAGCCATGCCGGATGCCACGCCCTGGCTGATCGGCCTGGCCCTGGGTGTCTACGGGATCGGCCAGATGTGCTTGCAGATTCCCCTGGGACTGCTGTCCGACCGGATCGGTCGCAAGCCGGTCATCACGCTGGGGTTGCTCGTCTTCGCCCTGGGCGGAGTGGTCGCCGCGTTTTCCCACACCCTGACCGGCATCGTCGCCGGACGTGCGTTGCAGGGTATGGGTGCCGTTGCTGGCGCTGGCACCGCGCTGGCCGCGGATCTGACGAGCGAGGCCCATCGAAGCAAGGTCATGGGCATCATCGGCGTATCGATCGGGGTTTCGTTTCTTCTGGCGCTCATTCTGGGGCCGCCGCTCGAAGCCGTGGCGGGTCTTCCCGGCCTGTTCGGTTTCACCTCCCTGCTTGCGGTCGCGGCTATCGCCATGCTCTGGTGGCGCGTGCCCACGCCGACCCATCATGGCGCCCCGGCCGCCGCGTCGTGGCGCGAGCTGGCCTCGATGTTTCTCGACCGTCGCATGCTCGTGCTGAATGGGTCGGTGTTTTTTCTGCACGCGTTGCTGACCGCCTCATTCGTCGGCCTGCCCATTCTTCTCACCGACGTCATGCGTATTCCTGTGGCACACCACTGGATGCTGTATCTGCCGGTGATGACGATCGCCGCACTCGGCATGGGCGCGATGCTACCCCGGATGAAGGATATGCGGCGCGCGTCGCACGTCGTGGTCGGATGTGTCTGCGTGCTCGGGCTGGCGCTGGCGGGCATGGCGCTCGCCGAAACGCACGTCATCGTCCTCGGTGCGGCCGCCGCCCTCTTTTTTGGCGCCTTCAACCTGCTTGAGGCCGCCCTGCCGAGTCTCGTCTCCCGTCTGGCGCCAGCCACCCTCCGCGGCGCGGCGATGGGGGCCTATTCCAGCTCGCAGTTCTTCGGCGCCTTTATCGGCGGTGCCGTGGGCGGGCTCGCGCTGGGTCACCTTGGCCTTCGCGGTGTATTTGGCTGCGCGGCCGCCATGACCCTGCTGTGGCTGCCGCTGGTCGTTCGCGGGACGCGGCGTATGGCTGCCGGCGGCTTCGCCTCGGCGGCTTGAATGCGGCGGGGGTTGAAGGACTCGCCGACACGGATGTCGGCGTAGCGAGTCGCTCGCGTCATGGCTGCCTGCATGTATCGCGGCATCTGTAGTCGTCATTTCAGAATTTGCGTATCGATCGCCTCCGGGTCCTCGACCAGACTTCGTGTGCGCGCCGTCCCGCACGTTTTCCGGTGCGCGTCCTTTCCCATTGAAGAGGCCGTCGCCATGTATAAGAAAGTTCTCTCACCGGTGTTCATCGCGTCGGCTCTCGCCGTCTCGTCGTCCGCTGCACTCGCGGCAAACGACGGTTCCATCGAGATCACCGGTCGTATCGTCGCCACCACATGCAACGTCGAAGGACAGGCGCCGGGTGGCGGGGCCGTCAAGAAATCCGTCGGACTCGACGGCATCTCCGTGGCAAAACTGGCGGCATCGGGAGACGTGGCGGGCGACAAGGGCTTCCTGATCGTCGTAGGCGGCAACGACGATTGCGCCGACGGACTGAAAGCGAAGATCCGTTTCGATCCATCCAGTCCCGCGATGGATCGCACGGCGGGTCGATTGAACATCGACACGGCGGCCGATGCCGCGAAGAACGTTCAGATCGAAATCGCCAACGGTGACGGAACGCCGATTCACTTGTTTACGGGCGAGTCCAGGCCGGTGGTCATCGAGGGACACCGCGCAACGATCGAATTGCTTGCGCGCTACTACAGCCTTGGCGGTGCGACGCAGGGCACGGCGAATTCTCGTGTCGGATTTCAGGTCGTCTACGACTGACCCGAACCCCGCGTGGCGAATCACGACGACCGGCCCTTCTGTCCGGTCGTATCTCTCATGCAAAAGGAACGAGCATGCTGAAGCAAATGGCATGGACCGCGGGCGTCGTCATGGCTTTGATGGCGAGCCCGGCCAAGCCGGCAATCGTCATCGGCGCGACGCGTGTCGTCTTTCCCGCCTCGCAGCGGGACGTCGCTGTCCGCCTGCAGAATAAGGGGGAAGAGCCGGCGCTGGTGCAGGTGTGGATCGACGACGGCGATGAAGCTTCGTCGCCGCAGACCGCGCGTGGCCCCTTTGTCATCACGCCGCCGGTCTTTCGGATCGACCCGGGTCACGGGCATGCCGTGCGCATCGTTCATGTGGGCGATACGACGCCTGTCGACAAAGAAAAGCTCTACTGGTTGAACGTGCTCGAGATTCCTCCGAAAGTGGACAAGACGGAGAGTTCGAACGTTCTCCAGTTCGCTTTTCGACATCGCCTCAAACTGTTCCATCGACCGGAAGGACTGCCGTCGACGGTCGATCAGGCGCCCGCGAAGCTCGTCTGGTCGCTGGTTCGTGGCAATGGCCCCGCGTCGTTGCGTGTTGCCAATCCTTCGCCTTATGTCGTGTCGTTCAACGCCATCGGGCTGGGTCCGTCGGACGCACCGGGCGCGCCGACGGTGCCTCTCGGGGGTGGCATGGTCATGCCGGGTGGATCGTTGATCATCCCTGTTCCATCGCCTACGCGTTCTGAACTCACGCACGTCTCTTACGCCGTCATCAACGATTATGGCGCCGTCGTCCCCGGGACGGCGAAGCTGGCCCCATGATCCGGGAGAGGATTCATGGACGGATCCAGCGCGATAGGGCTCCGGTGTGGCGCTCTCCCCGGTCGGTGGGTGAGCGCGTGCATGGTGGGCGTGGCCGGGATGTTCATGAGTTGCATGGTGTGTGCGCAGGACGCACGATCCGTTCAGTTCGACGCGGGTTTTCTTCCGGATGGTCTCGCCATGGGACTTGACCTCTCCCGTTATGCCCATGGAAATCCCGTCCTGCCCGGCGTCTACGACGTCGACATCTGGATGAACGACGAGTGGCAGGTACGCCGCGCCGTACGCTTTGTCGAGCGTTACACGGGCAACGATGCTTCGCCA
This sequence comes from Luteibacter sp. 22Crub2.1, assembly GCF_900167995.1. Lineage (NCBI taxonomy): Bacteria > Pseudomonadati > Pseudomonadota > Gammaproteobacteria > Lysobacterales > Rhodanobacteraceae > Luteibacter > Luteibacter sp. 22Crub2.1. The sequence goes on from NZ_FUYT01000002.1 coordinate 264,381, forward strand.
TGCCTGAGTCGGGCAGAGCTCGAAAGTTTCGGCCTCGTCAGGAAAGAACGGTCGTTTGCGGAGGACGACTGCGCGCCTCTGAGCGAACGTATTCCGCAAAGCTCCTCGCGGCTCGACGTCGCCGAGCAGCGCCTCGACATTGAAGTTCCGCAAGCGTGGCTGGTACGTCGTCCCCGCGGCGTCGCGCCTCGCGAGCAATGGAAGGACGGCGTGACAGCCGCGCTGCTGGCGTGGCGCGCCAATTTTCATCAAAGCGCGTTACGGCATCGGTCCTCGCGCTCCCTGTTCCTCACCGGCGATGCGGGGTTGAATCTGGGCCGCTACCGGTTTCGGCACGCCGGATCATGGTCGCAGGGCCAATACCGGCAGGGACACACGTTCGTCGAACGAGCTGTCGACCGGCTCCAGGCACGCTGGAGAGCGGGGGGCGTCATCCTGGGGGACGATCTGCTGGAGCCGGTCCTCGTTCGCGGCGTGAGGCTTGCCAGTGACGTGCGTATGCGTCCCGACGCGGGTGATGGCTATGCGCCTCAGGTACGCGGCGTCGCGGCGACCCATGCGAGGGTGACGGTCAGCCAGGGAGGTCGTTTGCTCAGGGAACTGTCCGTTCCGCCGGGTGCCTTCGTCATCGACGATCTCGGCGTGGCGGGCCGGGGAGGGGATCTCTCCGTCGAGATCGCCGAAGCCGACGGTCGCCGCATTCGTTACAGGGTGCCTTACTTTTCGCTGCCGCTTTTGATGCGTGAAGGCGCTACCCGCTACTCGATGGGCGTGGGCCGATGGCGTGGCGGTTCGTTCCGCCAGCCGTGGCTGCTCGAAGCCGCCTGGCGTCGCGGTGTGCGTCACGGCTGGACCGTACAGGCAGCACAGCGTGTGATCGGAAGCGACACGTGGCTGGTGGGTGGCGCGGCGGTCGACACGCTGGTCGGCGCGTTCTCGGCCGATGTGACGCACGCGTTGGCCCGGGGTGCGGGACCGGTCGGAACGCTCTGGCGGCTGCGTTACGGACATCGGTCGGACCGTGGCGGCGTGCTCTCAGCCACCGTGTCAGGTGGGGCGCAGCGAATGGCCGCGGGAGCGATGAACGCCGATCGCGCGCGCGCGCGACAGCGAAGAGCGGATATCTCATATCAACACATGTTCGACGAAGCCGGCGGGTCATTCGGCCTCGCGTTCGGCTACACGCACCTGTCGGACAGCGGAGGCGGAGAGTGGGATCAGGCCTTGTCATGGAGCCACGTCAAGGGCGCGGCCGTTGTGGACGTTTCTTTACGTCGTTCGTTAAGAACGGCGTCGCGTTCGTCTGGCCGCGCCTCGGAAAACACCGCACAGGTAACGATCTCCCTTCCCCTGGATGGTGAGCGTTCGCGCGTGGCGTCGCAGGCGGCGTTGCGCATGGGGCCGGACGGCAAGCAACTACGAGCCGGCCTGCTCGGCAGCGCGGGTAGCGAGGGTGCGTGGGGATATGCCGCATCGGCTGCGACACATGCCGGTGGTCCACGGCTGGACGCATCGGTTTCCCGTTCCTCCGGTGGTGGCGATCTCAGCGTCGCCGTGGAGCGGTCCCGTGTGGGAAGGGCGGCGTCACTGTCCGCCTCGGGCGGTATCGTGGCTCATGCGGGCGGGATCACGCTTGCACCCTTTCTGGGTAACGCCTCCGGACTGGTTCAGGCGCGCCACGCGCGCGGCGCCCGCCTGGCATCCGCCACATCCGTTCACGTCGACAGGCGCGGATACGCCATCGTGCCGAGCCTCGCCCCTTACCGGTGGAACAGTGTGGACATCGATCCCACGGGTCTGCCGCTCGGGGTCTCACTGGCGTCGACTCACGCGCGCGTGGTGCCCACGGCAGGCGCGGTGGTCGTTATCCCATTCGAGACGGATGAGCACGCGACGATTCTTCTCACCGGCCGTCGCAGCGATGGGGCACCGTTGCCGTTCGGTGCGGAGGTGGTCGACGACCAGGGCCGCTCGATCGGGGTGATCGGGCAGGGCGGTCGGTCGTTCCTTCGCTCGGACGGCGGTACGCCCACCTTGAGAGTGCGGTGGTCCGATCAGGCGGGAGGCGTCTGCGAGTTGCGGCCGACGCCGGCAGGCGAACGGGCCGGACTGAAACATTACGAAGGAGTATGCAGATGACGATCAGAATCGCCTCGCTGACAAAGGGCGGTATGGCCGCGTTGCTCATGGCCTTGACCCCGGAAGGGACGCGGGCGGACGACCGTCTCGATTTCGAGGTCACCGGAGCCGTGGTGGCTTCTTGCGGTCTTGCGGATCAACGGATCCGGATCGACCTCGGAAGCGTCGCCTACGGAGACCTGGGACGGGTCGGTGCGGCTAGCCCATGGCGTCGCGCAGCATTTTCCGGCGTCGACTGCGTCGGTGCGACGCGCGCCTCCGTGACGCTGCGCGCTCGTCCGTATCCGCCCGACCCCCGGCTGCTCCAGCCTGACGGTACGGCGCGTGGTGTTGCGATCGAGATGCGGACCGGATCGGGGGAGCCCATCGTTCCCGATGGAAAGACGCCGGTCGGCTTCTCCTGGCCGGGTGGCGCCCCGCAGCTCGCTTTCGAGGCAAGGTACGTGAGAACAGGCAATCTTGGCGCCGGGGATGCGACGGCCACCGCGGTGGTCGAGATCACCTGGGAATGAGACTGGGACGACAGCGCGCTCCGGCGGCGGCCGGCGCATCGGGGTTTGCGGTGATGGCGGCCATCGCCCAAACTACACGGTCCGACCCCGCCAGCCCGCGCTTGCCGCAGGCTCGCTATGATGGGCGGGAGCGACGACGATCCGCCGGATCGGGCGTCCAACGACACGAATACGAGGGAAATCCATGGCACGCGGTATCAACAAGGTCATCATTGTCGGCAACCTCGGCGCGGATCCCGAGACCCGTTACACCGGTAGCGGTACGGCGATCACCAGCCTGCGTCTGGCCACGTCGGAAGCCTGGACCGACAAGCAGTCGGGCGAAAAGCAGGAGCGCACCGAATGGCACCGTGTGAAGTTGTTCGGCAAGCTGGCCGAAATCGCCGGTGAATACCTGAAGAAGGGGCGTCAGGTATATATCGAGGGTTCGCTTCGCACCGACAAGTACACCGATAAGGACGGCATCGAGCGCTACTCCACGGACATCATTGCCAACGAGATGCAGATGCTGGGCGGCCAGGGTGGCGGTGAAGGCGGTGGCGGTTTCAGCGGCGGCCAGGGCGGCGGCGCACGTCAGCAGGCGCCTCGCAGCGGCGGTGGCGGCCAGAGCGGCGGTGGCAACTGGGGTGGCGGTAGCGGTGGTGGCGGTCAGCAGCGTGGCGGCGGCAACTACGGTGGCGGTCAATCGCAGCGTGGTGGCGGCGACGACTACGGCCAGCCCCGTGGTGGCAACGCGCCTCCGCAGCGTTCCGCACCGCCGGTCAACGAAGGCTTCGACGACGACGACATCCCGTTCTAGGACATGCCTTAGACCGTTTTTGTACGGTTTTGACTTACAAGCCCCCGATTCGTCGGGGGTTTTTCTTTTTTAAGACCGGACAATTTCGCACTGAACTCATCTCCGAGTCTTCGCCTAAGCTGCATCTTGAGAAGTGTTGCGAGCCATTGATTGGAGTACGGAGATGCTACTGAGATACCGAACTCGAGGTTTCATCATGGAAGATGGTGAAAGGTACCGAGTCCTTGTTGATCCCCGCTCGGATATCCCCCTCTTCTACCCGAACCTGTTTGTAACGGCACAGGTGCGTAATCGATCATTGTCAGTGGCGACCATGGACGCTGTGTGTGCTGCCCTAAATGTACTCCTCACCCACTGCAGCACGTGTGGTATCGATTTGGAGGACCGAATCAGGGGTCGGCGCTTCCTGAGCCCCGCCGAGTTGGATGCGATCAGAGACATATGCCAGAAACGGTTTGGTAAGCATGACAGCGCGGTGGTAGTGCCTCTTCGGCATAGCAGAGCAAACCAGCGGGTCAGACGGGAAGCGAGTACGTCCGCCTGACTCATATGGCCAACTATCTACGCTGGCTGTCCCACACCCTGCTGGGTTCAGCATTGGATGAGTCCGCCGCATGCCGCCTACGCAAAACAGTTACAGTAATTCTGGACTCAAGATCGGACCGCTACTGAAGGCGGGGGGACGTCGCAGCGAAGACAACACGGGTGCTCGCGACTACTACCTGGTACCGCGTCGACATGGCAACACGGCCGCGGCATCTTGGATTCGAGAATTCACCGTTCATCGACGGATATCAGAGTACTTCGGCGATCGCTTTAGAAACGCACGCGTAGCACGATCGTGAATCTCAGGAAGATCACGCATAAGATCCGCAAGGGGCAGGGTGAGTAACGTTCGGTCAGGATTTTTGGGGGTGGGCTCCGACTTGCCGAACCGACGAGATTCCCGGGCGCTCATGTAGGTCAGGACCTGGCATTCCCGTCCCGGCTTGTCTGCCAGAATCCGGAAGAGACAAACGACGGCGCTAAGCCGCTTATCCGCGGCGGTCTCATAACCGGTACGTATCTCCGGGCGCTGCATGCGAATCCATCGGGCGGATTGACCATCCGGGGTCACCAGATGCCGGCATGCCTCGAGCAGGGTGGCATTTGCGGGGTCGAGTTCGTCGTCGCCCTCATGCACATTGCTCTTGCCAGCGTCGGGTGTGCCGAAGCGCGCCTCCAGTACGTCATCAAGCGAAATCACGAACGACGAATCATTTTTTTTTAACTGCTTGTCACCCCAGACCTTCGGCATGGTATTCATGAATTCCGTGAACGCCTTCGCCTCGACGCCCGAGAAACGCATGTCCCCTAGGTGGCGCACGATCTCCAGCACATCCATGGCCTCGCCGCCTTGAACGGAATGCCCGTCCTTGATCCACGTGCGCGCGCCGCGACAATCGAATCGCTTTGCCTTGCTCATCCAATGCACGTCGATGAACTGAGCGTGCTTGTGACGATGAATATCGTTACCCCAGTTGTGGTAATAATCCAGCCCGCTTCTTACCTTTGCCTTGTCAGAGCTATCCGCCGATTCATCGGCACGTTCTTTTCGATCTTGTTGGGCGCGAGCGTTCTCGGCTTTCGTAGGGAATCGCCCCCACACGATGACGTGAATCTGCCGGTCCCGGAATCCGAGCCAATTATCTTTGGTGATGACAAAGGCATCGTTAGCCGCCCGAAGCTTTGGGCGCATTTTGCGGCGTAGAGCCCAGGCTTCCCGGGCGTTCTTGATGTCCAAGGGCGTGATGGTGCTCGCCTCGCTGTCCCATAGACTGGTGAACCAGGTCCGCAGGCGCTTCAGCTCAGCTTTGTCAGTGACGATGTAACCCGCCTCCTGCCAATAGGCGAGCTCGCCATCCTCAAGGCCAAGGCCGTTCGCAGAAAAATTGGCCGATCCGACGATGGCAACGTCCTTGCCGATAACGACCTTGGCGTGGAGGTTGTCCAGCTTCTTGACTGAGACCCTTGGGCTCTCCCCGAGCTTCTCGATCACGTCGGGGTTTGTGCCGCCGCTACCCAGGTTGCAGATAATCCGACGTGCGGAGCCAGCCTTGCTTACGGCTTTTGCCTCGGCACCCGTTCCCCAGAAAGCGATGGCAACGTCAAGCGGCTGCTCGGTTGCGAATAGTTCCTTTACGCGCGTGGAATATGCGTCCCCCGACACGAACATAATGATCTCCCTGTTTGGCGGAATGAAATCACACTCGTCAGGTCACGACAATCCCCTGCTGAGCAGGCCTAACGACCTACCCGGCGGCGTGGCATGAGTAGTTCCACAAGGCGTTCAATCTCCGTCGCTTCGCGGCGGAACAGGTTCTCGCTGGTGCAGGCGGGGCAGTGGGCGAATGACGTAATGCCATGGATCAAGGCATCCCCTGCAGGTGGCGTTGTCTTTCGCCAGTCGCAGTTCAGGTATTCGAATGTCCAACTAGGTGGCTTACCCCACATGGTTGCAGACCAGGCCGGCGAGGAAGGAGCCGTGATACCGAGAGGAGTCAGAAATGCTGGCTAACGCTCGCGGCACGCGCGAATAATTGATCACGGCAATACTCCGATATGCAAGTAAATTGAGGCATCCGGCCAGGTTGCTGCATGCCTCAGGATTCGGAAGCCTCCTATCCCATTCTCGGTAGCGGTGCGACATACTACGTCGCACATCGATGCATCATGGAGAGCGTCGATAGCTGCAGGGGGCGGAAACGTGAGTGCTTCAACCAATGAAACGATCTGGCGGCAATGGACGCTGTTGCGTGCCATGCCGCGCGCGCCACGACAGAAGACCGTTGCTGAGCTGAGTGCGGATCTGGCCAAGGAGGGTATCGAGGTCAGCCGGCGTACGGTCGAGCGCGATTTGCAGAATCTCTCAGCCAGGTTTCCTCTCGTTGCTGATGACTCCAGCAAGCCGTTCGGCTGGTCGTGGATGCGAGACGCGAATATCGAATTCACGCCGCGCCTGAGTATTCCGCAAGGGATTGCGCTGCTGCTTGCGCAGGTACATCTGCGGCCGCTGCTCCCCGATAGCCTGATGCGTGAGCTGATGCCGATTTTTTACCTGGCTCGGCAAGAGATGGCCCATGGTGCCTGGAATGACTGGCATCGGCGTACCGCCGTTGTCCCGACGGCCATGGCGCTCCTGCCGCCGGTGATTGACCGCCACGTCCTGAATGATGTTCACGAGGCTCTGGCGATGCGTCGCCAGCTGGTTGCTGAGTATCGGTCCAAGGGTGCGAGGGAGTCGCGCGAAGTCACGATTCATCCTCTCGGCCTCGTCGTTCGCGGATCGGTCCAGTACCTGGTGTGTACGTTGTTCGACTACGACAATATCCGCCAGCTGGCATTGCACCGCCTGTCCCGTACACGCAGGTCTCACGAGCAGGCCTCCGTGCCCGAGGGATTCGACTTCCAGGCCTATGCCAAGTCAGCCGCCAAGTACGAATCGCAGGGCTTAATCAAGCTCGTTGCGCGCTTCTCGGCGGGCGCGGCTGAGCATCTGCGGGAGACGCCCCTGTCGTCGGACCAGCAGGTTGTTGCTGCCGAAGGAGGGGAGCACGTCGATGTTTCTGCCACGGTCGAGCTGGATCAAACGCTCCGCTGGTGGCTCAAGGCGTTCGGCAGCAACGTGGCGGTGATTGAGCCGCAGGCGCTGCGTGACGAAATGCGGCGGGATGCTATGGCGTCCGTGGAACACTATGGCGGCGCGTGAGCCCTCAGTCCCCTGGCCCCGGTGTTCGGACGAATCGTGCGAGGAGGGAGCGACTAGGCTCCCTCCCCGACACGAGCGAACGTCAGATTGCCAGGTCCTGCACGCGTGCCGTAAGGGCCGCCCAGGCCAGTCTGTCGGTGTTGAGCGAACTTTCGCCTTCCCGCAGCGCGTCCAGCCTGGCGTCCACGGGCTCCACAAGCTGGTTGAAGTAATCCTTCAGCTGGGAATCGATGCCCTCGACGATGTCTGTCTGAATCTGCGTGCAGATGGAGGTGACGCGTTGCTCGTGCGCGAGCGCCTGTCCAAGCAGCACCTTGTTCTCATTGGCCTCGTCATAATGGGCCACGCCGGCCTCCGCCGCGGCAAGGCCCAACTGGAGCCACGGAGCCGCCTTCCCGGCGAGCTTTTCAAGGGTCTTCTCGTGGCGCCCCTTCAAACCGAAGAGCTTCAGCTTCCGCGCGAGAAGCAGGAGTTTGGTGATGTTCTCGGCATTGGCACCGCTTTTGGCGGTGTTGATGGCAGCGTCACGACCGGCACGACCCAGCTTCGAGTCATCGACTTGAGCGCTTTCACCGATGTCGATCTCTCCGACGCCAAGCCGCGCTGAGAGACCAGCGAGTACGCCGTGCTCTGCCTCGTCCTGAAGCCACTTCTCGACGGACTGGATAACCTCGCCTGAGACGACGGTCACCTGCGCAATCGCGGCCTGGGAGTCGCCGAGGGCGAGCGCCTTGCTCAGGGCGGGCCTGCGCAAATTGATCTCATGCCGGGTCTTGCTCATCGCGGTCTGCCGGAGGTACCTAGTAGCCCGGACCAGATCCGCCCTGGCCTGAACAGCGTCATCAGTCTCGGCATCGGGTAGCTCGACGTGGTCTATGGCCGCCTTGACGGGCTGCATCAATGCCCTGGTCACGTTCGCCTTGAGCGACGCCAGACGTTCCTGCACTCCCTCGTGGCGCTTTAGCCAGGCGTTGAACTGTTCGATGAACTGATCAAATCCTGCGCGCTCCTGAAGAAGCGCTTTGCCGTCCAGCCGGGCCCGGAGTGCGCTCCGGGCATTGAGGATGGCTACGGGAATCTGGGCAAGGGCCTCGACGCCGTACGCCGGCGTGCGCGCCGCCGCATACGTGAGCAGGGTGGCACCGAGCCGCTCCCGGGTGTGTTCGACGTAATCAGGGTCGCTGTCAGGGACATTGAGCACGATAAACACGGGATGCCCGGCATCGAGAAGCTCGAAGATACGCCGAAGCACGTCGTCAGCGTCTTGATCCTCCTGGCGGAGCACGAAAAGAACCAGGTCGGTCTCCTTGAGCCTGGCCAGGCTCACTTCCTCGTGCTCGATCGGGGCGTTCACCCCTGGCGTATCCAGAAGAACGTTGCCTTCCCAATCGTAGGCGTGCACGTTGTCCGTGGTAGGGATGTCACCGACCGTGGCGGCTTCTTCCGCCAGAAGGGTATTGATGAGGGTGCTCTTGCCGGCGTTGTACGCGCCGTAGAGCATGACCTTGACCCGGTCGTCCCGGACCTGCTGCTCGAGCGTGGAAAGGGTGGCATCAATCCCTGGGACGTAACGGGACGCCAGTGGTGCAGCATCGCTAAGCAGCTGCTCGCAGGCAACAAACGGGGTCATGCTTGCAATCCTTCCTTCATGGCGATCAGTTTGGCTTCGTATGTTGCGACGACCGCATTGAACTGGTCAGCGCCGTCGGTGATGAGCTTGATCGACGCCTTGAGGCGGTCGATTGCCCCGCGGGCGCCGATCTCGATAGATGACTTGAGTCGCGCCTGCAGTTGCACCTGAAGGTTGGAATAGCTCACGCCAACGCTTTGCTTGATGACTTCGCTGTCAGGGATGAATTCGGCACCCTTGGTGCCGATCATGCCACCCACGATACCGCCTGCTACGCCAGCCAGGATCGCGAGGCCGCCGGTAGCGATGGTGAGCCCAGCAAGTGCAGCACCACCGGCTGCTGTCGCCGCTCCAACCAAGGCTTTGTATGCAGCATTCTTCTTTCGATTTACGTCAATGGTGTCGTCTTCGAACCGAAGGTCCTCATCGGCCACAATGCGCCCCAAAGAATCATCGATGGTGACGAGAAATTCCTTTGCTACACGCTGCACTTCCACCTGTAATGAGGCGTTGAGCGCGTCGGAAAGTTCGCTACATACAGCGGTCACGTTTTGCCGGCCCTTATGCTTCTCAAGAAGCTGGGATAGTGTGGCCTCGCACTCCGTCTGCACCGCCTGCACGATGTGGGTTAAGCGTTCGTCGCAGCGTGATGCGGCGTTCTTCCCCATGGCATGCATGCGCTGGAAATGCTCGCCAAGATCGCCGCGCAGGGAGCGCAATATCTTCTCTTCCAGATGGCGGATCATGAGCTGTGGCACGCGCTTGCGCTTTTTGCTGACCGATTGGCTCACGATGTCATTCAGCTTGTCGAACAGCCGGTCAAGCCCGGCTTCTTCCATTGTGTGGGAGTTTCCGTTCCCTTTCCTGGCCATATAAACTGATACCGAGACCGGACGATCGGCGACTCGCGCGCAGGTGCTGATCGCCTCAAGCTTTTGCGCCGTACGAGCTTGGACATCGGTCTCTTGCAGGTCGCGGTTCGATTTTGACTTATTAATCAATACATTAACGATCTTGCCGTCCTCCTCGTCTTCCTCGTAGACATCGCTCTTGCTGATGACGGGGAGGAGCAGCGTTCCAGCCGAAAGCTCTGCAGCGAGGTCGTCCAGCTCCTGAACCTGGCCCGGCGACGTCGAGCTGGTGAGCCAGATGACCGCATCCGCGCTGTTGGTGAAGCGCCGGGTGAGGTCGCCATTTTCCTTCGTTACCGACAGCAAGCCAGGCGTGTCCAGGATCACCAGGCGGTTGCCCAGATAAGCGCCCTGGATGCGCGCCGTCGTTTCAGTCGCGCCCTCGGCGAAGAACTCGTCCATGTCGACGGGCCGCCCCTGGTCTACGTGGAAGCGCTCGGCTCGGTGACCGCGCGCCTCAAAGCGCTCCGCAAGGAAGTTGCAGAACGAGCTCTTTCCGGCGTTGACCTTACCGAACACGAGGACGACGCACCGGTCGCCAAACTGGCGTGCGAGCTCCTCCGCGGGGCCATTGTCATCCCACTGGTCGGCCCATGCAGTCAGGCAAGCCGAGGTGGCCTGGTGCATGGAGGTGACCAGTTTGCCGAACGCTCCGCGCTGCTTGAGGTTCTCCACCGGCGGCCGTATGGCATCGAGATCGCGGCAGAGCCCCAGGCGCCATGCTTGCAGCTTGTCGACATAGCCTGCCATGTTGTCCGTGATGAACTGGTAGCGATCGAGGGCATCGAAGAAGCGGCCTTCGCTTGAATCGTTGACGTAAGGGAGGGCCTTCATGGCGCGTCCGGATGGGTTGATTGGGTTTCAAGCATCTTGGCAAGGTCACCGCGGAGCCGGTTGACCGATGCAATGGCGCGACGCTTCTTATCAATGGCCGCGCGGCGCTTCTTCATGGCCTGCGTCTCGCCGAAGAAGTAAGCGCACCGGCCTATCAGCTGGTGTCGATTCACCGGATCACTCAGGCTGCTGTGGGTGACCAGTGAGAGGACGGTTGTCTTCACATGGTCGTCGTAGGGTATGCCGTTGGTATCCAGGCATTTCCGGACAACATCGCACGCCTGATTCTGCAGTTGAAAGGTACGTGCCCGGTGCGCCTTGTCGGTATCCACCGAGGCCGGCGTCGAACCAAAGACCGTGTCGTAGAGATCCGAGAGAAGGCCCATCGCTCAGTTGCTCCGCATCATGGAGATGGCCGTATCGACGGCGCGTTGCATGTTCTGCAGGAAGGACGTCTCGACGTCGCCGGCATCAGCGACCATCTCATCCCGCTTCTTGCGAAGGGCGCGCCCTTTCTTCTTGAGCGCTTGATCCAGGCGGTCCGCCAGCGTTGCTGCCTCGACCCGTCGTGCCGACTTCACGCCCTCTACAGCTCTCTCGATGACGCGCTGAAGCGCCGGAATGCCGCTGTGATCAACGAGGAGGTTCTTCTGCTCCATACGACCTTTCTGATGGCGCGTGGATGAGACCAGCGTGTGGGGGTATCCCTCGACCTGCCCCGTAATCGTGTCGCAAACCTTGGTCAGCACCGCGCCGTCGGGTACCTGATCGGCCTGGGACAGCACCAGGAGGGTTTTCCGTCCGGTTGCCTTGTCGTCAGCCCAGTATTCCCTGAACAGGCGCAGCTCCTCGGCGTCGAGTTCGCCTTCCTTCACCGAATGCACGAAGAGACGAATGTCGCCGCGGAAGTCAGCGGCAAGGGCCGCCTTCTGGTCATCGCTGCCAGTCACGTCGGCGTCGAGCCCTGGTGCGTCCAGCCACTGGGCCGTTTCGGTGCCATGGGGCTGGAGCTCGACAGTTGTCCGGACGTCGGCCACCGCGAAGATTTCACTTCCAATCAGCTCGTTGAGTAGCGAGCTCTTCCCATGGTTGTATTTGCCGACCACGGTCACTACCGGCGGTGCGCCAGACTGAAGCAAAGCCATGAGGCGATCAATCTCATGTGCATGCTTGGGCAGATGTTTCCGAAGGCGGCTCTCGACGCTCATGCCAATCCTTAGAAGTGCGTATCTGCAGATGGGACGGCGGCGTGGGCCGGGATAGTCACCACGAAGGTACCCGCGTTACCCGCGATATATTCGTCGGCAAGTTCTTGCGCCCTAACCACGCCAGCGACGCCGTCGACGGACTGCTCATTGGTCCATTCGAAAGCGCTACCCATCTCACTTTTGGTGACTTCGGATTCCATTGCAAAGCCCCTGTGATTTGTCTGGACGTTGAATCTGCCGGGCCATTTGGCTGGCAGGTAAATAAAAAGGGTTGGAGAGCTTCAGATGGCCGGCATCGTGCACGCTACCGCGAGCCTGTAGCGGCGACGAACATTCGTCGCGCGACGCTTTTACGTCACGCAAGGCGAGTGTGTTAGGCGTTGGTACTGGGTTGATTGATCGGCAAGCGTAAGATTCCCTTCATCATGTTCACCATGGCCCGATGCGATCGCGCGTTGCGCGCGGAGAGCGGGCCGCCCCTGTGGCTAAGTATTCGTCAAGCCGCGGAGCTTTGGCAATATGGCATTTGTCAAAGTACCGCTTCGTCTTTGGCGAGGTACTTGGCGAGGCCGAACAGTGCGAAGCCGTATACGACCGTGGTGCCGATGATCTTGAACATGTGTCAGTTCCTCAAAGGTTAAAGACGCCGCAACGCATGGGTATACGGCCAGGCCATATAGTCGGTGAGAGTGCGACAAGCTGTGTCGCACGAAGGGCAGATGCCGTTGCCTGTCCGATGTCGTTGTCCGGTTGGAAAATTCCAGAAAACGTGATAATTGTCGAATCTCCGACACGGAGGTCCAGTGAGCTCGTATGAATCCTTATTTCGTTCGTGGCGAAGGCTGGCGGGAAATCCCGAAGCGGATATACGCTCGTATCGAGTACATCGAACAGTCCAGTGATGACGCTGGGATGTACGTGGTTGGTTTCGATGCGGTGGACGCGGATTTGCCCGGGTTCGGACGCGACTTCTTTGAACTAACGACCGCATTAGAGCGAACCGACCAGATCAGGGCCTACTGGCGATCCAGCTTTGATCGAGAGTCTGAGGAGGCTGATGGATTCTTTGACCGGCTACCGATGTTCCATCTGGAAGCAACGATGCCGGTTGATTGGAACTCTGTGGCTCGCTGGCAGACTACAAATTCGTGGATCGAGCTTTCGCTAGATCACAAGGGTTCGTTTCCCGTAGATGTGTTCGGTGGTCTCTTTGAAGAAGCGACGGTGAGGCGAGCGACTGAAAAAAGAATGCTTCCGGATCGGCGGCGTGCGCTCAATGCGCTCTTTAACATGCGTTTCTGGCCTGGTTCGTCAGGTGCGCTTATCCGCAAAGCCATGACGCGTTCGTGCCATATAGACCAGCTCCGTGTCTTCGACATTGGACAAGGTTCGGCTAATGCGCTCTGCTGCGAGTGCGGCTACGTCATGTACTACTTCGATGCCGGCTGTGGGGTGTATAGAAACAAGAACACGAATCCTCCCAGCATAGAATTTTGCATTTGCGATAAGCCGGTCGTAATTTTATCCCATTGGGACGCAGACCACTGGGCTGGAGCACTGGAGGATAAGGACTTGCTCGCCATGACATGGATTGCTCCGCGGCAGAAGATTGGCGTGAGGCACGTGGCCTTTGCGAAAGAGATACTCAACGCCGGTGGCCAAATTCTGATTACATCCGCAAGCGGTGCTTGGAAGGTAACATCGAAGTCCAAGCAGACGTTGATATTGAAACGATGCACGGGTCCCGCTAGCGACCGAAACCGTTCTGGATTGGCCCTTACTGTCGAGGATAAGAGTTCGGGAAGGGGCTGGCTCCTTACTGGTGACGCACCGTACGACGTGATACCAGGCCCCTTGCCGCCAAATCTGTCTGCCGTTGTTGTTCCGCATCACGGCGGTAACATGGGTAAGCAGAGCGTTGCTATGGTTGCACCGGCCGTCGGAACCTATGGAAGGCTCGTATATTCGTTTGGTCCGGACAACGCTCACGGCAGTACTGGTGCTCGACATCCGACATCCGCGACCGTGAATCTGCATGCATCTGCAGGCTGGATCCACACCGGATGGAATCAGTCTACGCCTGGTTCTCCGACGTCGGGTTCGTCTGTGATGAGCACAGCGACACATGGCGGGAAACATTTCGGGGGCATTGCGATTGGGTGGGATGCTCCTCCCAGCGCTCACGGAAGTTGCTGTCGGTGCAATAAGTCTATGCCAATCACTCAGGCCTGATGGATAGTTAAAGGCGCGATATGCCAATAGGATATTGAGACACGGTCAGAGACTGGAAAGAAGACCAAGCGATTGCAGCGTAGCCTGTGTCGACCCCCCGTCAGCTAGTGCCAACCATAACCCGAGGTTGCCGGATCATTTTTCTGCCTGAACTCGGCGGGCGTCAGCCCGCCAAGGCTGTCGTGGGGTATCTCGCGGTTGTAGTCGACCAACCAAAGCTCTGCCTGCTCGCGTACTTCGGTCAGGTTCCGGAAGACATGCATGCCGAGGACGCCGCGCCGTAAGCTTCCGTTGAAGCGTTCGCTGAAGCCGTTCTGCATCGGCCTTCCCGGCTCGATGAAGTCGAGCTTGATGCCTTTGCGTTCTACCCATTCCGCGAGAGCCAGAGCGACGAATTTTTCCGGACCATTGTCCAGGCGAAGCTTTGAGGGATACCCGGAGCCCCGCAACGAGGAACGCCCAGTGGCCTTCCGGATCACTGGGCGCCAATGGTTTCACGGTGCACGGCGGAGAGGGTGGAATTCGAAGCCACAGTGCGCGTACGCATGATTTGAAGTCTGGCTGACGAGCCCGATGAATGTCAGTCGCGGTTGGGCTGTGGGGCGCAATGACAAGACCCCCGGACGGGGCGGCCATGCGGCCACTTTATGGTTTAGCCGCGCGGCCAAGTTATGTGTTAACGCACAACTGAGTTATAGAAGAAATCTGAGTAGGCCCGCTAGGACTCGAACCCTCATCGTCCGCAGCAAGGTCTGTTCGTGGCGTTTCGGCCGTGTTCCCCTCGATATCTCGACAATTTCTTTCCTCGGTGTTGAGTTCGCATGGTTTAAACCATTGTTTTATCAAACTATTTCCATTCCGTAACATGGCAAGTTGTGCACAACCGTTCTGATCCTGATCGGCAGGGAATAATCGACAAACGGGCGCCCTTGGGCGCCCGTTCTCGTCAGGGGTAGCGGCAGGCTTTCCGCGCCAGGTGGCACGACGTCAAGACGACCAGGACGGATCCGGTCATCGACCAGCTCCTGAAATAGATCTGTCAGCTCGTTCGCCGGAGGTATTTGGATAGCTCCGTCAGGGCATCGCCTGTTTCGTTGCGACCAAATCCGATACGGAAACGGTCGGCAGGCGTCGCGGTCAGCGTGGACTGGTAGTTGGAGGCGGGAAGCAACAGGATTCCCGCTTCTTCGACCAGGCGCCTCGCAAAGACTTCGACGCCTTCCGGACCGAGGTAGCGCGGAAAGGCGATGCAACCTCCGTCCGGGCGGCGCCATTCGAATCGCTCGCTCCACTCGCCGAAGAAGGCGTCGACACGTTCGAGATTACGGTCGAGAAGCTGTCGCTGCCGATCTAGGATGGTGTCGCGGGCTTTCAGGGCGATCAACGCAAGTTGTTCCGAAGGCCCCGAGTTGCAGATCGATGTGTAGTGCTTGTATCGCTCCATGCGTTGCAGGAGTTCGTGGTCGGCACAGGCGATCCAGCCAATGCGCAACCCCGGCAGTCCGTATGCCTTGGACATGACGCCGATCGAGATCGCACGCTCGTAGACATCGGTGGCCTGCGGCAAGTGCACGGTGCCTGTCGCTCCCAAAGGCCGGTTGACCTCGTCGCTGAGCAGCCAGATGCCGTGCTTGCGGCAGAGTCCGATCAGTGCGTCGAAACGATCCCGCTCGAGAATCTTGCCCGTGGGGTTGTGCGGGAAATTGATGGCGATCAGCCGCGTGTTCGGTCGTACGGCCGCTCTTATCTCATCGATGTCGAGCGACCAGTGATCGTCGGGACGGAGCGCGACGCCGGTGACGTCGCAGATCGCCGCAGGGATGGTTTCCGCCGACTGGTAATTGGGCGTGACCACGATGGCGTGATCGGTGGGCTCGAGCAGTACGCGCATGGCGATGTAGAGCGCTTCCTCACCTCCGGCAAAGCAGAGAATGTCTGCCGCGTGCCTGCCCTCGTAAGTCGACGCGATAGCTTCACGAAGTTCAGGGGCGCCGTACGTCTGCGTGTAGCTCAGCGGCAGGGAATCGAACGCGGCACGATCACGGTCATCGGCCAGGTCGAGTAGTGCCGATACGGTGAGGCTTTGCGCATCGGAAGCCGCGAGGTTGTAGCGCACCGAGAACTCCCAGCGGGAAAAGTAGGTCTCCAGCTGGAAATCGGGAAGGGTGGTCATCAGTCGGTCCTGGAAGCGTGGCGGATACGAGCGGGTCTGAGTGGACTATATGTCCATACGAGATTATCAGTCTAGTGTCCGCCTGTTCATCGCCGTCCGGACGGCGCCCATGGAATGCGCGCCAATGCCTCGCTACAGTGGCGCCATGACTCCCCGCCAAACCTCTCTCTGGCTGCCGGCCCTGGCCGTGCTCGGCTCGGTGACCTCGTTGTGCATCGGCACGTCGTTCGCGAAACGATTGTTCCCTCTCATCGGCGCCGAGGGCACGTCGGCGCTCCGGGTCGGTTTTTCCGCGATCGTTCTCGTGCTGTTCTGGCGACCCTGGCGCTGGCCGCTCAGTCGGCGTGACGCCGGCTTTGTGATCCGCTACGGGTTGACGCTGGGCGTCATGAATCTGCTCTTCTATCTGGCGTTACGAACCATTCCGTTCGGCATCGCCGTTGCCATCGAGTTCAGCGGGCCCCTGGCCGTGGCGATGCTCGCTTCGCGAAGGGCGATCGACTTCGTCTGGCTCGCCTTCGCCGTCATTGGGCTGGGCATGCTGTTACCGCTGGCCGGTCAGCATACGGTCGATCCCACGGGCGTAGCGCTCGCGCTCGGTGCGGCCGTTTGCTGGGCGCTCTATATCCTTTTCGGTAAGCAGGCCGGCCATTTGCATGCGGGTCATTCGGTCTCGCTGGGTCTGGTGGCGGCCAGTCTGGTCGTGGTGCCTTACGGTGTCGCCCATGCGGGATCCACCCTGCTGCACCCCGCGATTCTGCTCGCGGGACTGGGTGTGGCCATCGTGTCGAGCGCGATCCCGATGTCGCTGGAGATGATGGCTCTGAAGCGGCTTCCCAGTGAGACGTTCGGCATCATGGTCAGCCTTGAGCCAGCGGTAGCTTCGCTATGGGCCATGTTGCTGCTCGGCGAACTGCTTACCGTTTCGCAGTGGAGCGCGATCGGTTTTATCGTCGTGGCCTCCATAGGAAGCACGGTAACGGCAAAGCGCGGCGTTGCTTCATCGCCTGAGGTCGTCGGCTGACAGCGGACGCCGCACCGGTCATCCCGGGTCGCCGACGGCGACCCGGGATCTGCGTTTACCAGGCGCGACGAATGCCCAGGCTGCCGGTGACACGGCGGTACCCATGCGTGCCGAAGCGCGTTTCGACGTCGGACCACGCGCGCCACCCGTTGGCGCGCAGCAAGGTCAGACCCAGCTTCAGCGCGTAGGCATTGCGCGGCACGCCTGCGTTGAAGGTATCCGTCCCGATTTGCGTCGCATCCAGGCGGCCGAGGCGACGCAGCCAGCTGGCCGAGAAGTAGGGCGATGCCGTATGGCCGCCGGGCGTATGCCAGCGTGCAGCACCGCGCAGGCCGAGGCGCCCCGTGGCACCACTCGCGTGCAGCGGAGTGACGCGTGTCCCATTGGCTTCGGTGAGCGAGCCGCCACGAAGCCTTGTCGCGAGGACCTGCGCCTGCGGTTCGAGATAGACGTCCGTGTCGCGATTGAGCGCCAGGCGCCAGCGACGGCCGGCCTCGAGGCTGGCGCTCAGGCCGCCGCTCCCGTAGCGCTCATCCGCCAGGGCATCGCCTTCCAGGCGCTGGTTGAAATGAGCGTACTGGGCCCACCCGCGCACGTAGGTGCCATCGTCCAGACGTACGCCGCCGTAAAGACCGGCTGCCGTCCCGCGTACGCGCCCCTTCGCCGAGTAGTGTGTCAGCGCCGACGTGGCACGCGTGTCCGCGCTCCCGGCCGCGGCCATGATGCCCAGATAGCCTTCGGACGAGGAATCGCTGCGAAGCAGATCGGCACCGAGGGTCAGCTCGCTGGTCGACGCGGTCGTCGTGAGTTCGTCGCCGATGTCGAACGCGGTATGGCGCCGGTCGAAGCGTGCCCACACGCTTTGCCTCACGCCTTCGCGCTCGTCGTCCTCGCCGCCGCCGGGTCCGCCCTGGAACATTTCCAGCGCCGCCGTCTGGTTGGCGCGGTAGGTACCGACCTCGGGGCGCAACACCGGGGGTGGCGGGACCGGCGGATCGACAACGGCCGGGACGTCCGGATTGTCCGTCACGGGATCGGTGTCGGGGTCGCCCGGGTCGACAACCGGGTCGACAACCGGATCGACGACGGGGTCGGTGATCGACGATCGCAGATACCAACCGCCGTCGGCTGGATTACTCAACGAACCCTTGTGGAGAAAATATTCGTAAGGACCGGCCACCGCGCGGCCCAGTAACGCGAAGACGCCGTCCGAGCGACCGTCGACGCGGACGAGCTGGATACCGTCGTGCGTCACATCGCCCTGGCTGCCCATGGTGTCGACGGCGATGCCGCTGGTGCCGGACGTGTTGCCCAGCACATGGATGCGATCGGCGGGCGACGAGTCATCGCCGAGGCGCGCGCGCATGCGAAAGACGCCGTCCCTTCCGTCGTAGTCCCCCGAAATGGTCAGTGTGGCGAATGCATCGGGGCGCTCAGGCGCGAAGGTCACGATGCCCGCATGGTTGCTCAGGCGGTCGACCCGGCTGTCTGCGGTCAGGTTCCAGACGCCGCCGGACTGGAGGGAGAGATCGCGCACGATGGAAGTCGCACCCGTCCAGCGAGCGCCGGAGGTGATGTCCAGCGAGAGCTTGGTGTTATCGGGAACGGCGTCACCGTCGGCGGGGATGCGGCGGATAACGCCGTCCGCGGTTGCCGCGTTCTGAAGCGTGACAGTGATGGGCTGCTCCGAGTCGGCACTCAGGTCGACGAACACGCCATTGCCACCCCTGATGACCGTACCGTCGAAACGAAGACGCCCGGAGTCGCTCAGGCTGAGCGCCGAGGCCTTGTCGCTGATGAGCGAGCCTCCCTTCATATCGAGTGCGCCCCCACTCACGACCCGGGCACCGAAGGCACCTGCGCCGTGAGTGACGATGTTCGTGTTCCGGGCCCGTATGTCCGCATCGTTAACGACGAGGCCGTAGGCGCCGTCTCCCTGGGTTTCGATGGATGAGCCAGTGACGTCGATACGGCCATCCTTTCGCGCGACCGCACCATGTGCCTTCGTTCCTGTCGTAACGATCTTCGTATCTACGGCATCGAGACCTGGCGACGCGTTGAAGTCGCCACCCTGAACGTTGAGACCGAACGCGGACTCGCCTGCCGTCGTTATGGAAACGCTGTCGAGGCCCACGGACGATGCGCGGTTATCGACGCCGATCGCGTTTTTTCCGGTGGTCGTCACGTTCGTCCGCGCCGCTACGATACGCTGGCCGTCGAGAACGTAGAGGCCATCCGCGTCGTCACCCTGGGTGTGCCATTCGCCGCCCTGGATCGTAATCTGGCCATGCAGTGTGTTTGCATCGAGCGCATGCGCCCACTTGCCGCCTGTGCTGATGTTTACGTCGGTCAGCGATGCTGTCGCGCCCAGCATCACGTGCACGCCCGTGCTGTCGTCTCCGTCAGTGCGGAGCGTCGTTGCAGTCGCCTGGAGCGCGGATGCCGTCGCTCCGTCGGGCGTCGAGCCGTCTACATACAGGGCATGAGCGGTCTTACCCCGGGTCGTGATGGTCGTCCCTTTGACCGACACGTTGCCTCCTTCGATGCCGCGGATGCCGATCGCCGTGTCACCGCCGGTCGTGATGCTGCCTCCGGTCAAGACGCCGCCGGCGTTTCCCTCGAAGGCCGCGCCCAGGGCACCGGCTCCCTCGGTGACGATCGTCGTGCCCGTGAGCGTGACGTTCGCGGCGATGCCGGTATCCCTCGCACGGATGCCGTATGCCAGGTTTTCCCGCGTATGCAGGGTGCCGCCTTCGATCGTCACCTCGCTCCGGTTATCGGTGACGAAGACGGCGTGCGACTGAAAGCCGAACGTGTCGAACGTGGCATGGCCGACATGGGCGGCGCCCTTTTTTTCCACCTGCAGCACGTAGGAAGAGGCAGCGCGCGTTTCATACGTGCCGTCGGGGACGTCCAGGTTCTTGTCGGCTCCGGCAAGAAACAGCGGCGTTTCGGCGCCCGCCACGGGGGGCAGGAAGGCGGCTACGAGGGCGGTAAGGTAGCGGCGTCGCAGGGGGGAGCGACGGTGCGGTTGGGGGATGTGGGGGGTACTCATGAAGCGTCTCTCCTTGTCTGGCCGTCGGCAGGGCGCCGATGGCAACTTCCGAATGACAGAGTAGGGACTGGCTTCCGAGGGGGGAACGCGATTATTCTGAAAATGTCTGCGAGCACGTCTAGCGCTGCGCCGCCGGACATCCACGCTTCACTATCGTCGTTGCATTCTAGCCGAGCCTGTTTTCGGACCGGTTCGTCGAGGACGCGAGTGTTATCCGCCTGCTGGTGCGGCAAAATTCGTGGGGTACTGCCGCTTCGTGGCGGAATTCCATCGTCGTATCTGCCTATGTATTACAAAATGAGGAGCAAAGAATCATGAAGGTCATTTCCCTTACCGCCCTGGCGTTTGTCGCCGTCGCCGCCCTGTCGGGCTGCAACAAGTCGGAAGACGCTGCTGCCCCGGCTGACGCCCCGGCTGCCGCTGCCACCGCCCCGGCTGCCGCTCCGGCTGCTACCCCGGCTGAGGCTCCGGCCGCCGCCACCACGGCTGCTCCGGCTGCCGCCGGCACCGCTGCTCCCGCTCCGGCTTCGACCGCTCCGGCTCAGTAAGTCGCCGCGCCGCTCCTGCCCTGTTGGGCGGGACGGGAAGAACGCCGCTCTCCGGAGCGGCGTTTTTTTTGCGCAAAGGCCGTGCCACGCGGGCGGGAGCTGAGAAAGGTCGTAGCCCTTCCATTCAGGATGCGGCACGCTAGGGCGGTTCCTCCGTCCCACAGCCACAGGAATCCCGATGACGTCCCGTTCCGTTCTGCTTCCCATGCTGGCGCTTTCCTTCGCCGTCGCCTCGTCCCTCGCCACGGCGCAGACCGCGCCCATGACGCCGGATATCCCGGCGAAGTTCGATAGCCCCCTGGCGGCCAACGACTACATCAAGCGTGTCGTCGAAATCCCGATGCGCGACGGCGTGAAGCTTCACACCGTCATCGTGATTCCCAGGAACGCGAAGCACGCGCCGATCCTGCTGACCCGTACCCCCTACAACGCCGACGGGCGCGCCCAGCGCACGGACGCTCATACGATGCGCGACCTGCTGCCCGAGGGTGACGAGGTCTTCGTCGACGCCGGATATATCCGCGTTTTCCAGGACATCCGTGGCAAGTATGGCTCCGAGGGCGACTACATCATGACGCGTCCGCTTCGTGGGCCGCTCAATTCGTCCGAGGTCGATCACTCGACCGATGCTTACGACACGATCGACTGGCTGACGAAAAATTTGCCCGAGTCTAACGGCAAGGTCGGCATGATCGGTTCGTCGTACGAGGGCTTTACGGTGGTCATGGCCCTGGTCAATCCGCATCCGGCACTCAAGGTGGCCGCGCCTGAAAGCCCGATGGTGGATGGCTGGATGGGCGACGACTGGTTCCATTACGGTGCTTTCCGCCAGACCAATTTCGACTACATCGCCGGCCAGAATTCGAAACGCGGCAAGGGCAACGCCGTGGCGCATGCAGGCTACGACGACTACACGAATTTCCTCACGGCCGGCTCGGCAGGTGATTACGCCCGGGCCGCCGGCCTCGATCAGCTGCCCTACTGGCGCAAGCTGAGCGAGCACCCCGCCTATGACGCGTACTGGCAGGGCCAGGCGCTGGACAAGGAAATGGCCCGTCAGCCGCTCAAGGTTCCCGTCATGTGGCTGCAGGGCCTGTGGGACCAGGAGGACATGTGGGGCGCCATCCACAGTTACGAAGCCGTGGAGCCGAAGGACAAGGGCAATGACAAGAACTACCTCGTCATGGGTCCGTGGCGGCACAGTCAGGTGAACTACAACGCCTCGTCGCTGGGCGCGCTCAACTGGGACGGCGACACCGCGCTGCAGTTCCGCCGCGACGTGCTCCTGCCGTTCTTCAACCAGTACCTGGTCGACGGCGCGCCCAGGGCGAAGACGCCCCCGGTGCTGATCTACAACACCGGCGAAAACCACTGGGACCGCTTCCTGTCATGGCCGCAGGGTAAAACGACGCGCCCCCTGTATCTAGGCGCCAACGGAAAGTTGTCGTTTACGGCCCCCGTGGACGGCGCGCCGAAGTATGACGAGTACGTTTCCGACCCCGCCAAGCCGGTGCCCTACGTACCGCGCCCCGTGCATTTCGCCGATCGACAGTCCTGGACGACCTGGCTGGTCCAGGACCAGCGGTTTGCCGATGGGCGCCCTGACGTCGTGACCTACATGACCGAGCCGCTGACGGCTCCCCTGCGTGTGGCCGGTGCACCGCAGGTGAATCTCTACGCCTCGACCAGCGGCACGGACAGCGACTGGGTGGTCAAGCTGATCGACGTCTATCCCGAAACGAACGCGTCGACGCCCGCCATGGGGGGCTACGAGCTCTCGGTGTCGATGGACATCCTGCGCGGGCGGTATCGCGAGGGGTTCAGCGAGGCGAAGCCGCTGACGCCTGACACGCCGCTCGAATACCGTTTCGGCCTGCCGACGGTGAACCACACGTTCCTGCCGGGGCACCGCGTCATGGTTCAGGTGCAGTCCTCCTGGTTCCCGCTGTACGACCGCAACCCGCAGACCTTCGTGCCGAACATCTTCTTCGCCAGGCCGTCCGACTACCGGAAGGCGACGCAGCAGATCTGGCATGCGCCCGGTACGGCCAGTGCGATCGAACTGCCGGTGATCGACGCCGGCAAGTAAAAGCGGCGTGCAGGGACGCCTTTGGCGTTCCCTGCACGTCGGCGGCGCGATGCTCGGGCCTCCCGTTGCCCGAGGATCGCCCGTATGGCCCGCCCCATCTGGACCGGTACATTGTCGTTCGGTCTGCTCAACGTGCCGATCCGCCTGATGTCGGGCGAGCGCCGCAACGACATCCACTTCCGTATGCTCGATCAGCGCAGCAACACACCGGTTCGCTACGAGCGCGTCAACGCCGATACCGGCGAAGAGGTGCCCTGGAAGGACATCGTCAAGGCGTTCGAATACCAGAAGGGCAGTTATGTCGTGCTCGAAGAGGACGACATCAAGAATGCGGCCAGCGACGCGCATGAGACGGTGGAAATCGACGCATTTGTCGACGCCGCCTCCATCGCGCCTTCGTACTTCGAAAAGCCGTACATCCTGCTTCCGGCCAAAAAGGCTGAGAAAGGTTATGTCCTGCTCCGCGAAACCCTGAAGAAGACCGGCAAGATCGGTATCGCGCGCGTCGTCATCCGCACGAAGGAGTACCTCGCGGCGGTGATGCCGCAGGGCGATGGTCTGGTTCTCAACATCCTCCGTTATCAGTCCGAAATCGTCGATATGAACGATTACGAGCTGCCCGACAAGGGCGCGTCGTCATACCGCATATCGCCACGCGAAATCGAGATGGCGTCGGATCTCATCCAGTCGATGTCGGCCGAATGGTCGCCGGGCGACTACCGGGACGAGTTCCGCGACAAGTTGCGCAAGACGATCGAGAAGCGTCTGAAAACCAAGGGCGTCACGACCACGGTGGACGATGAAGACGACCGGACACCGGAGAACGCCACCACCAACGTCGTCGACTTCATGGCCCTGCTCAAGAAAAGCCTGGGCGCAAAGACGCGCACGCCTGCGAAGAAAGAGGCGGTCGGCTCGGCTCCCGTGAAAAAAACAGCCATGAAGAAAACCGCCGCGAAAAAAACGGCAGCGAAAAAAGCACCGGCGAAGAAGACCGCGGCGCGCAAGACGCCTGCCAAGCGCCGCCGGGCGGGCTGACGTCGTGGACCCGCTCATCGTCGACGGCGTCGCCATCACGCACCCCGACCGCGAGGTGTTCGGCAAAGGCGGACCCACCAAGGGTGATGTGGCCGCTTACTACGAAGCGGTGGCGGAACACATGCTCCCCGAGTTGCATGGACGGCCGTTGTCGGTCGTGCGGTGTCCCCGCGGAACGACGGGCGCGTGCTTCTTTCAGAAGCACCACGCGGATGCGCTGGGTAAGCATGTCAAAGCGGTAAAGCTGAAAGAGAAGGACGGAGGCGCCGCGGAATATCTGTACGTTGAGGACGTCGAAGGCGTTCTCGAACTCATCCAGATGAACACACTGGAGTTTCACCCGTGGGGTGCACGCGTCGACGATCCGGATCGGCCCGATCGTCTCATCTTCGATATCGATCCTGCCGCGGGCGTCGAGTGGAAGGCCGTGGTCGCATGCGCCCGGGCCATCCGTGAGCGACTGGCTGCCGCGGGCCTCGAATCGTTTGTGCGCACATCGGGAGGCAAGGGTCTGCACGTGGTCGCGCCGTTCGATCGCGGCCCGTCGTGGGAGGTGTTGAAGGTCTTCTGCGAAGGCGTTGCGCGCGACATGGTGGACGCTGCCCCGACACGGTATATCGCGGAAGCGAGCAAGGCGAAGCGAGAAGGGCTGATCTTTATCGACTGGCTCCGCAACACGCGGGGTGCGACCAGCGTCACCGGATGGTCGCTGCGTGCACGTGCGGGGGCGCCGGTCGCCATGCCGGTGCGCTGGGAGGAGATAGCGCGGCTGAAGACGGGCGCTGCATTCGACCTGACGAAAGCGTCGAAACGGGCGAGGTCACTGGCGGCGGACCCGTGGGATGGGATCGGGACGCTGAAGCAGTCGCTGCCGTCGAAGCGTTGAAGGGATGCGGGCGGGGCTCGCCCGCATCCGTGGTTCGCACAGGCCCTGTTACCTCTGCATACGACGCAGGGAGGCCATGATTTCGTAGCACGCGCCCATCGTGTGGTAGTCGGTCTTGCCGGCGGGGCTCTTTTCGTCGTCGTACTTCTCGTTGTTGCGCTTGAGAATGCGATACCACGCGCCATACGTGTGATCGACGAAGTGCTCCCAGCTGTAAGCCCAGATCTTTTCGTAAGCCTCGTCGTACTTCTTCTCACCCGTGGTCTCGAACAGGAGCTGCGCGGCACCGAGCGATTCGGCCTGCACCCAGAAATACTTGTCGTCGTCGCAGACGTCGCCCTCGGGCGAGAACCCGTAAGCGATGCCGCCGTACTCACCGTCCCAGGCCTTGGCCAGCGCCTCGTCGAACAGATGCTTCGCGGTCGGCACCAGCCACGGCTTATGCTTCGGCGTGCCCTTGGTGTAACGCTCGAGCATGAGCAGCAGCTTGGCCCATTCGGTCTGGTGACCCGGCTGGAAACCCCAGGGGCGGAACAGATGCTTGGGATTGTCGAGGTTGTATTCCCAGTCGATCGTCCAGTCGCTGTGGTAGTGCTCCCAGACCAGCTTCTGCGGCGTGAGGCCTGCCTGGCGCTGGGTCATGTTCTCGGCCAGCAGCAGCGCGCGGTCGAGGTAGCGGTCGTCCTTCGTGGCTTCCCACGCGGCGATCATGGCCTCGGTCATGTGCATGTTCGCGTTCTGGCCGCGGTAGCCGGTGAAGTTCCAGTCCTTGTCGGCCTCGTCGCGGTACAGACCGTACGTCGGCTCGAAGTAACGCTTTTCAAGCAGATCCCAGATCTCGCCCTGCCACGCCTTCGCTTCGTCGAAACCGACTTTGACGCCGCAGGAATAGGCCAGCAGCATGAAGGCCAGGCCGTAGCAGTGGTTCATCTGGTCGTCGCGCTTGCCGTCGGCGATGGTCCAGGCGTAACCGCCGGTTTCCGGATTCAGATGCACCTCGCGCAGGTACTTCAACCCGTGCATGGTGAGTTCCTTGTCCTCGGGCTTGCTGAACTCGAGGTAGGCCATGGCGTGGTTGAACACGAAACGCGTGCTGGAGACGAGGTGGCGGTGAGTCTTGTCGTAGACCGAGCCATCGTCCTTGAAGTACTGGAAGAAGCCGCCCGCGGGGTCGACTTCGTTCGGCTTATAGAACGCCATGGTCTTTGCGACATGGTCGCGGAGGACATCGACGTTGTGAAAATCGGGGAGGGGGACAGTCGTCATGCGTGCTTCTCCATGAAGGCCTTCACTTCGGCCTGGTCGGGAATGGCGGTGAACGAGCCCTTGCGGGTGGCGGTAATCGCGCCGCAGGCGGCGGCGAAACGGACGAGGTCGACCAGGCGTGCTTCGTCCGCGATCAGTGCGTCGAAGCTGGCCGGTGTGACCTTTTCGTGGTCGAGACGCGCGAGGAGGCCGCCGACAAACGCATCGCCGGCGGCGGTCGTGTCCACGGCTTCGACCGCGTAGCCCTTCAGTTCGCCCTTTGCCTCACGCGTGAACCAGCGCATCGGTTCGCCGCCGTCGGTGACGAGCAGCAGGCGTGCCTTGCCGAGCCAGAGTCGCTCGAGCACGGCGTCGTCGGAGCCGGCGCCCGCGTGGATGAAAGCGAACTCTTCGGCGCTGAGCTTGATCACGTCGGCTTCGTTCAGCGCTTCCCAGAGGCGCGGCAGCGGCGCTTCGTCCTTTGGCCACAGGGCGGGTCGCAGATTCATGTCGAAGCTGACCAGCGCGCCGGCCGTCCGGGCGCGACGCATGCCTTCGACCGTGGTCGCGGCGATCGCGGCCTCGGTCAGGGAATTCGAGCAGACGTGGAAGATCGACACATCGTCGAACGCGCCGGCACGGAAGTGCTCGGGACGGAACAGCAGGTCCGCGGCGGGCGGACGGTAGAAACTGAAGCTGCGATCGCCCTTGTCGTCGTGCGCGACGAAGGCAAGTGCGGTGCGTGCTTCGTCGGTGCGGGCCACGTCGTCCGTGCCGACACCGAGATCCTTGAGACTCTTGAGCAGGAAGTCGCCGAACATGTCACGCGCGAGCATGCCGGCAAAGCGTGCCGTGGCACCGAGGAGGGCGGCGGCGACAGCGACGTTGGCGGGCGCACCGCCAGCAAAAGGAACGAAGGCGGGAGGCTGACCGGCGCCGCCCTGGGGCTGTGCGTGGAAATCGATCAGCGCCTCGCCGAAGCAGAGGATGGAAGACATGCGTACGGCCTGTCCTTTTCGGGGCGAGGGATTGGAAAGACGACGGCCGGCATCGCGCCGGCCGTCGTCAGGAGCGTCAACCGGCCTTGGCGGCGACCGGGACGTTGCGGATCTTCGAGCCGCTCAGGCCGTAGAACACGATGTACGCGTAGCAGATCAGCGGGACGAAGAAGGCGTGCTGCAGACCGATGTGATCGGCGATCGCGCCCTGGATGACCGGGATCAGCGCGCCACCGACGATGGCCATGATCAGCAGGCTCGACGCCTTGCTGGTGAGCGGCCCCATGCGCTCGATACCCAGCGAGAAGATCGTCGGGAACATGATCGAGTTGAACAGACCGATGGCAACGATGCTGTACACGGCCACGGTGCCCGTGGTCACCATCGTGGTGATGACGAGCAGGACGTTGATCGCGGCGAACACGGCCAGCAGGACGCGCGGCGAGAACTTCGCGAGCAGGGCGGAACCGATGAAGCGGCCGACCATCGCGCCGCCCCAGTAGAACGCCACGTGCGAGGCGGCGACTTCACCCGTCATGTTGCCGATCTCCGGCAGCTGCAGGTAGTTGATCATGAAGCTGCCGATCGACACTTCGCCGCCGACGTAGAAGAAGATGCCGAGCACGCCGAAGAACACGTGCGGGGTCTTCAGGGCGTCCATCAGCGAGTGGTGGCTTTCGTCGGACTTCTCGGTGGTTTCTTCCAGCTTGGGCAGGTTGAACAGGTAGACGCCGATGGCGATCACCACCAGAACCACGGCCAGGCCGATGTACGGCACCTGCACGGCACTGGCTTCGGTCGCGCGGTAGCTCACCTGCTCGGCGGCGCTGAGCTTGGCGATGTCGTCGCTGCTCTTCACGGCGTTGGACAGGATCAGCACACCGCCGAAGAATGGCGCGAGGAAGGTGCCAAACGAGTTCAGCGCCTGGGCGAGCGTAAGGCGGCTGGAGGCCGTCTTCTCCGGACCGAGCAGTGCGACGTAGGGGTTGGCGGCGACCTGCAGCACGGTGATGCCGGTGGCCAGGATGAACAGCGCGCCGAGGAAGATCGGATACACGCGCATGCCGGCGGCCGGCCAGAACAGCGCCGCGCCGATGCCGGCGATGATCAGGCCGGCGACGATACCCTTCTTGTAACCGAGGGCCGCCACCAGCTTGCCCGCAGGCAGGCCCATGATGAAGTACGCACCGAAGAACGTGAACTGGATGAGCATCGCCTGGAAGTAGTTCAGCTCGAACACACCCTTCAGGTGCGGGATCAGGATGTCGTTCAGGCAGGTCAGAAAGCCCCACATGAAGAAGATCGTGGTCATCACGCCGAGAGCGAGCGGGAAATAGGTGTAGCGGGTGTCGCCCGAATTCGCCGACGAGGGCGAAGAGGTGGGCAATGGCGTGGATCCGGTGGCCATGGGGCGCTCCAGTTGGTGGGTCAGGGAGAAGACGGCGGGCAGCTGCTTTCGCGTACGACAAGCCGTACTGGCGCGATCGTATAAGCGGTGTCCGTCTCGGGGTTGGTAAGTCTTTCAAGAATGAGCTCGGCGCTGCGCCGGCCCAGGCCACGCGGATCGACCGCGATGGTGGTCAGGGGCGGGACGCATACCGAGGCCTCGGCGACGTCATCGAAACCGGTCAGAGCGAAGTCCTCGCCCGGGCGCCGGCCGCGTTTGGTCAGGCCAAGGATAAGCCCGAGCGCGACGGCGTCGTTGTAGCAAACCGCCGCCGTAGGCGCGGGATCGCGTGCGAACAGGGCGCCGGTCTGCCGGGCGGCTTCGAGGCGTGTGGGCGCGCTCTCCACCAGCCAGCTGGGATCGACCTTGAGTCCCGCGTCCTGCATGGCGCCCGCGTAGCCGCGGCGGCGCTGGGCGACCGAGCTGGAATCGCGGTGGCCGCCGAAGAAGGCGATGCGCTCGTGGCCGAGCGCGATGAGGTGTTCGGTCGCCAGTCGGGCGCCGTGCTCGTTGTCCATCTCGAGCGTGTCCCAGCGATGGGCGCCCTCATCGTCCGGGAGTTCGCGGTTGAACACCAGCAGGGGCGTGTGCATACCCACCGCGGCCAGCACCTGTTCACCCTCGCTGCCTTCGGCGGGCGAGAGGATGATGCCTGCCGGACCGTGTTCCACCAGCGAGTTGAGTACCGCCTGCTGGCGATCGGGGGATTCCCCCGTATTGCCGAGCAGGGTGACGTAACCCGCGCTGGCGAGGGCCTCATCGGCCCCTGCGGCGAATTCGGCGAAGAACGGGTTGCCCAGGTCGTTGATCACCAGGCCGATACTGGAGGACGTCCGGCGACGCAGATTGGCGGCGGCGCGGTTGTAAACGTAGCCCTGTCGCTTGAGCTCCGCCTCGACGCGGGCCCGGGTGGCGGAGTTCACCAGAGGGCTGCCGCGCAGCACCAGGGACACCGTGGCTCGCGACACGTCGCAGCCCAGCGCGATATCGGCGAGCGTGACCTTGCGGCGTTGCGGGGTGATCCTGGGCATTGTGGCTCCTTCAAACGATCTAAACCGGGCGATCATCGCGCGGTAGGGTTCGGGATGCATCACGCACTGCAACATGCGCGGCCGCGCTATCTTTGCTACGTTCGACCTGTTTGTCACGATCCAAACGATCTGAGGGGAACCATCGATGCCGAGCTCCACCTGTCTGCGCCGCGGCCTGCTGTCCGCCGCCCTCGCCCTGGCCCTGCCGGCCCTCGCCTTCGCGGCCACCGCGGACAAGCCGTCCGCCGCCTTCGAGGCCGTCGACCCCACGATCGGCACGGGTGGCGACGGTCATACGTTCCCCGGCGCGACCGTGCCGTTCGGCATGATCCAGCTCTCGCCGGACACGGCGATGCCCGATTTCAAGCACGCCTACAAATGGGCGGCCGGCTATCAGTACGGCGACTCGAGCATTCTGGGTTTTTCCCATACGCACTTCTCCGGCAGCGGCCATTCCGATCTGGGCGACGTGCTCGTCATGCCCATCGCCGGCGACGTCAAGCTGGATCCCGGTTCCCCCGACCAGCCCGGCAGCGGCTATCGCTCGCGTTTCGACCACAAGAGCGAGAAAGCCGAGGCAGGTTACTACGCCGTCACGCTGGCCGACTATGGCGTTCGTGCCGAGCTGACCGCCGGCTCACGGGTGGGCTGGCACCGGTACACGTTCCCTAAGGGCAAGCCGGCCCATCTGCTGCTCGACCTGCGTCCGAGCATCTACGACTACGACGGCAAGGTGCTCTGGTCCTCGGTTCGCGTGCGTAAGGACGGTACCGTCACCGGCGGCCGCACCACGCGGGGCTGGGCTCCGGGTCGTCAGCTGTATTTCGCGATGCGTTTCAACCAGCCGATGACGTCGCGCAGCCTGAAGAACCGCGAAGAGAACGTGCCGTACCGGGGCTTCGGCGGTCCGGGAAACCGGGCGGAAGACGCGGACGCCATGACCGGGCGTGCGCTCGAGGGCGTGTTCGACTTCGGTGACCTCGGCAAGCCGCTGATCGTCAAGGTGGCCGTATCTTCGGTCAGCGAAGACAACGCCGTGGCCAACCTCGACAAGGACGGTGAAGGCTTCGACTTCGATGCCCGCCGTGCGGAGGCCCGCCAGTCGTGGGAGAAGGTGCTGTCCACGGTGGACGTCAAGGCGTCGGCCGAGAGCCGCCGAATGTTCTACACCGCGCTGTACCACTCGATGATCTCGCCCAGCCTGTCGATGGACGTCAACGGCGAGTACCGCGGCCCGGACAACCAGGTTCACACGGCCAGGGGCTTCGATTTCTATTCGACCTGGTCGCTATGGGACGTCTATCGCGCCCAGCAGCCGCTGATCACGCTTCTGCGCCCCGACATGAGCAGCCAGTTCGTCAGTTCACTGATCGCCTCGCGCGAGTCCAGTCCCTTCGGCATCCTGCCGATCTGGGCTTACCAGGGCATGGAAACCTGGTGCATGGTCGGCTACCACGCCGTGCCGGTCATCGCGGATGCCTATATGAAGGGCATCCGCGGCTACGACCCGGACAAGGCGCTCGAGGCCATGGTGGCCAGCGCGACGTACGGCCCGTATGGCGGCATCGACGACTACATGAAGCTCGGTTACGTGCCCATCGATCGGCAACCGGAGGCGGCGTCCAAGACGGTCGAATACGCGTTCGACGACTGGTCGCTGGCACGGATGGCCAAGGCCATGGGTAAGGACGATGTCGCCGCGACCTTCATGAAGCGTGCCGGCAACTGGAAGAACAGCTTCGATACGAAGACCGGCTTCCTTCGCGCCCGCAAGAGCGACGGCGGTTTCCGCGAGCCGTTCGACCCGTCGTCGGCCGCCTATGGCAGCGATTACACCGAAGGCAACGCGTGGCAGTATTCGTGGTACGTGCCGCAGGACGTCAAGGGCCTGATCGACGCGCTGGGCGGCAAGGACGCCTTCGTCAGGAAGCTGGACTCGGTTTTCGACGCCAAGGTCGACCCCAAATCGTTCGCGCACGTGGAAGACATCACCGGCCTGATCGGCTGGTACGCTCACGGCAACGAACCGAGCCATCAGGTCGCTTACCTCTACGACTACGCGGGCCAGCCCTGGAAGACCCAGGAGCGCCTCGTCCAGATCATGAAGACCCAGTACTCGCCGACGCCGACCGGTCTGGTCGGCAACGACGACCTGGGGCAGATGTCGGCCTGGTACATCTTCAGCTCGCTGGGGTTCTATCCGGTGGCGCCAGGCAGCAACCAGTACGTCATCGGTCGTCCGTTCGTCGAGAAGGCCACGCTGAACCTGCCGGGTGGCAAGCACTTCACGGTCTCGGCCGACCACCTGGACGCGAAGCATCCGTACGTGGGCAAGGTCACGCTGGACGGCAAGCCGCTGGACCGGACGTTCATCCGCCACGAAGAGATCGTCGCCGGTGGCGAACTGCACTTCAGCATGCAGGCCGAGCCGGCGAAGGATTGGGGGCAGGGTCCGGGCTCGGCGCCTTATTCCATGAGCGACGCGGCGCCGTAAGGTCGCAAGGGCTGCGCTCACGAGGTCTTCACGGCTTTTTGGGCAAAAAGCAGGCCTCCATAAGGACGGGCGCGCCATCCCTCATCGCTCCTGCCGGTTCCGGCAGGCAGCGGGGATGGCGTGCCCGTACTCGTGTTTCAGGGGTCATGCCGTGTTCCGTCAGCGAATCAAGACATCCCGCGTCTATAATCGTGCCCTTAACAGGGCAGGTATCGTTGTGGGGATGACGGCAGCATGATGGTAAGGATCGGAGCGCGCTGGCGGATCGCGGGCTTGCTCGCGGCCGTGCTGGTCATCGTCGCGCTGCCCTACGCCGTCAACCGGTCGAGTTCGGACGCGGCGCTGACCACGCGCGACTGGGTCACCCATACCGCTGAGATCAAGGCCAACGTCTACCGCGCCGATGCGATCCTGCGCGGCAGCGAAGCGGCGGCTTACAGCCTCGTCGCCGGGGCGCCGCCCGATCAGGCGCTGGAAGACCGCGTCGCGGCCACTCGCAAGCTGGTGCCCGGCCTCATCGCCGAGCTGCGCACCATGATGGCCGACAACCCCGAGCAGCTCACCCGCCTGGGTGGGCTGGAGGCGACGGCCAACAGTCGCGCCTCGCTCAGTGAAAAAGCATTACAGCAGGTGAAGGCGGGCGATCGCGATGGCGCCTTCAGGACGATGGAAGACCTCAGGGTTCTCTTTCCCATCCGGCAGACGGTGATCGATCTGCTTTCGGAGGAGTCGGCCCTGCTGGAGCAGCGTCGAGGCCAGGCGGTCGATTCGGCCACTGATAACCGTACGGTGCTGCTGATCGCGTCGCTGGCGCAGATCGCCCTGCTGGCAATCGTCGTGGTCGTCTCCGAGCGCCAGATCGCGATCCGCCTGAAAGCGGAATCCAAGGCCTCGGGCGCCGTGCATCGCTCGCAGCTGATCGTCCAGGCGGTGCGCGAGCCGATCGCCATGCTGGACGCGTCGCTGCGCACGCTGCTGGTAAACAACGCGTTTGCCGAGCTTTACGGCTTCGATACCGAGAGCGACAAGAATCCGCCCCTCAACGAGATCGGTGAAGGCGCGTGGAGCGACACGTCTCTGCTGCAGCGCCTGAACGACGTGGTGGCGCGCGATCGGGAACTCTGGGATTACGAGCTGACCCAGCGCACGGTCGACGGCATCGATCGCTTCGTCGTCATCAATGCACGCCGCATCGAAGAGTCCGACGGCGACGCTCCGGCGGTGCTTCTGACCGTCAGCGATATCACGGCGCGCGCGCTGGTCGAGCAGAAGGTGAGCGAGCTCAATCGCCAGCTCGAAGGCAAGGTCGAGCAGGTCTCCGACGTCAACCGCGAACTGGAGGCCTTCAGCTACTCGGTATCGCACGATCTGCGCGCGCCTTTGCGTCACATCGCCGGCTTCGCCGGAAAGCTCGAGGCTCACCTGGCCGATCGGTCGGACGATCGCGTCAAGCATTACATCGACGTGATCAGCAGCTCGTCACGGCGCATGGCACAGCTGATCGACGACCTGCTGGTGTTCTCCCGCCTCGGCCGTGGCGCGTTGCGCCTGCAACCGGTCGACATGCAGTCGCTGGTGGAAGAAGCACGCGCACTGGTCGAAACCGAAGCGCGTGACCGTCAGATCGAATGGCGCATCGCACCGATGCCGATCGTCGTCGGTGACGAGAACATGCTGCGGACGGTCTGGCAGAACCTGCTGGGTAACGCCGTCAAATACACGGGCAACCGCGAGCGCGCGATCATCGAGGTCATGCTGGAGCGGACGTCCGCGGGCGATTACGAATTCACCGTGCGCGACAACGGCGCCGGTTTCGACATGCAGTATGCGACCAAGCTGTTCGGCGTTTTCCAGCGCCTGCATCGTGCCTCGGAGTTCCCGGGCAACGGTATCGGCCTGGCCAATGTGCGACGCATCATCGCGCGCCATGGTGGGCGGACGTGGGCCGAGGGGGAAACCGATCGCGGCGCCACTTTCCATTTTTCATTGCCGGTATCCGACGTTCCGGGTGCCCAGACAGGTGACTCATGAATCAGCGCGACCTGCGCACGATCCTCATCGTCGAAGACTCGATGGCCGATGCCGAGATGGCCATCGATGCGCTGCGTGAGGCCAAGCTCGCCAATCCCGTGGTGCACGTCGAGGATGGCGTCGACTGCCTCGACTGGCTGCACCGCCGCGGTCCGTACGCGAATCGCCCGGAGGGCGATCCGTCGGTGATCCTGCTCGACATCAAGATGCCGCGCAAAGATGGCCTCGAAGTGTTGAAGGAGCTCCGTGCCGAGGAAAAGTGGAAGCGCCTGCCGGTGGTGATCCTCTCGTCGTCGCGCGAAGAGAGCGATCTTGCCCGCAGCTGGGATCTCGGCGTCAACGCCTACGTGCTCAAGCCCGTGGACGTGCAGCAATTCTTCACGGCCGTGCAGACCCTCGGCCACTTCTGGGCGGTGCTGAACCAGCGCCCGGAAGGCGAGTGATTCCCACCAACGAGCCGAGCGACTGACATGGGCGGGCAGGGCAAGAACAACAAGGTGCGCATCCTTCAGGTCGAGGACAATGAGTTCGATGCCGAGCTCATCCTGTCCGAACTGGAGCAGGACGGACTCGATTACGAGGTGCTCCTTGTCGACGAGGAGGCCGCGTTCATCGCCGGGCTGGATGACTTCCATCCGGACATCGTCCTTTCCGACCTGAGCCTGCCCGTTTTCAGCGGCGAGCGTGCGCTACAGCTGTTGCGCGAGCGCGACGTCGCGACTCCCTTCATCTTCATCTCGGCGACGCTGGGTGAAGAGGCGGCTATTGAGGCACTGCGCAACGGCGCGACTGACTACATCCTCAAACACAATACGGCGCGCCTCGCGTCGGCGGTGCGCCGCGCGCTGCGCGAGGGTGAAGAGAAGCGTGCCCGTGCACGTGCCGAACAGGAACTGATTCGCGCCCAGCGCTTCGAGAGCCTCGCGTTGCTGGCGGGTGGCCTGAGTCACGATCTTCGCAATCTTCTGCAGCCGCTTTTGCTTGCGGGTGACACGCTTGAGGATTACGCCGACGATCCGCGCCTCGCGCGTCTGGGTACGCTGGTTCGCGATTGCGGCCGGCGCGGGCTCGAGATGGTGTCGTCGATGTTGTCGTTCGCGCGCGGCGCGCGCCGTGCGGAGCAGGTTCGCCTGGGCGCCTTACTCGATGCGCTGAAGCTGCTGCTCCAGGGTAGCGTGCCGCGCACGGTGCAGATGAGCGTGGAGGTCTTCGATCCGGATGTGACCTTCGAGGGCAACCATACCGAGTTGCAGCAGTGCCTGCTCAATCTCAGCCTCAACGCCTTCCAGGCGATGCCCGCCGGCGGCACGCTGCGCATCGAGACGGCGCAAGCCAACCTCGCGGATGACTTCTTCCTCGAGGGTGAACAGCCGCTTCCAGGTCGTTACCTGCGCCTGTCGGTGATCGACACCGGTCTGGGCATGCCGCCGGAAGTGCTCGCGCGCCTGTTCGAGCCGTTCTTCACCACGAAGGAAAGCGGAACGGGTCTGGGCCTGCTGTCATGCAAGCGCATCGTCGCCAGCCACGGTGGCCTCATGCGTGTTCGCAGTGTTCTGGGTGAGGGCACACAGTTTCATCTTTACCTGCCGCTGAGCAGCGACGAGGAAGATTCGGCGCCGGCATCGATCATGGACGCGTCGCTTCAGGGCGAAGCCGAGCGTGTGCTGGTCGTCGTCGAAGAGGCGGTGCAGTTGTCGCTGCTGGTCGATACGCTGGACGCTTATGGCTACCAGGCTGGCGCGAGCCAGAGTGGTACGGCGGCATTGCAGTGGATCGAAGCGCACGGTGTTCCCGACCTGGTCGTCATGGACGCGGACATGAACCTGTTCACCGGCGTGCGCACGCTGGCCGCCTTGCTCGAGCACGGTTACAGCCGCGCGGTACTGCTGCTCGCACGTCCGGATTCACCGCCGAACCTCGACGAACTGCCCCAGCTGGATCATCTGTACGTGCTGGATAAGCCGATCCAGTCCAGGGCGTTGCTGCGCAAGGTGCGCGAGGCGCTCGAGGCGAGCGAAGCGAAATCAGGCTGATTTTTCAGAATCCTTCCATATCGCGCGCTTCTGTCGCTGAGTAACGTGGGCACCCATTATCTCTCCGGGGTGCCTCATGTACTGGGACACACACAAGGAAGCGAAGGCCATTCAGCGAAGGATGGCTTGCCGCACGCGTATCGCTTGGTTCACCGCGGGATCCCTGCTGCACCTGGTGCTCGCGGTGCTGGTGCTTCTCTGGCAAACGTCGTGCGACTCTCCCCGGTGTGTCGAAGGAATCCACTTCGACATCGTGCGTGGAGCGATGCGCGTCCCGCTCTTCATCACCCCATGGCTTGGACTCCCGTCGCCGGAACTCGAGTTCCATAGAGGCTGGCCACTTTTCGGGTGGCTCGTACTCAATGCCTTGATGGCTGTGTTGTTTTATTGGGGGCTGACGCTTGCCTGCCGCCGCGGCTACGTCGCCTGGCAGGTCTGGCTCCGCACGCGCGAAAGGCCGGGACGCGCTTCGCGTCCCGGCTGATCGCCGGTCAGTCGATCCCGAGCTTCTTGAGCTTGTAGCGCAGCGCGCGGAAGGTAATGCCGAGCTTCTTCGCCGTCGCGGTCTTGTTGTAACGCGACTCTTCGAGTGCCTTGATGATGGTGTCGCGCTCGATGTTCGAGATGAAGTCTTCGAGCGACCCGTCGGCACCGCTGGAGGCCCTTGGCGCCACGGCAGCGGCCGCGACATTGGTGGCGCCACCCGGATCGGGAGTCGCAGTCGTCTGCACCGCCACACGCTGCGGCAACATCAGATCATCCGCCTCGATGATATCGCCTTCGCACATCGCCATCGCGCGCTCGAGGATGTTCTCCAGTTCGCGGACGTTACCGGGAAACTGGTACGCCTCCAGCGCGGCAAGCGCATCGGGCTGCAGGCGCCCCGGGGCGCCGCCGCCGGATTCTACGGCGAGCTGCTTCAACACGAACTCGGCCAGCTTCGGCACGTCGCCGCGACGCTCGCGCAGAGGCGGCACGCGCAGTTCGATGACGTTGATGCGATAGAACAGGTCCTGTCGGAACAGACCCTGCTCGACCAGCCCCGCCAGATTTTTGTGCGTGGCGGACAGAATGCGCACGTCGACCGGGATCTCGTCGCGTCCGCCGATGGGGCGTACCGCTTTTTCCTGGATGGCGCGCAGCAGCTTCACCTGCATGTGCAGGGGCAGCTCGGCGACTTCGTCGAGGAACAGCGTGCCGCCCTGGGCGGCCTGGAACAGGCCTTCCTTGTCGGCGTGAGCACCCGTGAAACTGCCCTTGCGGTGACCGAAAAACTCGCTTTCCATCAGCTCGGAAGGAATGGCGCCGCAGTTCACCGGCACGAAGGCGCCGGCGGCACGCGGGCCCAGTTCGTGGATCAGGCGCGCGACCAGTTCCTTACCGACGCCCGATTCGCCACCAATGTAGACCGGCGCCTGATTACGGGCCAGCTTGGCGATCTTGCCGCGGACCTCGACCATCACCGGCGAATCGCCGATCAGACGATCGGCGCCGGGAACGCCCCTCGCGCCGGCTTCCGACTTGCGCTCCTCGGAGAGACGCAGCGCGGTTCGCACCAGGCGACGCAACAGGTGGATGTCGACCGGCTTGGAGACGAAATCGAACGCGCCCGCCTTCAGCGCGTTCACCGCCGCGTCGACGTTGCCGTAGGCGGTGATCATCGCCACCGGCATGTCCGGGTGGCTGGCGGCGATCAGTTCGATGATCTCCTGGCCGCTGCCGTCGGGCAGGCGCATGTCCGTGAAGCAGAGGTCGTAGCGACGGGAGGCCAGCGCATTCCGCGCTTCGGTGACGCTGCCCACAGCGTCCACGTCGAGTTCCATTCGACCAAGGGTGATGGTCAGCAACTCGCGGATATCCCGCTCGTCGTCGATAACCAGTACGGACTGCTTGCTCATTGGATCCGAAAGGTTCGGTAATGGGGACAAATGTAACCGCCCGGGCGGCCTGCGCAAAGCGCGGCGTTCACGCGCGGGCCGCCAGGGGGACCGAGGCGGCGGTACGCGCCGGCGGCGTCAGGCTGATCCGGAAGCAGCTGCCACCCCCTGCGACCCGCACATATTCCAGCGCGGCCTGGTTGGCTTCGGTCATCTGACGGGCCAGGTACAAACCGAGCCCGGTGCCGTATTCGTGGGTCGTGAAGAACGGCTCGAAGATCTGCGCCGCCACCTTCGGCGGGATGCCCGGGCCGCGATCGATTACCTCGAGGATGGGAATTCCGGCTTCGGAATGCCGCGCCACCAGCATCACTCGCGCCGGCTCGCCGGGCAGGCGGCCGTAGCGCAGCGCGTTCTGGACCAGGTTCCAGATGACCTGCTGCAGGTGCTGGGGGTCCGCGACGGCGGCGACCGGCTCACTGCCGGACACCGCGCGCAGGATGTCCGCGCCCAGATCGTTGCCCTGGCGGTACTCGGTCACGAAGTGATGCACCCACTGGCTCAGGTCGAGAGTTTCCGGCCGGGAGCGCTCGCGCCGGGACAGCTGGAGGATGTTCTCGATGATCTCGTTGAGGCGCGAGCAGTGGTTGTTGATGATCTCCACCATACGCAGGTCGGTGTCGTTCATGTCCGTGGATTCGGCCAGCAGCTGCGCCGAATAGTGGATCGCCGCCAACGGGTTACGGATCTCATGGGCGATCGAGGCCGACAGCCGGCCAAGCGAGCTGAGGGTGAGTTCCTCGGCGCGGCGCGACACCAGCGACGTATCGTCGAGGAAAATCAGGACGTGGGAGTCGTCATTGGGCGCCAGGCGGGAAAAGCGCGGAATCACCTCGGGGGTGCCATCGGCCAGCATGGTCGCGCTCTCGTCCAGCTTGCCGGACGTGCGCCAGTGGTACAGGCGTCGCGACAGCTCGGGCGCCAGACTCCCCAGGTCGCGCTGCTCCGCCGAAGGATTGCCCATCAGCATCCATGCCGACTCGTTGAGCTGATGGATCCGGTTGCCTTCGTCGACCAGCAGCACGCCGGTCTTCATGCGACGGATGATCAGTTCGTTGACCTGGGACAGGTTGGCCAGATCGATGCCACGCTGTTCGGCCAGGGCTTCCGACGCGCGGATGTTGCGCCCCAACACATAGCACAGCGATGCGCAGGCGAAATAGGCGGCACCGAACAGCGCGTACTCCACCAGCTCGCGGTCCGAGCTGGCGGCGGCTTCCAGATCGAACAGGGAATGGCCGAGCATGCCCAGGGTGGCCAGCGCGGCGAAAAACATCGACAGGCGGAAAGGCAGCAGCAGCGCGCCCGTCGCGATGTTGACCGCCAGCATCATCGCCACGCCCATGCGGACATCGTGCATCAGCACGAGGGCGAGCAGGGCGGCCGCGATGTCCAGGGTCAGACCGATCGAGACGATGAGGACGGGGCGATGCAACGTGCCCCGGGTCCGGGAAACCATGAGCAGGGCGGCGAAGAGGTAGGCCAGCGCAAGCACCCGGGCGAAGACGGGTTCCGGCAGCGCCGGCCAGTTCATATGCTCCGGACGGAACGCCAGGGCGGTGTAGACCGCCGCCTGGCCCAGGCGGAAGTAGTTGAAAAAGAACAGTTCGTGGCGTGCGGTGGTCTGCACCGCACGGGAGCGGGCGGCCATGGTCGGCGCGGGCGTGGACACGTGGGTGGTTCTCCGCCGGTGGCCCCCCAGGGCCTCGATGACCGCCAGTATAGGCGGCGGCGACCCCGGGGCAACACGCAGTTCCAGCAGTGAAAAAGGGCGAAAAGCGACGAAATGTCGCGGCGCCTCTTTCCATCCGGGGCGCCTTCCGGGAAAATACGCGGCCGTATTGCGTCATTTTGGCGCAATCGATCGATTCATCCCCCACTCCCGTGCAGGCCGCTCCCGGCCCGCATGCATTCACACGCTTCTCCCGTTCGCTCGAGGTATCGAATGAATTTCCACGAGTACCAGGCTAAAGAACTGTTCGCCAAGTACGGCATCGCCGTGCCGCCGGGCAAGGTTGCCAACTCTCCCGATGCCGCTGTCGACGCCGCCAAGCACCTTGGTGGTTCGCAGTGGATGGTCAAGGCCCAGATCCATGCCGGCGGTCGCGGCAAGGCCGGTGGCGTCAAGTTCTGCCGCAGTCTCGACGACGTGCGCGCCGCTGCCAAGGGCATGCTCGGCACGAACATGGAAACCTACCAGTCCGCCGGCCGCGCGCTGCCGGTGAACCTGGTTCTGGTCACCGACGCGACCGACATCGCGAAGGAACTGTACCTCTCGATCCTCACCGATCGTGACACCAAGTCGATCTCGTTCATCGCCTCCAAGCACGGCGGCGTGGACATCGAGCAGGTGGCCGCCGAAACCCCGGAAGACATCCACACCTTCCAGGTCGATTTCGTCGAAGGCCTGCAGCCGTACCAGTGCCGCGATCTCGGGTTCAAGATGGACCTGAATCCGAAGCAGGTCGGTCAGCTCGTCAAGATCATGCTTGGCCTGTACAAGCTGTTCAACGAGAAGGACCTGGCCCTGGTCGAGCTGAACCCGCTCGCCATTCTCGAAGACGGCAACCTCGCCGCCCTCGACGGCAAGGTGAACTCGGACGACAACGCCGAGTTCCGTCACGCCGACCTGGCCGCCATGCGCGACCTCACGCAGGAAGACGCCGCCGAAGCGGCCGCCGTCCAGCACAACCTCAACTACGTGACGATGGACGGCACGATCGGCTGCATGGTCAACGGTGCCGGCCTGGCCATGGCCACGATGGACGTGATCAAGCTGGCGGGCGGCGAGCCGGCCAACTTCCTCGACGTCGGCGGCGGCGCCACGAAGGAGCGCGTCTCCGAGGCGTTCAAGCTGATCCTGTCTTCCGACAAGGTGAAGGCCATCCTGGTCAACATCTTCGGCGGCATCGTCCGTTGCGACCTGATCGCCGAAGGCATCATCGCCGCGGTGAAGGAAGTGGGTCTGCAGATCCCGGTGATCGTGCGCCTGCAGGGCACGAACGTCGAAAAGGGTCGCGAACTCCTGGCCAACTCGGGTCTGGCGATCACGCCGGCCGACGATCTCAACGATGCGGCCCGCAAGGCCGTGGCCGCAGCGGCCTGAGGAGCGAATTCTAATGAGCGTCCTGATCAACAAGAACACCAAGGTCCTGGTCCAGGGTTTCACCGGACAGCAGGGTACCTTCCACGCCGAACAGGCGATCGACTACGGCACCAAGGTCGTCGGCGGTGTCACGCCGGGCAAGGGTGGCTCGGAGCACATCGGTCTGCCGGTCTTCAACACCGTGCGTGACGCGGTCGACCAGACCGGTGCCGACGCCTCGGTCATCTTCGTGCCGCCCCCGTTCGCGGCCGACTCGATCCTCGAAGCCATCGACGGCGGCATCAAGATCATCGTCACGATCACGGAAGGCATTCCGGTGCTCGACATGATGCGCGTGAAGAACGTGCTCAAGTCGCACCCGGACGTCGTGCTCGTCGGTCCGAACTGCCCGGGCGTCATCACCCCGGGTGAGTGCAAGATCGGCATCATGCCGGGCCACATCCACAAGCCGGGCAAGGTCGGTATCGTCTCGCGTTCGGGCACCCTCACGTACGAAGCGGTGTTCCAGACCACGAACGAAGGCCTCGGCCAGTCCACCTGCATCGGCATCGGTGGCGACCCGATCAACGGTCTGAACTTCATCGACTGCCTGAAGCTGTTCCAGGACGATCCGCAGACCGAAGGCATCATCATGGTCGGCGAAATCGGTGGCAGCGCCGAAGAAGACGCGGCTGAGTTCATCAGCCAGTACGTCAAGAAGCCGGTCGTCTCGTTCATCGCGGGCGCCTCGGCACCTCCGGGCAAGCGCATGGGCCACGCCGGTGCGATCATCTCGGGCGGCAAGGGCACGGCGGAAGCCAAGTTCGCCGCGCTCGAGAAGGCAGGCGTGACCACGGTCAAGTCGCCGGCCGACCTCGGCAAGACCCTCGCGGGTCTGATGAAGTAATACCCCGTTCGCTTCGGCGAGCCTAAAGAGCCGCGGCCTTCGGGTCGCGGTTTTTTTATGCGCGCATTTCATCCACAGCCTGTGTGGATACCGCCTGCATAACGCTGTGCATAAGTCGGGGATGCCCAACGCGGGCAAGCGGTTAGCTCATGTTGGTCATTTCCTGACCAGCGGGCGTCAGTCGGCGACCAGCGGGCCTCGTCGACTCCCGGCGTCCGCTCCGGGGTTTTCGATGATGTACTTCCGCATGTGCCGTTGGTTCTCCGGCGTATAGGTGTAGCAGTTGCCGCGCAGGCTCAGGGATGAGGCATACATGTTGCTCTCGCACCACCAGCCTCCCGTGTAGTTGACCGCACCATGCTCGTGGTCGGCGCCGAACAGGTGACCCAGCTCGTGAGCCACCACCCGGTAACGCCCGTTGATCGATGCCATCGCCGTGCTGCCACCCTGCCACGCAATGCCTGACGCGCCTGGCTGCGGTACCTGGGGGGTGATCAGGAGGAACTTGCGCGTATGGGTGGGCGTCATCCCCTCGCGGTCGGCCCAGGCCATGACGGTGTGGGTCCATTCGCCCAGCGCGGCGTCGTGCATGTAAGGAATGTCGGTAACGCCGTTGACCGGCGGCAGGTAACGCACCTGGATGCGCGCGAACGGCACGACCTTGCTCATGTCAGCAAGCCACCACGCGACATAACCGGCGTGTATCCGTTCGTGCGACATGTAGTGCCGGACGTCATCGTGTACGAAGAGATGGATGTCGAGCCGAGGCGGTATCGGCGCGCTGGCGTCGCCTTCGGCAGCGAGCGCCGGCAGGGACATGGTCAGCAGGAGGGCGAAGGCCATGTTCGGACAGGTGGGGCGGCGCGTATCAGTCATCACGGTTCCGTGTGCTGGAAAGACAGGCCAGGCAGCTTAGCCTTTCGTCACGGGCTCTTCTGTCGGCGAAACACGCCGCTGGCAAAGTGCTCACGTGGATCGCGTCATACGCTGACAGAGAGAGTCGGGGGCGATGGCGATTCATCCACAGCCTGTGTGGACAGTCGCTGCATAAGCATGTGCATAACTCCGGAAACCCGTCGCGTGACAGTCGGTTGCGTTGCGCTGCTTATTTTTTGCCCACCGCCCCGGCGACTAGAGCGCGCTTATCCACAGCGAATGTGGATACGATCTGCATAAGGGTGTGGATAACTGACGATTCGTCTTTCCCACCATCGACTTGCGTTTCGCTGGTCAATGAGTGACCACCTGGCGCCCTAGAGCGCCGGCAGATTCCAGGCGCCACGAAGCCGCGCGTATTCGCCTCGCGGCAGCAGCACGAACACGGGTTTCTTCTTCGGGTCGAGCCACGCGAGCAGTCCTTCCATGGCTTCGTCGGTCATCGCCGTGCATCCGGCGGTCGGCGACGTCGGCGATTTCCAGAGGTGCGCGAAGATGCAGCTGCCCGCGCCCTTGCGTCCCTGGGCGTTGTGCTCGATGACGAAACCGATGCGATAGGCGTGGTCGCCGTTGAAGTGCAGGTCGCGCCGCATCGCCTCCGTGGCCCCTTCGACCGCGCTATGGCCTACCTTGTTTTCATCGACCAGCTGGTTGTAATACGGCGAGCCGTCGACATCGACGCAATAGTCGGACGCCGTGAGCCCCCGGTAGGGGAGCGCCGT
Organism: Luteibacter sp. 22Crub2.1; assembly: GCF_900167995.1. Classification (NCBI taxonomy): domain Bacteria; kingdom Pseudomonadati; phylum Pseudomonadota; class Gammaproteobacteria; order Lysobacterales; family Rhodanobacteraceae; genus Luteibacter; species Luteibacter sp. 22Crub2.1. The sequence goes on from NZ_FUYT01000002.1 coordinate 308,073, forward strand.
GCCGTTTCGTTCCGCGTAACCGAAAGCTTCGCCGATCCGGAATATCCCCGCCGGGCTGCGCCCGTCGCCCTCGACCTTCGTCGGGCCGTCGGTCTGCGGCGGATGCAGTCCCACGCCCCAAGCGCTGCCACCTTTGCCGATCGTGACCGGTACCGGCGACCCGACCGCCCGCCAGCCACTTTCTTCGCGTTCGAAACGGCGAAGCGTGCCTTGCGTGGCGTCCCAGTTGTCCGTGGTGACGACGATCATCTGCCGCGATACCGACCAGGCCACGGGCGCCTCGAACGCGATGGCGAGCCCCGTGATCGAAAGAAGAAGCGATACAAGCAGAAAGCGAGGGAGGCGACGCATGCGGATCACCATTCAGAGAGGCTCGAGGCCGCGAACCGAGCGAATGCCCAGGCCCGGAAGAGGCGGTATGGAAAGGTGCGACTCATCGAAGTCGACGCCGCCGTCCACCGGATTGAACGTGCACAGCGAGGGTCCATCCAGGTCGATCTTCGTGATGACGTTGGATCTTGCGACGGCCACATGAACGGCCGCCGCCACGCTGATGCTGCTTTCGAGCATGCAGCCGATCATGCATTCCATGCCGTGCATAGCGGCGATATCCGCCATTCGCAGTGCGCCCGAGATGCCGCCCGTCTTCATCAGCTTGATGTTGACGATGTCCGCGGCGCGCAGGCGGATGAGTTCGAGCAGATCCTTCGGGCCGAAGGCACTTTCATCCGCCATGATCGGCGTATCGACGTGGCGCGTGACGTGTTGCAGGCCTTCGAGGTCGTGCGCTTTCACAGGTTGTTCGACGAGCTCCATGCGCACGCCAGCGTCTTCAAGCTGGCGAATCGCGCGCACCGCTTCCGCGGCGGTCCAGCCCTGGTTGGCGTCGAGACGCAAGAGCGCCGATTCGCCGACGGCGGTATAAATGGCCCGCACCCGGACGATATCGTCGTCGATGTTCTTGCCGATCTTGATCTTGAGCGAGGTGTAGCCACGGGCGATGGCGTTCAGTGCATCGGCGACCATCGTGTCGACGTCGTTCACGCTGATGGTCAGGTCGGTGGACAGCCGTGGATGACCGCCACCGAGCAGCTGGTAAAGCGGTGCGCCGTGGTATTGCGCCCAGAGATCGTAAATGGCGATCTCCGCGGCTGCCTTGGCGCTCGTATTTTTTTCCAATGCGCTCTGAATGAGGCCGACGATGCGGTTGAGATCGGCGATGTCCTCGCCGATGAGACGCGGCGCGATATGCCGACGTACGGCTGCGATGATCGACGCATGCGTCTCGCCGGTGATCGCCGCCGTCGGAGGCGCCTCGCCGTAGCCAACGTGGCCATCGTCCGTATGGACCGTCACGACGATGTCCTCCACGCTGTCCACCTCGCGAAGCGCCGTACGGAACGGTGTGCGTAGCGGAACGCGAAGCATGGACAGACGGATCTCAACGATCTTCATGGCACGGCCTCAGCGGATGCGGACGATGCTGGTCATGCGATCGACGAAGCTGGTGTCCTTGTCGAACATCAGCGGCAGCAGTGGGGTGACCGATACTTCGTTGAGTTTGATGCGACGCAGGCTCGTGGTGCCATCACGGAGGCTGATGCCGCCGACGTCATGAATCACGTAGGGCTGTCCATCCACCTTGCCGATCACCATCATTACGTGGCCCGGAATGTAGACGAGGTCACCGACTTCGAGCGCCATCGCCGCGGCGACGCGCGCGTCATGCCCGTCCTTCGGCGTGTATGCCGTGTGCGAAAGACCCGGGCTCGACGCCTGGTCGCCCGTGTTGCGCGGCATCTGCACGCCCATGCTGCGATAAACGTCGGAGACGAATCCGCTGCAGTCGCGGCCGTTGAAATCATGCCCCCAGCCGTAGCGCTCGCCGAGAAATCGGAACGCCTGGCGAATCACATTGGCGCGGGTGAGCGGAAGATAGTCGGCCTCGGAGGGCTGATTGCGCTGGAGCAGCGCGGGCCGGAAGGACAGAGCGCCTTGTGCGTCGCGCACCGGCAAACTGAGCACCCATGAGGTATACGGATGCTGTCCGTTGACCGGTTGGCCTGGCGACAGCGACGTGTCCAGCGGGATGCGCGTGCCCATGTCCAGCTGCAGCTCCGAGAGCGCGGGTGCCTCGGGCGTGAACACGGTGTGCGGTGCGGCGCCGGTGATGACGCGGAAGGGCGTGGCGTCGGCATGGGCAAATACCTGCGCCGTCGTCCCATAGGCGATCGCCTCGGCCGGTGTCCATGCCGCGTAGCGTGCGCTGACCGCGAACACCCAGCGACCATCGGCACTGCTGTGCACGACGACGACCGGGTCGCCGGGGAAAAGCGCGCTTTCCTGGAATCGATCGATGTCGGTATCGACGGGCTGCGTGAACACGCGCGCATCGGTGGCATGGCTGCGTAGCGGTGCGCGACGCACGGCCATGCCATAGCGCGGTGTCACTTCTGAAGGAATGGCGTTCGTCGCATCGTTGGCGAGTATCGAATCGATGGCGCTCGCCGGCAGTGACTGGCCTTTCGCGTCGAACAACGCACGGGCCGGGCGCTGAGAGACCTTGTCGATCCAGACCATGACCTGGTCGCGCGTCAGCGACGATGGCAGATGGCGGATGTCGTGCATCGAGGGATCGAGGCGCCGCAGCTTATCGTTCAGCGCCGCGATGGCTGGCGCGTCGAGGACGACACGATCCGCGTCCGGCACCCGTGCGATCCACCAGTCCGGCGATAGCTGGGCATCCGTTACGCCGGGGATCCCGGTATCGACGATCGGTGGTGGGCTCGCCAGCGACGCCATTCCCGGAAATCCGGCGAGGAGGGCAGCGAAGAGCAGGCGATGGCGAAACAGGGGCATGCGTGGATCCCGGTCAGATAGCGAGTCTGGACAGCACGGCCGCGACGACGAGGCCGAAGCCGGTACCAAGGATATAACCCAGCAGCGCCAGCAGGATGCCGACCGGTACCAGCGAGCGCGAATACGTGGCGGCCAGAACCGGTGTGGCCGCCACGCCGCCGATGTGTGCCAGTGAGGAGATGCCGCAAAGGTACAGGTCGAAGTGAAACACGCGCGCCGCCGCGCACAGGAGCACGGCATGCAACGCGATCACCGTGACCCCGCACAACAGGTAGATCGGCGCGGCGGCGATACCGGCGAAGCTGCTTTGCGAGGCGAGCACGGCGACGACGGAAATCAGCAGGGCGCTCGACACGGCTTGTGCGCCGGGCATGCGTGCCAGTGGCGTGTGCGCGACGATCAGACCGGCGACCGTCGCGATGAGAATGGTCCATGTGGTCGCGGAGACCATGCTGCCCACGGGGAGTCGCGCGGCCACGCCCGGGGCCAGTGCCGCCACCAGCAGCGCGAAGCCCAGCCACAGCAGCACGCCGTCCATGGTCGCCGGCGCACGCGGTGCGGTTTCGGTCACGATGAGGTCGGCACTCGAGGTCGCACGTGTCCAGCGGTTGAACGCCGGTGCCAGGCGTGCAACGGAGAACAGCACCACCACCCACATCGAATAGCAGAGGGCATCGGTGAGCAGCGCGGTCGCCAGTGAGGTGTCCGACATGCCGATGGCCTGCTTCACCGCGATGAGGTTGGCCGTTCCGCCCACCCAGCTGCCCGAAAGAGACGCCAGCGGTTTCCAGCCATCGCCCGGCAGCCAGTGACGGAACATCAGGAAGGCCACGATAAAGGCGATAAACAGGCTGATCGAGGTGCAGACGAACACGCCGAGTACCCGCGGACCCAGGCGGAAGATCGCGCGCAGATCGCAGCTGATCATCAGAAGAAAGAGCAGGGCGGGAACCAGGTGCCCCACGATGACCGACTGGGCGGCGTGGATCCCGGGCGATGCCGACCAGAGTCCGGCGACCGACAGGGCGGTGACGCTGAGGTAGGTCAGCACGATGGGCGGGAGGATATCGAATACCTTCCAGCCGAACCGTCGCTCGATCGCCGGCCAGAAGCCCGCGACGAGCAGCATGACGGCCAGATAGGGCCAAACCGATTCGATCATGCGTTTCTCCGCGGGCGACGGGGCATGATGTCAGCAAATGCGGCACGATGGGCATGGCAGTATGGGGACATGACGATCCGGATCTGGCCCCTCCTGCTGCTGTCGCTGGCGCTCACCTGCGGGCGCTCCCTTGCCGCCGACACGCCGCACCTGTCGACGGCGCGTACGCCCGCCGACGCGGGGCTGGTGGATATCCGCAAGGTCGCGCCCGATATCGCGGAAGACATGAAGTACGCGGCCCCGGACAATTTCACCGGCGCCACGGTGCCCGGCTATTTCGCGCCGGCTTGCCTGCTGCGCACCGGCGCAGTGCGGGCCCTTGCTCAGGTGGAGAGCGATCTGCGCCCTCACGGCTACCGGCTGCGCTTGTGGGACTGCTATCGCCCGGCGCGCGCCGTGGCGGCCTTCGTTCGCTGGGCGGGCGATCTGTCCGATACCCGCACCAGGGCATCCCATTATCCCGCCCTGCGCAAGGACCAGTTGTTGGGCGAGTACATCGCTCCGGTGTCAGGTCATAGCAAGGGCGCGACGGTCGATCTCACCCTGATGCGGTGCGAGGGCGTCCATTGCACGCCGCTCGACATGGGCACGGACTTCGACTTCTTCGATCCACTGGCGCATACGGACGATCCGCGCGTCACACCGCTTCAGCACGAGAACCGCCAGCGCCTGCTGAAGGCCATGGCGGCGCGCGGGTTCGTCAATTATCCGCAGGAGTGGTGGCATTTCAGCCTCCCCGGCGCGGCCGATGGCGACACGATCTACGACGTACCGGTGCAATGAGCCCGCGTCGGTGCGACGGTGGCTTATCATAGGCAGTCCCCGCGACCGCACGGATTCCCGATGTCCACCTTTCGCTTCGCCCTGGCCCAGTTCGATTTCCCCGTCGGTGCCACCGCCGACAACGCGCGACGGGTCAAGGCGCTGGCCGATGAAGCGCGCGATCGCCTCGGCGCGTCGCTGGTAGCCTTCCCCGAGCTGACGCTGTCCGGCTACCCGCCCGAGGACCTGCTGCAGCGCCCCAGTTTCCTCGAAGCCTGCCATCGCGAACTGCATGCGCTGCTGCCGGCCATCACGGGTATTTCGGCGGTCGTCGGCTACCCGGATGCGCAGGGCGAGGTTTACAACGCGGCGTCGCTCATACGCGAAGGCGCCCTGGAGTGGACGTACCACAAGCAGGCGCTGCCCAATTACACCGTGTTCGACGAGAAGCGCTATTTCCAGCATGGCGACGCCACGCGGGTGTTCGCGATCGAGGGTGTGCAGGTCGGCATGCTGATCTGCGAGGACATCTGGGAATCGGACCCCGCCAGCCGTCTCGCCGACGCCGGCGCGGAGCTGATCCTGGTGATCAACGCGTCGCCGTGGGACAAGCGCCAGGCCGCGACCCGTGAGGCGCTGCTGCGCGACCGCGCCCGCGAGACCGGGCTGCCGATCGCCTACGTAAACCTCGTCGGTGGTCAGGACGACCTGCTGTTCGACGGCCATTCGCTGCTGGTGCAGGCCGATGGCGAGATCGCGGCGCGCGCTCCGTCCTTCGAGGAAATGCTGCTGACGGTGGAGTTCGATACGGTCACGCGTCGCCTCACGGCCGTGGACTGGCCGGCGCCGGACACCCGCTCGCCGGAGGCGCTGATGTATGACGGCATCGTCCGCGGTATCCGGGACTATATCGGCAAGAACCATTTCTCCGGTGTGTTACTGGGTCTGTCGGGCGGTATCGATTCCGCGCTGACGCTGGCGATGGCGGTCGATGCGCTGGGCAAGGACAAGGTCACGGCGATCATGATGCCGACCAAATACACCTCGGACCTGTCCCTGCGGGAAGCCAAGGCCCAGGCCGAGCACATGGGCGTCGAGTACCACGTGCTACCCATCGAAGGCATCTACGAGGCCTTTACCGGCGCCCTGGCGCCGGTGTTCGAGGGTCGCAAACCCGACATCACGGAAGAAAACCTGCAATCGCGAACCCGCGGCGTGCTGCTGATGGCGATGTCGAACAAGACCGGCAAGCTCCTGCTGTCCACGGGCAACAAGAGCGAGATGGCGGTGGGTTACGCCACGCTGTACGGCGACATGTGCGGCGCCTATGCGCCCCTCAAGGACGTCTACAAGACCGTGGTCTACGCGCTTTCGCGGTGGCGCTCGGCGATCGACGGAGCCATTCCGGCGGCTGTGATCGAGCGTCCGCCGTCGGCGGAACTGCGCCATGAGCAGACTGATCAGGATTCCCTGCCGCCGTACGATGAACTCGATGCGATTCTCGAGCACTTCATCGAGGGCGAGGCCTCGGCGGAAGACATCATCGCCGCCGGCCACGACGACGCCACCGTGCGTCGCGTGATCCGCATGGTTTTCATCAACGAGTTCAAGCGCCGCCAGGCGGCTCCGGGGCCGCGCGTCACGACCAAGGCTTTCGGACGCGAGCGGCGGTATCCGATTACTTCGGGGTGGCGGTGAGCCACTTAGAGCTAAGAGCTAAGAGCTAAGAGCTAAGAGCTAACAGCTAAGAGCTAAGAGCTAAGAGCTGAATGCTCGGCTGGCGCCATCGCGTTCGGCTTTGTCGCGGTGTGTCGTGTCGCGTTGGAGAGCCGGCGGGGGTGACCCTCGAGGCCACGCCTTCGGCGACCCCTCAAGGAAGGGCCGCTACCGCGGCCGTATATCAATGGCCTTCGGCCGGGTCGGGCTTCGCCTGGGGGTTTTCGAGTCGGCTGTCCCTGCCTCCCCGAAAACGGCCGGTCATCCCTGACCGGCCCCGCTTCGCGGCCTTGTCCAGTCGAAGCCCTCGCCTGCGGCTACCGGCCCCGAGGGTCACCCCCGCCGTCTCTT